>NZ_CAMPPP010000007.1:0-300533 GCF_946901175.1 Pseudomonas sp. Marseille-Q5117 | reverse complement strand
GGGGGCGCTTTTTCTGACCGCCCGCCAGTACCGCGACCGCCTGCGTATTACCGGCACCGTAGGCGATCAGCCGGCGCGCATCGCTTTGGCCACGGCGCCGCAGTCGGCGCTGCTGCACTCGATCCTGAACAAGGCGTTGCTGAGCATCGCGCCGCAGCAAATGGATGAACTGGTCGAGCGCTGGAGCCACGATGTGGTGGTGGAGGACAGCTATTGGTCGCGCCATCGCCGCGAGATTCTGCTTGGTTTTGCCGGCGCCGCAGGCTTGCTGCTGCTGGCCCTGATCTGGATCGGCTGGCAGCGTCGGCAGATCCATCAGCGCCAGCAATGGTTGTTGCAACTGCAACAGGCCAAGGACGCAGCGGATGAGGCCAATCGGGCCAAAAGCACTTTCCTGGCGACCATGAGCCACGAGATCCGCACACCGATGAACGCGTTGATCGGCATGCTTGAGCTGGCGCTCAAGCGCGCAGAGGAGGGCGTGACCGATCGACTGGCAATTCAGGTGGCGTCGAATGCCGGCCAGCAATTATTGGCGTTGATTGGCGACATTCTCGACATCGCCCGTATCGAGTCGGGGCATTTGTCCCTTTCGCCCGAGCGGGCCAACCTGCGCGAGACGGTGTTATCGGTGTGTCGGGTTTTCGAAGGGCTGGCGCGGCAGAAACGGCTCTTGTGGCGCATCGAACTTGATCCGCGCGCCGACGTGGATGTGCTGATTGATCCGACGCGCTTCAAACAGGTGCTGTCGAACCTGTTGAGCAATGCGATCAAATTCACCCAGTCAGGTGACGTCTGCCTGCGACTGCAGATCGTTGCGATATCGCACGAGCAAGTGAGTGTGCAAGTGCTGATCGAAGACAGCGGCATCGGTATAAGTGCTGAAGATCAAAAGCGCCTGTTCAGCCCGTTCGTTCAAGCGAGCAATAGCCTTCAAGCGGCGCGCAGCGGTTCCGGCCTGGGACTGGTGATCAGTCGCAACCTCTGCGAAATGATGGGCGGCACGCTCGGTCTTGATAGTGATCTCGGGCAAGGCACGCGAGTGGAAATGAATTTGTCCTTGCCGCTGTTGACAGCTGTGACGACCACACTGGCAACGCCCGAGGCGGCGGCCGCTACCTGTGTATTAAGCGTGTTGGTGGTGGACGATCACCCGGTCAACCGCTTGCTGATGTGCTGGCAACTGAGCGAACTGGGGCATCGCACGGTAGATGTGGGCGATGGCGAACAGGGGTTGGACCGCTGGCGAACCCAGGCCTTCGATGTGGTGATTACCGACTGCAACATGCCGCGACGCAATGGCTATGAGCTGGCGCGCACCATTCGCGATGAAGAGGCCGCCAGCGGCCGCAGGCCTTGTCTTATCCTCGGTTTTACGGCCAATGCACAGGTCGAAGAGCGTTTGCGTTGTCTGGACGCTGGCATGGACGGCTGCCTGTTCAAACCGATTCGCTTGCATGATCTGGCTGAAGCCCTGAAAGGCGCTCATCGTTGCGAGCGCCACGAAGATGAACCGCCAAGTGCCGAGCCCGTCGAGATTGATCTGAGTGCCCTGGAGCAGATGGCCGGTGCCGATCACTCGTTGATCGAGCGTTTGCGCAAGGAAGTCGGCAATAGCTTGCGCGACGATCTGCAGGCTTTGAATCAGACCCACGTCGGCGACCGCAACGGCCTGCGAGAGCTGGCCCATCGCATCAGGGGCGGCGCGCAAATGGTCGGCGCTGCGCGAGTTGTTGCGGCGTGTGTTGAGCTGGAAACGGCTTGCCGAGGCAGTGAAAGCGCAGTTATCAACCGTGCCATCGACAGGTTGCGCGAAGCCATGCACGGCCTCGCACGGTGCCTCTGAACCAATGCAGTCTGCTGTGGGAGCGAGCCTGCTCGCGAAATGCGCGCCGCTGCTCAATTGTTCTGCACATGGAACACTCAAGCCGATTTCCACCCTCTAGTCGAATATTCGATATGCCCTTACGCTTAATCCAATGCATTTACCCATTGGAGACCCCATGAAAAACATCATCGGCATTTACACCAGCCCGCGCGGCCATTGGGTCGGCGATGGTTTCCCGGTGCGCACGCTGTTTTCCTACGACAACCTGGGCAAGCACATCAGCCCGTTTCTTCTGCTCGATCACGCCGGTCCCGCCGAATTCACCCCGACCACTGAACAGCGTGGCGTCGGCCAGCATCCGCACCGTGGTTTTGAAACCGTGACCATCGTTTATGACGGCGAAGTGCAGCACCGCGATTCCACCGGCAGTGGCGGCACCATCGGCCCGGGTGATGTGCAGTGGATGACCGCAGCGTCCGGCATCCTTCATGAAGAATTCCACTCGGAAAACTTCGCCCGAACCGGCGGCAAGCTGGAAATGGTCCAGTTGTGGGTCAACCTGCCGGCCAAGGACAAAATGGCCGCGCCGGGTTACCAGACCATTCTCGACCGCGACATTCCGAGCATCGCGCTCAAGGACAACGCCGGCAGCCTGCGTCTGATCGCCGGTGAATTCAACGGGCACACCGGACCTTCGCGGACTTTCACGCCAATCGACGTCTGGGATCTGCGCCTCAATGCCGGCAAGCTGCTGACGCTTGAGCTGCACGAAGGACGCAACACCGCACTGGTGGTATTGAAAGGTTCGGTGCAGGTCAACGGTGCGGAATCGGTTGGGGTAGGGCAGTTGGCGCTGTTCGAACGCGACGGTGATCGACTCACCCTCCAGGCCAGCGAAGACGCGGTGGTATTGCTGCTCAGTGGCGAGCCGATCGACGAACCGATCGTTGGCCACGGCCCGTTCGTGATGAACACCGAGCAGGAAATCCATCAGGCCTTCGCCGACTTCCAGTCCGGGCGCTTTGGCCGGATGCACGCCTGACCCCGAGCTTTACTGGCAACTGAAGCTTCACTGTGGGAGCGAGCCTGCTCGCGAATGCTCTGATTCGGTCGAAGAAGTAGTGACTGACATGACGCCTTCGCGAGCAGGCTCGCTCCCACAGGTTTTTCAGCGTCTGATCGTTCCCACGCTCTGCGTGGGAATGCAGCCGGGGACGCTCCGCGTCCCAGAGCCTCAAGATCGCAGCCTTCGTCAGCTCCTACAGGGTTTCGCAGTGTTTTCAAGCGGCGGTTCATCCGCCGAAATCAATTGCTCCTACACTGTGCCAATCTGTGCGATCTTCTCGCGATTGGCCTTTGTCGGAGTTGTTTGATGCTGTCTCTGCTGACCGAACACCCGTTGTTTAGCGCGTTGATCCTGATCCTGCTCGATCTTGGCCTGTGGCGGCTGATCAGCTCTCGCGGCAGTGAATGGAAGCTGTTGGTGCGGGTGCTGATTTTTGCCCTGTTCAGCATTGTGCTGTTCAACGAAGGTCTCAACCCGATGGAACCGGCACCGTGGGCCGACAACGTGCCGCTGCATCTGGCGGCGACCGGGCTGCAGATCGGGTGGTGGCTGTTTGGTGCGCGGACCCTGACGGTGCTGATCGGCGCGGTGATGATGCAGCGGGTCGGCCATACCGGCCGGCTGTTGCAGGACTTGCTCGGCGCGGTGATTTTTCTCATCGCGATCATTGCGGCGCTGGCGTACGTGCTCGATCTGCCAGTCAAAGGTGTGCTGGCGACGTCCGGCGCGTTGGCGATCATCGTCGGCCTGGCCTTGCAGAGCACCTTGAGCGACGTGTTCTCCGGCATCGTCCTCAACACCACCAAGCCCTATCAGCTCGATGACTGGATCTCCATCGACGGCACCGAGGGCCGCGTCACCGACATCGACTGGCGCGCCACGCGTCTGCAAACCAGCCAGGGCAGCATGGCCGTGATTCCCAACTCGCTGGCGGCGAAAGCCAAAATCATCAACTTCAGCCGACCGAGCAATATGTTCGGCGTTTCCGTCAGCGTGCCCGTCAGCCCCCGTGCCCGGCCCAGTTCGGTAATCGAGGCGCTGGAGCGAGCGATGCAGGGTTGTCGGCAATTGCTCGACACACCGGCGCCGAGCGTGTCGTTGAAGAGTTCTGCCAGCGGCGGCGCGGAATACGAGATCAGTGGATTTGTCGCTTCGATGGGCGAGAAGCGCGTGGTGCGCAATCAGTTGTTCGACCTCGCGTACCGGCATTTGCAGGCCTCCGGGGTCAACCTGCTGTCGAGCAACGAGACCAGCGCCGCACCACAGTTGTCGCGGCCACGGGCGCTGCTGGAAAGCTCACCGATCTTCTCGACTCTGCGTGAAGAAGAGAAAGACACCTTCAGCCAGAACATGACCCTGCAAACCTTCCGCGCCGGCGAAACGATTCTCGCGGGCGGGGAGGTCAGCGATCATTTGTTCATTATTGAGTCCGGCGTGGTATCGGTGACGCTCAAGCGCCATGGTGCACCACTGGAATCCGGGCGCATGGGGCCGGGCGAGGTGATCGGCGAGGCCGGGATTCTTTCCGACACCGCGCTGCCGGCGGATTTTTCCGCGAAGACTTTCTGCGCGCTGTATCGCATTGAGAAGTCCTATCTGAAACCGTGCCTGGACGCGCGCCATGACATTCATGATGCGATGCAGGCGTTGCTCGATTTCCGTCTGCACAAGGCGCAGTCGCTGACCGAGGAAACGCCCGTGGTCGCGCCGAAAAGAGGCTTTCTGCAATGGCTGCGTAACCGAGTCTGAGCTGGCGCTTTGTGATTCGATGCAACCTGCGCGGCGTTCTCAGAGTCACAATTTGCAATCCCACCGGGCAGGAGTTGCAGACGATGAAAAACCTGCGAATCGCCACCTTCAACGTCAACGGCATGCGCGCGCGGCTGCCGAATCTGCTGGAATGGCTCAAGCGCGAGCAACCGGACATCGTCTGCCTGCAAGAGCTCAAATCAGTCGACAGCGCATTTCCCGCCGCCGAACTGGAGGCCGCCGGTTACGGCGCGATCTGGCAGGGCCAGGCGTCATGGAATGGCGTGGCGATTCTGGCGCGTGATGCGCAGCCGTTGGAGAGTCGACGCGGTTTGCCCGGCGATCCCGATGACACCCACAGCCGTTATATCGAAGCGGCGGTGCACGGTGTGCTGGTCGGTTGCCTGTATCTGCCCAACGGCAACCCGCAGCCGGGGCCGAAATTCGATTACAAACTGGCCTGGTTCGAGCGTCTGATCAATTACGCCAAAGACCTGCAAAGCAGCGATCACCCGGTGGTGCTGGCCGGTGACTTCAATGTCGTGCCCACCGACATGGACATCTACAACACCCGTTCCTGGCTCAAGGACGCCTTGTTGCAACCCGAAAGCCGCGAGTGCTACCAGCGGCTGCTGGACCAAGGCTGGACCGATTCTCTGCGCCACGTGTATCCCGAAGAGCGCCTCTACACCTTCTGGGATTACTTCCGTAACCATTGGCAAACCAATTCCGGCCTGCGCATCGACCACCTGCTGCTCAATCCGGCATTGAGCCCGTATTTGCACGACGCTGGCGTCGACGCCTGGGTACGCAACGAACCGCACGCCAGTGACCATGCACCGACATGGATTCGCATCGCTTCGCGGAAAAAGCGCTGAGCGGGCGATTGGCGAAATCAATTGTCGGAAGCCGTGCTTGATCCCGTATACAGGGCAACATCCACGCAGTGTTCTGCGGCCCATGCATAAGGATCGAGCAATGAGTGCGCCACGGCTGACCAGTACCAATCTGTACCTGCAACGTCTGGGTTTCGATGCGCCGCCGCCACCGACGCTTGATACGTTGCGCCAGTTGCAGTCGCGCCACACCGCTCAGTTTGTTTTCGAAAATCTGGCGACGATCAGTGCAGAGCCGGTGTTGATCGACTTGGTCTCCATCGAAGACAAGGTGTTGCAGCAGGGGCGGGGCGGCTACTGCTATGAGCTCAATCATTTGTTCTATGCGCTGCTGCTTGAATTGGGCTTCGACGCACGGGCGATCAGCGGGCGCGTGGTGATGAATCAACCGGAAGGTAGCTGGACGGCGCGAACCCATCGTTTGAGTCTGGTGACCATCGAGGGAGTGCGTTACATCACCGACGTCGGCTTCGGCGGCATGGTGCCCACCGCGCCGCTGTTGCTCGACAGTGAAGATGAGCAACCCACCCCGCACGAACCTTACCGCATCGACAAGCAAGCAGATGGCTATCTGCTGCGCGCCAAAGTCGCAGGCGAATGGCGGCCGATGTACCTGTTCGATTTGCAACGCCAGGAAGACATCGATTACACCGTCGGCAACTGGTACGTCTCCACCCATCCCGAGTCACCCTTTTCGCAGCGCCTGATGGTCGCGCGCACCGGCGCTGGCTGGCGCAAAACCCTGAACAACGGCAGTTTTGCCATTCATCACATGGGCGCGGACAGTGAGCGGCGCGAGGTGGCGGACGTCGACGAGCTGATGAAATTGCTGCGGCGCGAGTTCGATCTTCAGGTGCCTGATTCACCGCGTGTGCGACAAGCGCTGGCTCGGGTCATCGCGCCAGCCTCCATCTAAGGCTTTACATCAGGCTCCAATACGCGACGGATTTCGCCGATGGCCGCTGACAGCTTTCGCTCGAGACTCTTGAGATCGGTGGCGGTGATGCCTTTCTTGAATTGGCCCGTCAGACCTGAATCGTCGGCGCTTTCCTGCTGGCGTGGGCCATCAAGCAGAGCATGGCGCAGGGTGTTGTTGATCACAGTCTGGTAGCCAAAGCCCTCGGTTTCTGCGGCGGTACGCGCCGCTTCAATCACCGCGTCATCAAGCATGATGGTGATGCGGGTCTTGCCCTTGTTCGGCGCTACTGCGCCGCGTTTACCTGTGGAAAAGTCATATTCGTCTTTCATCGTTCAAGCCTCCTGAAAATACGCGCGCTGTTCGCTGGGTGTGGCGAGACGTGCGGAAATGATTCGAACAACATTGGCTTCGCGATAGCTGTAAGCAACGGCAAGCACACGACCTTTGGCATCGAGGCCGAGGGTGATCCAGCGTTGTTCGTCATGGTCGTTGTCCTCAAGTGTCAGTGCGCGTTCGTCATGAAAAACCGGTTCGGCTTCGGCGAGGCTGATGCCTTTGTGCTTGAGTTTGTTGGCTGCGTTTTTGCTTTTGTCGTACTGAATCTTGAATGACTTCATTATGCATACTTTATATGTATAAAAAAGAGCGCGACTGCACCGTCGGTCGCCGTGAACACTTCAGCCTAGTGGGCACTGGCGAGGATGCAGCGGGGATGTGTTGCCGGATTTGTTGGGGCAAGAAGCGCAGGCTAGAAGGTTGGATGGCTACCTAACCATAATGTGACTGACAAGTTGTATACAACTCTATGGACATTTGTCCTGAGTATTGAATACAGTGTGCGCATAACAAAAACCAGGGAACCCCCCACCATGAAAACGCCCCATGTTTCACACCAACGGCCCGAGGACGAAAACCTCGGGGTCGGCGCGAATATGGCTTACGGCCTGCAACATGTTCTGACCATGTACGGCGGTATCGTTGCGGTGCCACTGATCATTGGCCAGGCGGCCGGTCTGTCGCCGGCGGACATTGGTCTGTTGATTGCTGCTTCATTGTTTGCGGGGGGGCTGGCGACGTTGCTGCAAACCCTGGGTCTGCCGTTTTTTGGCTGTCAGCTGCCGCTGGTCCAGGGCGTATCGTTCTCCGGCGTGGCGACCATGGTTGCGATCGTCAGCAGCGGCGGGGGGGGCGGTTTCCAATCGGTGCTGGGTGCGGTGATTGCCGCCTCGTTGATCGGCTTGCTGATCACGCCGGTGTTTTCACGCATCACCAAGTTCTTTCCGCCGCTGGTCACCGGCATTGTGATCACCACCATCGGCCTGACGCTGATGCCGGTGGCCGCACGCTGGGCGATGGGCGGCAACAGCCACGCGCCGGACTTCGGCAGCATGCAGAACATCGGTCTGGCGGCGGTCACGCTGGTGCTGGTGTTGCTGCTGAGCAAGGTTGGCAGCGCGACCATTTCTCGGCTGTCGATTCTGCTGGCCATGGTCATCGGCACGGTGCTGGCGGTGTTCCTTGGCATGGCGGATTTCTCCAGTGTCACCACCGGCCCCATGTTCGGCTTCCCGACACCGTTCCACTTCGGCATGCCGACCTTCCATTTCGCCGCGATCCTGTCGATGTGCATTGTGGTTATGGTGACGCTGGTGGAAACCTCGGCGGACATCCTCGCCGTGGGCGAGATCATTGACACCAAGGTAGATTCCAAACGCTTGGGCAACGGCCTGCGCGCCGACATGCTGTCGAGCATGTTTGCGCCGATCTTCGGATCGTTTACGCAAAGTGCTTTCGCGCAAAACGTCGGCCTGGTGGCGGTGACCGGGATCAAGAGCCGTTTCGTGGTGGCCACCGGCGGTCTGTTCCTGGTGGTGCTCGGCCTGCTGCCGTTCATGGGCCGGGTGATTGCTGCAGTGCCGACTTCGGTCCTTGGCGGCGCAGGGATCGTGCTGTTCGGCACCGTGGCGGCGAGCGGCATTCGCACGTTGTCGAAGGTGGACTACCGCAACAACGTCAACCTGATCATCGTGGCCACTTCGATCGGTTTCGGCATGATCCCGATCGCCGCGCCGAACTTCTACGATCACTTCCCGAGCTGGTTCGCGACGATTTTCCATTCGGGCATCAGTTCGTCGGCAATCATGGCGATCCTGCTCAACCTGGCATTCAACCACTTCACGACCGGCAATTCGGATCAACAATCGGTGTTCGCCGCAGCGGAAGAGCGCACCCTGCGTTATCGCGATCTCGCCGCGCTGCGTGAAGGCGATTACTTCAGCGACGGCAAGCTGCATGACTGCGATGGCAAGGAAGTGCCGGTGATCGAGCCGGATGACCACGACCATGGCCATGGCGCGCCAAAGGTGCAGGTGAAAAGCAGCGAACATGTCTGACCGCTGCGTCTGAAACGGAAAAGGCCGATCTGCCCAAACAGATCGGCCTTTTGGTATTTTTCGTGCGCCCACAAAAAAGCCCCTGAACCTTGCGATTCAGGGGCTTTGCTATTTGGCTCCACAACCTGGACTCGAACCAGGGACCCAGTGATTAACAGTCACTTGCTCTACCAACTGAGCTATTGCGGAATTGGTGCGTATGTTACTGATTCAAAAAGAGAAGTCAAGCATCGCCGGGCAACTTTTGCGATTCGTCGGGACGGACGGCATTTTGTCAGCGATTGGCGGTTACCAGAAAGGCCTCAGAGGTCTACCATGGCAGCCCGGAAGTGGTCACACGCGCTGCCGGCCATTCGCCGCAAAGGTACGCGCCATGATTCAAATCACTCGCAACACCGAGGTGCCTGCATGAGCACTGCACAGATCAGCCTGCCCAAAGGGATCGGCCCGCACGCCGAAAAACTTTTCGATGCAATCACCGGGGCAAGCACCGCCGAAGAATTGAACCGCGCTGGCGGCAAGGCTGAAGGTTTCGTCCTTGGTCTAGAAAGCAGCAAGGCCATCAAGAGCCAGGTCGCCGAATCGCTGTATGTGATTTACGACGATGCCGCCACCCAGCGCTCGGCCGAGCTGGCTTAACTGCCGAAGGTAATCGTGCCGAGCATCAGCTTGGCATAGGCCGCCGTCGCCGCCAGTTGCACCAGCCACAGGGCCAGGCCACCGAGGAATACCCCGGTGGCGACTTGCAGCACCAGGCTCTTTTCACGCTTGGCCGGAGCGCGCGGGATGAAATCATCCAGGTCGTCACGGTCAGCGCGCAGGTTGTCGTTTTTCATGTGGGTTCTCTTCAAAAAATCTCGGGTGTACACAAAACCGGTAGGAGCTGCGGAACGCTGCGATCTTTTGATCTTAGAAACAAGATCAAAAGATCGCAGCCTCGTTGCACTCGTCAGCTCCTACACTTTGAATTGTGTGCAGTCTAGAGGTTGCGAGGCGTTTCCAGAGACAAATAAAAACGGGAAGCCCAAAAGGCTTCCCGTTTTTCATCACTGGCCGAAATCAGATGACCTGAACGATCGCGTCCGTCACAGCCTTGATGTTGCTCTGGTTCAGCGCGGCCACGCAGATGCGGCCGGTGTCCAGGGCGTAAATGCCGAACTCGTTGCGCAGGCGATGCACTTGTTCAGTGGTCAGGCCGGAGTAGGAGAACATGCCGCGCTGACGGCCAACGAAGCTGAAATCGCGGCCCGGGGCTTTTTCCGCCAGCAGGGCAACCATCTGCTCGCGCATGCCGCGAATACGCAGGCGCATCTCGGCCAGCTCGGCTTCCCACTGCGCGCGCAGTTCCGGGCTGTTCAGCACCGCAGCAACGATGCTGGCGCCGTGGGTCGGCGGGTTGGAGTAGTTGGTGCGGATCACGCGCTTGACCTGCGACAGCACGCGCGCGCTTTCTTCTTTCGATTCGCTGATGATCGACAGTGCGCCAACGCGTTCGCCGTACAGCGAGAACGACTTGGAGAACGAGCTCGAGACGAAGAAGGTCAGGCCGGATTCGGCGAACAGGCGCACAGCGGCGGCGTCTTCGTCGATGCCGTCGCCGAAACCCTGGTAAGCCATGTCGAGGAACGGCACGTGACCTTTGGCCTTGACCACTTCGAGCACCTTGGTCCAGTCCGCCGGGGTCAGGTCGACGCCGGTCGGGTTGTGGCAGCAGGCGTGCAGGACAACGATCGAGCCGTTCGGCAGGGCGTTGAGGTCGTCGAGCATGCCGGCACGGTTCACGTCATGGGTGGCAGCGTCGTAGTAACGGTAGTTCTGCACCGGGAAACCAGCGGTTTCGAACAGTGCGCGGTGGTTTTCCCAGCTCGGGTCGCTGATCGCCACGACGGCGTTCGGCAGCAGTTGCTTGAGGAAGTCGGCACCGATTTTCAGTGCGCCGGTCCCGCCGACGGCCTGAGTGGTGATGACGCGACCGGCGCTGATCAGCGGCGAGTCGTTGCCGAACAGCAGTTTCTGCACGGCCTGGTCGTAGGCAGCGATGCCATCGATCGGCAGGTAACCGCGCGAAGCGTGTTGCGCGACTCGAATCGTCTCGGCTTCGATCACCGCGCGCAGCAGTGGAATTCGCCCCTCTTCGTTGCAGTACACGCCCACGCCCAGGTTGACCTTGGTGGTTCGGGTATCGGCGTTGAATGCTTCGTTGAGGCCCAGGATTGGATCGCGGGGTGCCATTTCGACAGCGGAGAACAGGCTCATTATTACGGCGGCTCTGAATGGAGAGTGGAGGGACGTGTCGCGCTCCAGCCGAATGCACTAGAGCGGTGCACAAACGGGGAGCTAGTATAGAGGCCATCACCGCGCAATGGCGACAGGCGAATCGGCTTTTAGGGTAAGTTTTTCCGATTATTTCTTGACCGTTAGTCGATTGACTTTGTCAGACTCTTTACCGGATGTAGGACGTTTGCCTTGAAAGGTCAGGCAATCGCCACCACATTCAGCACAATCCAGGTTTTTTCTTGCGCGACATCGGTCGTTTGCGGTCGTCCCCGTGGTGCTCCGTCTGACGCGGAACGCCGCGATTCCAGAGGTGTGTATGTCGGAATTCCAGCTAGTCACCCGCTTCGAGCCTGCCGGCGATCAGCCGGAAGCCATTCGCCAGTTGGTTGAGGGCATTGACGCCGGGCTGGCGCACCAGACACTGCTCGGTGTGACCGGTTCGGGCAAGACCTTCAGCATTGCCAACGTCATCTCCCAGGTCCAGCGGCCGACGCTCGTACTGGCGCCGAACAAGACCCTGGCCGCGCAGTTGTACGGGGAGTTCAAGGCGTTCTTCCCGAACAACGCCGTTGAATACTTCGTTTCCTACTACGACTACTACCAGCCCGAAGCGTATGTGCCGTCGTCCGACACCTTCATCGAGAAGGACGCTTCGATCAACGACCACATCGAACAGATGCGCCTGTCCGCAACCAAAGCGTTGCTCGAGCGCAAGGACGCGATCATCGTCACCACGGTCTCATGCATCTACGGTCTGGGCAGTCCGGAAACCTATCTGAAAATGGTCTTGCACGTTGATCGCGGCGACAAGCTTGATCAGCGTGCGCTGCTGCGGCGCCTGGCCGACCTGCAATACACCCGCAACGACATGGATTTTGCCCGGGCGACGTTCCGCGTGCGCGGTGATGTGATCGATATCTTCCCGGCGGAATCCGACCTCGAAGCGATCCGCATTGAGCTGTTCGATGACGAGGTCGAGAGCATTTCCGCCTTCGACCCACTGACCGGCGAAGTCATCCGCAAGATGCCGCGCTTCACTTTCTACCCGAAAAGTCACTACGTGACGCCTCGGGAAACCCTGCTCGATGCTATCGAAGGCATCAAGGTCGAATTGCAGGAGCGCCTCGAATACCTGCGCAGCAACAACAAACTGGTGGAAGCCCAGCGTCTGGAACAGCGCACCCGTTTCGACCTGGAAATGATCCTCGAACTGGGCTATTGCAACGGCATCGAAAACTACTCGCGCTACCTGTCCGGGCGTCCGGCCGGCGCGGCGCCGCCCACCCTTTACGACTATCTGCCGGCCGACGCCTTGCTGGTGATCGACGAATCCCACGTCAGCGTGCCGCAGGTCGGCGCGATGTATAAGGGCGACCGTTCGCGTAAAGAGACCCTCGTTGAGTACGGCTTCCGCCTGCCTTCGGCGCTGGACAACCGGCCCATGCGTTTTGACGAGTGGGAAGGGGTCAGCCCGCAGACCATTTTCGTCTCGGCAACGCCCGGCAACTACGAAGCCGAGCACGCCGGGCGGGTGGTTGAGCAGGTGGTGCGGCCGACTGGCCTGGTCGACCCGCAGGTTGAAGTGCGGCCGGCGCTGACTCAGGTCGATGACTTGCTCTCGGAAATCACCAAGCGCGTGGCGATCGAAGAACGTGTGCTGGTCACCACGCTGACCAAGCGCATGGCCGAAGACCTGACCGATTACCTCGCCGACCACGGCGTGCGCGTGCGTTATCTGCATTCGGACATCGACACCGTCGAGCGCGTCGAGATCATCCGCGATTTGCGCCTCGGCGTGTTCGATGTGCTGGTCGGGATCAACCTGCTGCGTGAAGGCCTCGACATGCCGGAAGTGTCGCTGGTGGCGATTCTCGATGCCGACAAGGAAGGCTTCCTGCGTTCCGAGCGCTCGCTGATCCAGACCATCGGTCGCGCGGCGCGTAACCTCAATGGCCGGGCGATTCTCTACGCTGATCGCATGACTGGTTCGATGGAGCGGGCGATTGGTGAGACCGAGCGCCGTCGCGAGAAGCAGATCGCCTTCAACCTTGAGAACGGCATCACCCCGAAAGGTGTGATCAAGGACGTCGCCGACATCATGGAAGGCGCCACCGTGCCGGGTTCGCGCAGCAAGAAGCGCAAAGGCATGGCCAAGGCCGCCGAAGAGAACGCCAAGTACGAAGCCGAGTTGCGCTCGCCAAGCGAAATCACCAAACGCATCCGCGCGCTGGAAGAGAAGATGTACCAACTGGCGCGGGATCTGGAGTTTGAAGCGGCGGCGCAGATGCGTGACGAGATTGCCAAACTGCGCGAACGATTGCTTACGGTATAAGGGATCGTTCCCACGCAGAGCGTGGGAACGATCATTGTGTATCCCTGTGGGAGCGAGCCTGCTCGCGAATGGCCTTCCCACAAATCGGACGGCCTAGCGCATCCGGCTTAAATACCCTGCCCGCTGGAGCGGGGCGGGTGTCGCCTGTTACCATTCGCCGCTTGATTGTTCTGCTCTTCATTTTTTCGAGACAAGCCATGACCACCGTCCGCACTCGCATCGCGCCATCGCCTACCGGGGACCCCCACGTAGGTACCGCTTACATCGCATTGTTCAACTACTGCTTTGCCAAGCAGCATGGCGGTGAGTTCATCCTGCGCATCGAAGACACCGATCAGTTGCGTTCGACCCGCGAGTCCGAACAGCAGATCTTCGACGCCCTGCGCTGGCTCGGTATCGACTGGAGCGAAGGCCCGGACGTCGGCGGCCCGCACGGCCCGTATCGGCAGAGCGAGCGCGGCGACATCTATCAGAAGTACTGCCAGCAACTGGTCGACATGGGTCATGCGTTCCCGTGCTTCTGCACCGCTGAAGAACTCGATCAGATGCGCGCCGAGCAAATGGCTCGCGGCGAAACTCCGCGCTACGACGGCCGCGCGCTGCTGCTGTCGAAGGAAGAAGTCGCCGCGCGTCTGGCCGCTGGCGAGCCGCACGTGATTCGTATGAAGGTGCCGAGCGAAGGCGTCTGCGTGGTGCCGGACATGTTGCGTGGCGACGTCGAGATCCCGTGGGATCGCATGGACATGCAAGTGCTGATGAAGACCGACGGCCTGCCGACGTACTTCCTCGCCAACGTGGTCGACGATCACCTGATGGGCATCACCCACGTGCTGCGTGGCGAAGAATGGCTGCCATCGGCACCGAAACTGATTTTGCTGTACGAATACTTCGGCTGGGAACAACCGGAGCTGTGCTACATGCCGCTGCTGCGCAACCCGGACAAGAGCAAGCTGTCCAAGCGCAAGAACCCGACCTCGGTGACGTTCTACGAGCGCATGGGCTTCATGCCGGAAGCGATGCTCAACTACCTCGGGCGCATGGGCTGGTCGATGCCGGACGAGCGCGAGAAGTTCTCGCTGCAGGAAATGGTCGACAACTTCGACCTCAAGCGTGTCTCCCTCGGCGGGCCGATCTTCGACATCGAGAAGCTATCGTGGCTCAACGGCCAGTGGCTGCGCGACCTGCCGGTGGAAGAGTTTGCCGCCCGCGTGCAGAAGTGGGCGTTCAATTCCGAATACATGATGAAGATCGCGCCGCACGTGCAGGGCCGGGTTGAAACGTTCAGCCAGGTCGCACCGCTGGCGGGGTTCTTCTTTGCCGGCGGCGTGAATCCGGATGCCAAGCTGTTCGAGTCGAAAAAGCTCTCCGGCGATCAGGTTCGCCAGTTGATGCAGTTGATCCTGTGGAAACTGGAAAGTCTGCGGCAGTGGGAGAAGGACAGCATCACCGCGACGATTCAGGCGGTGGTCGAATCTCTGGAGCTGAAGCTGCGCGACGCGATGCCGCTGATGTTTGCTGCGATCACCGGGCAGGCGAGTTCGGTGTCGGTGCTCGATGCGATGGAAATCCTCGGCCCGGATCTCACCCGTTTCCGCTTGCGCCAGGCGATTGACCTGCTGGGCGGCGTGTCGAAGAAAGAAAACAAAGAGTGGGAAAAGCTCTTGGGCGCCATCGCCTGATTGCTTTTGCTTCTTTGTAGGAGCTGCCGCAGGCTGCGATCTTTTGATCTTGTTTTCAAAAGGCAAAGTCAAAAGATCGCAGGCTGCGCCAGCTCCTACAGGTCTGCCCGCGTTGCAAACCGCCCAGTTTTACGGGGGAGGGCGGTAAGTGATTGTTATCCCGGCAAAAAATTTTGAAATTTTTCAAAAATAAGTTTGACAGGCTTTCGATACGCCCTTAAGATTCGCCCCGTCCTCAGCGATGAGGGGCTATAGCTCAGCTGGGAGAGCGCTTGCATGGCATGCAAGAGGTCGACGGTTCGATCCCGTCTAGCTCCACCAATTTTACACTTCGAGGTCTGGCCACACCGGCCTTGAAGCGATCAACACTCAGCGTTGATCAGTTGTATAGAAGGGTTTGTGTCCCCTTCGTCTAGTGGCCTAGGACACCGCCCTTTCACGGCGGTAACAGGGGTTCGAGTCCCCTAGGGGACGCCACGATTACCCGCTCTGCGGGATTTTATAAGGGTCATTCAATTGTTGAATGGCCCTTTTGTTTGTCTGGCGTTTGGCCAACTCTCCTTTTTCCTTACACTGTGCTTCAGACCAGCGGTCATATTCATGACTTGCGGAATATTATTATGCGAATAATATTCTAGTCGTAATATTCGGAGGCAACGATGAACGATAAAAAAGCTCAAACCCGCGAACGCATCCTCAAGGCTGCCAGCGCCGCGTTGATTCAGCGCGGCCCGGCAGACCCGAGCGTGGGCGAAGTGATGGGCGCCGCCGGCCTGACCGTCGGCGGCTTCTACGCACACTTCGAAAGCAAGGACGCGATGATGCTCGAAGCGTTCAAGCAACTGCTGGGCCGCCGCCGCGACCTGATTGCCGACATGGACGCCGATTTGACCGGCGAAGAGCGTCGCGCTTTGGTGGCTGCGTTCTACCTGTCACGCAAACACCGGGATTCCAGCGAAGCCGCATGCCCGATTCCGGCCTCGATTGGCGAATTGGGTCGTTTGCCGGAGTCGTTCCGCATCGCGTTGAACGAGCATCTGGAGCTGATGGTCGCGCAACTGGCCGCCAGCCCTGAAGACACCGACAAGGCTTTGGCCGATGTCGCGTTGATGGTCGGTGGTCTGGCCTTGGCCAGGGCGCTGAGTCCGGGAGAGTTATCCGATCGATTGCTGCGCGCCGCCAAGTCGGCGGTGCGTTGACCTGAA
Organism: Pseudomonas sp. Marseille-Q5117; assembly: GCF_946901175.1. Taxonomy (NCBI): domain Bacteria; kingdom Pseudomonadati; phylum Pseudomonadota; class Gammaproteobacteria; order Pseudomonadales; family Pseudomonadaceae; genus Pseudomonas; species Pseudomonas sp. Marseille-Q5117. The sequence continues at coordinate 284,189 of NZ_CAMPPP010000007.1, read as the reverse complement.
GGCAACAAGCCTGAGGAGAGTGCGATGAACGCGTTGAAGTGGGTTCGTGGCGTTAACGGTACCTTGGGCTGGTTTGCACCGAAGCTGGTGGCAAGCAAAATGCGTCTGGCATTCATGACGCCCCGCGCGCTACCGCTGCGGGATTGGGAGCTGCCGCTGTTGGCCAGCTCCGAACGCATCACGTTGCGCTTCGGCCTGTCGGCGCTGCGCTGGGGCCAAGGCCCTACGGTGCTGTTGATGCATGGTTGGGAAGGGCGGCCAACGCAATTCGCCTCGCTGATCAATGCGCTGGTCGATGCCGGCTATACCGTCGTCGCGCTCGACGGTCCGGCTCACGGTCGTTCCCCTGGGCGCGAAGCCAATGTAGTGCTGTTCGCCCGCGCCATGCTCGAAGCCGCTGCCGAATTGCCGCCGCTGCAAGCGGTTATCGGCCATTCCATGGGCGGCGCCAGCGCGATGCTCGCCGTGCAATTGGGTCTGCGCACCGAAACCCTGGTCAGCATCGCCGCACCGTCGCGGATTCTCGGCGTGCTGCGCGGTTTTGCGCGAATGGTTGGCATGCCGCCGCGCGCGCGTTCGGCGTTTATCCGCCAGGTCGAGCAGGACGTCGGCATGCGCGCCGCTACGCTGGACGTGGCCCACTATCAACTGGATATGCCCGGTCTAATCGTGCATGCCGAGGACGACAATTTTGTCTCGGTCAAAGAATCGCAATTGATTCACGAAGCCTGGTTCGACAGCTGCCTGCTGCGCTTGGAAAGCGGCGGCCATCAACGCGTGCTGGCCGACCCTCGAGTGATTGATGGCGTGTTATCACTGCTCGCCGGTCGCAGCCTTCAGGCGCGCCAATCGGCCTGAGCTCCGTTACACTGCCCCGGTTGAATACTTTGACCGGGAGTGGGGCATGGGCTGGGATCGGGCAACGCCGTTTACCATTGATCTGCAAGTAGGCGCCGAAGACATCGACGGGCTCGGGCACGCCAATAACGCCGTTTACGTGACCTGGCTCGAGCGCTGCGCCTGGCGCCATTCGCAGCGCCTCGGCCTGGACCTGGTCGAATACCGGCGGCTGGATCGGGCGATGGCCGTTGTCCGCCACGAAATCGATTACCTGGCCGCCGCCTATGAAGGTGATGAACTGCAACTGGCGACCTGGATCGTCGACTGGGATCAGCGCTTGAAAATGACCCGGCATTTCCAGCTCAAACGCCCCAGTGACAATGCCACCCTGTTGCGCGCGCAGACCACGTTTGTGTGCATCGAACTGTCGACCGGCAAGCCCAAGCGCATGCCGGCGGAATTTATCGAAGGCTATGGCCCGGCGATCCAGATTGCAGAGGCGATGTAAATCTCACCCTGTGGGAGCGAGCCTGCTCGCGAAAGCGTCAGGTCAGTCACGCATGCATGAACTGACAGACCGTCTTCGCGAGCAGGCTCGCTCCCACAGAGAGATGTGTTGTCCTGCGGTCTTCCACGATATCCAGTAAACTGCCGCACGTTTTTTCTTCAAGTAGTGTTTCCCATGCAAATTGCTCTGGCGCCCATGGAAGGGTTGGTCGACGACATCCTGCGCGACGTGCTGACCCGCGTTGGCGGCATCGACTGGTGCGTGACCGAATTCATTCGGGTCAACGACCAGTTGCTCACCCCGGCGTACTTCCACAAGTTCGGCCCCGAGCTGCTCAACGGCGCTCGCACCGCGTCCGGCGTGCCGCTGCGCGTGCAATTGCTCGGTTCTGATCCGGTATGCCTGGCGGAAAACGCCGCGCTTGCCTGCGAACTCGGTTCTGAGGTGATCGACCTCAACTTCGGCTGCCCGGCCAAGACCGTCAACAAATCCCGCGGCGGCGCCGTGCTGCTCAAGGAGCCGGAGCTGCTCAACCAGATCGTCGAACATGTCCGTCGCGCCGTACCGGCGCACATCCCGGTCACCGCGAAAATGCGCTTGGGTTTCGACAGTCCTGACGGCTCGCTGGTCTGCGCCACGGCGCTGGCCGAAGGCGGGGCAGAGCACATCGTCGTACATGCGCGGACGAAAATGGACGGCTACAAACCGCCGGCTCATTGGGAGTGGATCCCGCGCGTGCAGGACGTGGTCAAGGTGCCGGTGTTCGCCAACGGCGATATCTGGAGCGTCGAAGATTGGCGCCGTTGCCGCGAAATCAGTGGTGTCGAAGACATCATGCTCGGTCGGGGTCTGGTCTCCCGCCCGGATCTCGCTCGGCAGATCGCTGCGGCGCGCGCTGGCGAAGAGGTCGTCGAGATGACCTGGGCCGAGCTGATGCCGCTGATTCAGGACTTCTGGCTGCAGGCCAAAGCGCAGATGACCGCCCGGCAATCGCCCGGTCGCCTCAAGCAATGGCTGGCCATGCTGACACGGAACTACCCGGAAGCCGCCGAGCTTTTCACCGTTCTGCGCCGTGAAACCGAGCCGGATCAAGTCTCGCGTCTGCTCGGATTGCCGCTCGTCGAAGCCGCATAAAAATCTCAAAATAATCTCTTGAAATCAAAACAGTGGTCCCTATCTAAGGGTTACGCGATGCCGAATTCGGGTCGCGGAGACACAAAACCTTGCTGATTGTTTTCAGGAGATTTGAACCATGAGTACTGCATTTTCTCTCGCGCCACTGTTCCGTTCCTCGGTAGGTTTCGACCGTTTCAACGACCTGTTCGAAACCGCCCTGCGCAACGAGCCAGGCAGCAGCTACCCACCTTACAACGTCGAAAAACACGGTGATGACCAATACCGTATCGTCGTTGCGGCCGCCGGTTTCCAGGAAGAAGACCTGGACCTGCAAGTCGAGAAGGGTGTGCTGACCATCAGTGGCGGCAAGCGTGACACTGACGAAAGCGTCACGTTCTTGCATCAAGGCATCGCCCAGCGAGCCTTCAAGCTGTCGTTCCGTCTGGCCGATCACATCGAGATCAAGGACGCTGCCCTGCGCAACGGCCTGCTGAGCATCGACCTGCTCCGTGTGATCCCGGAAGAAGCGAAAGCCAAGCGCATCCCGATCAATGGAGCGCAGCAGCCGGCGTTGCAGCATTGATTCATGTGCTGACACACAATCGCCCGAACCGGCGATAAGCCGCTGAACGAAAGGCCCCGATACGTCGGGGCCTTTTTTGTGCGCGCAAAGAAAGCCGACGCAACGTTTGCCGCTGGCTTTGTGGCTCTTTACAATCCGCGCCAACAAGGCCAGCCCCCCCCTAATTCCCGCTGGCCCCGGAGCCTTTGTTCATGGACGAAATGGAACAGCGCTGGCTATACGCGCTTTCTGCGCCTTTGGTCGCCCTCAATCCCGACGCCGATTACACCGCACCCACCTATTGCTTTGACCTCAAACATGTCGATGTCAAAGGTGGTTGGGGCATCACTACGCGCGAACAGCTGTTGGACATGCTGCGTACTGCCGATGACGGCCACGCTACGCAGTTGAACGAAGCCTATCGGCAGTGGCAGAGGTGTCTGCCGTCCGAATGGCAGGCCTTGCTCGCAACACTCGACACTCGCCAGCGAGCTTTCTACGAATTCGCCAGTCGCACATTTGGCGAGTGCGGTTCAGGTGGCATCCGTGCCTGGGACCTTGGTCGCATGGGTTTTCTGCTGCGTTCTGCAGTGCTGCACGGCTGGATTGATCTCACCGAAAGCCTTTGGCTGCATGGTCGCATGGCGGCACGCGCGCGCTACTACTACGACAGTTGGACGAGCTACCTTAACGGCTTTGTCTTCGGCAAAGCCTTCTGGCATTGCCTGGGCAACAAGGATGAAGAGCTGGAGCACGAATTTGACCGGCAAGGCGATTACATAGGCACCACCGTGGTCATCAGAAAGCTTGATCGTGATGCGCGCGCGCTGTTCGCACAATTGCCTTGGGATATGCCCGTGCATCCACCCGAGCGGCCTGATTCGCTAGGGGAGTTCGACTGGTCATGAGCTGCTGGATTCGCTTGGGTATCGAGCCCACCAAAGACAACGACGTCATTCGCGGCGCCTATCGCGCGCGCTTGCCGCAGCACCATCCAGAAACCGATCCGGAAGGTTTTCAGGCGCTGCGTGAGGCTTATGAGCTGGCATTACGCTTTGCCCGCGAGGAAGCCGTGGAGCCGGATCAACCGGTTGCCGATGAGATCAGTCCTGCCGATCAGACGATGGCCGACTTTGAAGCATTGCTGCTTGATCCAGCGCGTCGCTTCCAACCGGTGGCCTGGCAGGCATTCAACCTTGAGCTGGACCGCCTGCCGCTGGAGGTGCTGGACGAAGTTTGCTGGCCATTGCTGCGCGAGTTGCTCGACGCCGGCCCGATTTCCCATGTCTGCGCCCGTTTGTTGGCCCAGCGCCTGGGCTGGGCGAGCCGCATGCTGGATCTGGATTTCGACAACGCACGGCATGTCGACGAGTTTTTGCAGCGGATCAGTGCGGCGGATCCGTTCGACACCTCGTTGATGAGCCATTGGCCCGCTGTCGCGCAGTTGGAAACTCTCTGGTATGTGCGAACCCTGAATCACCTGCACCGAGAGGCGTCGCTCGACGACTACCGTCATTTCGCCGGCCTGCACACTTGCATCCCGCTGCCTGCTGATGACGGGTTATTGCAACGCCTGGCCATACAGTTCAGTCAGGCTGATATCCCCAACAAAGACTTTCTCGACATTATCAGCGAGCAGCATCGGCTTGCGCCTGAAGATGTCGACTGGCTGTATCTGTTGGCCTGTCAGCGCAGTGCGCTGGGAATGGAAGAGTTGGCACTGCAGGCTTGGGTGCGGCTCTGGCGCGAACATCAGCATCCGAAAGCGGCGACGTGGTTACTGGCATTGTGCGCGCGACATCAGCCTCAGCGCCTGCCGCTGCTGATTCAGGCCTTTGATCGTCTGGAAAACTTCCGCGACTGGTCCGAGGATCTAGGCGATGTCACTCAAGAGTACGGCAGTCCATCACAGCGCCCGGAAACACTCGGGCGTTGGTTCAGGGCCAAGCAGCTCGAGTTGCAGGACATTGCCGGTGCATTTGTCGAATGGCGTGTCAGTGGTGACGAGTTGCCGTTGTTGGCGGCGCTGATCATTGACAGTGATGACCGTCCGTTGCAAACGCTCTACCAGCATGCCTGGGCTTTGCACCGTGGTGATGTGCCATTGCTGCGACGCGTCATGGAGGCGTCCGAGCCGGAGGATGTGCTCGATCAACTGGTGCTGGAAGGCTTGCAGTATCAGGCCGGGCAGCAGATCTGCTGGTTGACCCGAGCGCCGATTCCTCAGGCCCTGGAAGCGTTTCTGGCCAGCGACTCCGCATCGACACTGCCGTCGGCGCTGGAAAAGGGCGAACCGCTTGAGCTCAGCCTGCTGTGGATGCGCCGTTTGCGCGCTTACGACGCCCGATCGCTGGCGCGGCTTGCCGAAGCGTTCAGTCTCGACAAACGTGACGAACGGCTTGCGGGGCTCAAGTTGCAAGCGCAACTGGCCGCGCAAGGCATGCTGCTTCCGGCCGTCGATAGCTACTCTGATGTCTGGGAATGGCATCGTCAGGCGATTTACCTGCTGGCCACCCTCGACGATCCGACGCGTTGGCTGGGCGCGCAATCGGCACACTGCGTCGACGCCATGAACATTGCGCGTGAACACCCCTTGGCCCGTTTGCAGCCGCTGCTCTGTCGCCTGAGTCGCGAGCAGGGCAGCGCCAGTGGCCTGCTCGGCTGGCTGCAAGCGGCGGATCCGGTGCACTCGCTGCTCGCGCGCAAGTTGTTCAGTGTGCATGAGGCGCTCAATAGCACTCGGCTGTTGGGTAATGACCGTTTGTTCGAGTGCATGCGCAGCGACATCGCCAGCTTCAACGAAGATTTGCTCGGGCGCATGCTCTTGGGTGGAGTCCTTTACCACGATCCGTTGCTCACTGCGCAACAGCGTAAATACCTGCTGGAAAGTATCACCGAGGTGGTCAATCCACAGGACTGGTTCGACGGCTTCCGTCACAGTCTGATCAAGGGTGAGCCTGTTCACCCACCCCGTGAGGCTCTCGCGGAGGAGGGTGTCAGCGACGCCTTTTACCTGGCGCTGGATGTGCTGAAGGATCTGGTGCGTTTTGGCAATCTGGGCTTGCCAAGGCAGAAGGTTCTGTTACGCATGCAGCGGGCCAAGGATGACTCGGAAAATGGACTCGGTTTGCGCTTCGCATTCAGCGCGTTGCTGTCGTGGTCCGAGCGTTTGCTGTTAGCCAAGGCAACGACCCGTCCAACCCCCGCCGCTGCGTTCTGGAGCCTGGGTACCCGGCTGGGGCGCGGGGCGTTTATCTGGCAGGTCATTGGCGCGTTGCTGGTGACGCCCGTGGCGGCGTTGCTCAGCGGTACGCCCGTATCCGGCATCGTCGTGTTGCTACTGGGCCTGGCGTTTCTGCTCGGTGCGGTCCTGCGCCGTTTGCATGACATGGGGCGGGGCATTCCGATGTTGCTGATTTTGGTAATGCTGTCGCCGGTATTGCCGTTTCTGCCGCTGATACTGTTCGGTTTTCCCGGAGAGAAGCTGCCCAATCGTTATGGCGTGCCACCGGACAGTGGCGGTGAAGATACCTTGTCCGGTGGTTTGCAGGCGACCTTACGGCGACTTATCGGCTAGAGGCGTAACTCATCCAGAACCTTGTTGAGTTGTGAACGGTGGCTGGCGATTTCTTCCGATCGCTGGTCGCCCAGCACCGTGGTGAAACTGTCCAGCCAGTCGGCAATCCGCTGGCGTTCTTCGCCCAGACTTTGCGTCCACGCCCGTTCCAGTCGAGCCAGCAGGGTTCGATTGGGCAGAGTGTCGCGGGGGTGAATTTTCAGCGTACTCAAGCGTTCATGACTGGTTTGCCGCGATTGCGCATCGAGTCCGGTCGGGCTGCGGTCAATGCTGTGGCTGTGGCGTTCGCCCGTCCTTGGCAGGGTGACGTCAACTTCGAGCAAACCGTTGATGTCATAACTGAACCGCACATCCAGCGCCTGGATATCATCGCTGGGCGTCAGCGTGACATCGAAAGCATCGATAAAAATGTTGTCGCGTACCCACGGACGTTCGCCCTGATAGACCGCTATACGGATGACTTCCTGTCGTGGAGATGTCGTGTGGTAACGCTCCACCCTTGAGGTCGGGATGATGGTGTTACGTTCGATGATCGGCGAGAACGCGCCACTGACGCCTTCGCCACGCATGGTCGAAATCCCCAGCGTATAAGGGCAGACATCCGTCAGAATCAATTCCTCGACCGCACCGTCCCGCGCCTTGCATGCCGCCTGCGTCGCCGCCCCCAGTGCCACGATGGTGTCCGGATCAAGATGCCGATAAGGCAGGCGTCCAAACAACGTGGCGACCATTTGCTGTACCGCCGGCATGCGCGTGGCGCCACCGACCAGCACCAGGCTGTCGAGGTCGCGCGGTTTCAGTCGGGCATCGCGCAGAGCCTGTTCGATCGGCGCGCGCAAGCGGGCCAGCAACGGCTCCCATATTTTCACTGCAGCGGCTTCATCCAGTTCCCATTCGAATGTCTGCTCGGCATACCGCCAGCTCAAGTGCTGCGCGCCTTCGCCGAGTTTGCACTTCAGCTGCTCCAGGGCATCACCGAGGCTGGCCATGGCTTGTGCATCGATCGTTGAGGGTGTGAGTTGCCAGTGTTTCAGGCAGGCCTGCAACAGGGCGGCGGTGAAGTCTTCGCCGCCAAGAAAGTTGTCACCGGTGGAGGCGTGCACTTCGATCAGCGGCAATGCGTATTCGAGCACGGTGACGTCGAACGTACCGCCGCCGAGATCGAATATTAGCGTGCGTTCGAACTTCTGTTCGTGCAGGCCGTACGCCATGGCGGCAGCGGTCGGTTCATTGATCAGGCGCGTCACGGACAGCCCGGCCAGTTCGGCGGCGAACAACGTGCGCTTGCGCTGCTCGTCACTGAAATATGCCGGTACGGAAATGACCGCTTCTGTGACCGCCTGGCCGAGAAAGGCTTCCGCGTCTTGCTTGAGTGAGCCAAGTACCAGCGCCGACAACTCTTCCGGGCTGAACTGGCGAGAGCCGAGCTGGATCTGCCTGTCGCTGCCCATGAAGCGCTTGAACGCGGCGGCAGTGCGTTCCGGGTGCGTGGTCAGGCGGGCGCGGGCGGCTTTGCCGACCAGAATCGTGTCGTCTTCATCGAGGCTGACCACCGACGGTGTCAGCACATCGCCGAGGGCGTTGCGGATCAGTTCGGCGCGGCCTTCACGCCAGACGGCGATCAGGCTGTTAGTGGTGCCAAGGTCGATGCCCAGCAGGGCCGGGCGGGGAAGGGATGCATCCTGCATGGTTGATCTCGAAGCGGCGCAAAAAACGCGACCCTACAGGCTGACGCAAACCCTGGCAATTGTTGCTCTGTTGCCAGGCTGTGCGACCACCGATTCAGGGCAGCAGTTTTTTCAGATCCTCCAACCCCACTGGCCGACTGTGCAGATAACCCTGATACAAATGGCATTCCAGCCCCTGCAAAAACGCCAGCTGTGCTGGCGTCTCCACGCCTTCGGCAATCACTTCCAATTCCAGGCTGCGGGCCATCGCGACAATTGCGCGAATGATCTCCGCGACATTGGAATCGGTGGTCGCATCGCGGATGAACGACTGATCGATCTTCAAAGTGTCTACAGGCAGACGCTTCAAATAAGTCAGCGACGAATAACCGGTGCCGAAGTCGTCCATGGCGAAGCTCACGCCGAGCTTTTTCAGCCGGCGCATTTTGCTGATGGTGTCTTCCAGATTCTGGATGACGATGCCTTCGGTGATTTCCAGTTTCAGTAGCGAGCAGGGTAGGCCGTGGCTGGTCATGCTGTGTTCGATGCGTTCGACGAAATCGTTCTGGCGGAACTGTCGGGGGCTGATGTTCACGCACAGGCTGAAGTTGAGCGGGTCGACCAGTTTCAGCGCGATCAGTTGTTTAAAGGCGTTGCAGGCTTCATCGAGGATCCACGTGCCGACTTCGAGAATCAGGCCGCTGTCTTCCAGTACCTTGATGAACTCGGTGGGCGATTGCGCGCCGAGTTCGGGGTGATTCCAGCGCACCAGGGCTTCGGCGCCGATGATGCGGTTGTCGCGGGCATCGACTTGCGGCTGAAAGTGCACGTTGAACTCGCCGCGCGACAGCGCCAGGCGCAGGTCGGTCTCCATGCGCAGGCGCTCGCTGGCCGCTTTCTGCATGGTGTTGTGATACATCTGCGTGGTGTTGCGCCCGGAATCCTTGGCCCGGTACAGGGCGATGTCGGCGCGTTTGAGCAGGTCGGTCGGGGTCGAGCCGTGATCGGGAATCAGCGCGACGCCAATGCTCGGCGTCACTTGCAGGCGCTGGCCATCGAGGAACATCGGCTCCGAGAGCAGTTCGCGAATGGTGTCGGCCAGCGCGCGCACTTGTTCGCTGACTTCACTGCGCGAACCTTCGAGGCCGCTGAGCAACACCACAAACTCATCGCCACCGAGGCGCGCCACCGTGTCTTCCATGCGCACGCTGGCTTCGAGCCGCGCGGTGATGATTTTCAGCACGGTGTCGCCGACCGGGTGACCGAGGGAATCGTTGATGTGTTTGAAGTGGTCGAGGTCGAGAAACAGCAAGGCGCCGCGCAGATTGTGGCGCTTGAGCAGGGCGATCTGCTGGCTCAGGCGATCCATCAGCAGGGCGCGGTTGGGCAGGTTGGTCAGCGGGTCGTGATAGGCCAGGTGACGAATCTGCGCTTCGGCGTTCTTCAACAGGCTGACATCGCGCGCGGTCAACAACAGGCACGCGGTTTCGTTGAGGGTAATCGGCTCGACCGAGACTTCCACCGTAAGCAATTCGCCGCGCTTGTTGCGCCCGAGCATTTCCTGATGATGCACGCGTCCCTTGATCTGCAACTCGGCGAGCAAGGTCGAGCGTTGTTTCTCTTCGGCCCAGATCCCCACCTGATAAACGGTTTTGCCCACCACTTCGTCGGCGCGATAGCCGGTGAGGCGACAGAAGCCATCGTTGACCTCCAGATATCTCCCGGTGTCGCGCTCGGTGATGGTGATGGCGTCGGGGCTGGAGTGGAACGCCTTGGCGAATTTTTCTTCGCTGGCCTTTAGCGCCGCTTCCGAGCGTTGTTGCTGGGTGATGTCGCGCAGGGTGGTGACGATGCACGGCTGGTCGCCGACGCTGATCTGCCGGCTGGAAATCACGCAGGTCAGCGACTGGCCGTCCTTGTGCTGGACGAGAATGGCGACGTTGCTCAGGCCTTGTTCGCGAATGACCCGTTCGATGCGTTGCAGGCTTTTCGCCGAGGCGTCCCACAGGCCGATTTCCTCGGCGGTGTGGCCAATCACATCGGCGGCGCTCCAGCCAAAGGTCTGGCTGAAGCTGGAATTGATCTCGATGAATTCCCCGGTTTCCTGGCGCGTGACGCAGATCGGATCGGGACTGACCTGAAACAGCGTGGCGAATTTCTCTTCCGAGGCCACCAGACGCTGTTCGCGCTCGACCTGATCGGTGATGTCCAGCAACGTGCCGGCCATGCGCAGCGGTGCGCCGTTGTCGTCGCGATAGAGACGCGCGCGGCTTTCCAGATAGCGCGAGCTGCCGTCGGGCAGTTGCACGCGATAGGTCAGTTGATAATTGCCGGCCGGACCTTCGCGCAGGCTGCGGTAGGCATCGCGCATGCTGTCGCGTTCCTCGCCCGGCACGCCTTCGAAAAACTCCTCGAATGATTCATGGAATGGAATCGGCTCCAGCCCGTGCAATTGCGCAGCGCGCGCCGAGCCGTAAAGCATGCCGCTGGGGATGTGCCAGTCCCAGGTGCCGAGTTGCGCCGAGTCCAGCGCCAGGTCGAGGCGTTCCTGGCTGTCCTTCAAGGCCAGTTCGGCGGCTTTGCGTTCGGTGGTGTCGAGGAAGGTGCTGAGCAGATAGGGCTGGCCTTCGAGCTCGACCTTCTGCGCGCTGAGGATGCCGTCGTGGACCTGGCCGTTGCTGGCACGGAACTGCACTTCCATGCTGATCAATTCGCCCTTGGCTTTGGTTTTCTTCACCAGTTCGGTGCGTTGCTCGGGGTGCACCCACAGGCCCAGTTCCAGGGTGGTGCGGCCGATCGCGCTTTGCACCGGCCAGCCGAACAGGCTTTCGAAATACTGGTTGGCCTCGCTGATCAGGCCGTCCTCCTGACGGGTCAGCAAAACCATGTTCGGGCATAGGTGGAAAAGTGTAGCGAAACGTTTCTCCGAGCTGCTCAAGGCCTGCTCGCGCTGGCGCTGGTGGGTGATTTCGCGAATCACCCCGATCATTCGGGGCCGGCCGTTCTTGTCCGGCAGCAGGCTGCCGCTGATCTCCAGCCAGTGCAGGCTGCCGTCGGGCCAGCGGATGCGGTGATGCATCGCCTGCTCCAGCGGGGCGCCGGCGATCACCGCGTGGAAGGCACGCACGGTTTTTGCGAGGGTCCTCCGGTGGCAACAGGTCGAGGTATTCCAGGTCGGCGGGTAATGGCTGCCGTGGATCGAAACCGAACAACGCCTGGGTGCCTCGCGACCAGCTGATCTGCCCGCGCTCGATGTCCCAATACCAGGCACCGAGCCGCGCGCCGTTGAGCGCGGCGAGCAATTGCGGCGCGCTTTCCCAGCTCTGCTCGGAATGGCGCGGATCAACAGCCTGGATTCGCGGCATCGGCGGAATTCGGTCAACAGATTTCGGCATTGTCAGCGGGCCTTGAGCTGAGTGGCGTTAGGCACAGGAGCGGCTCTATAGAAGTAGCACAAGTCAGGCCGGGATCCCTGGCCGATCGATTTGTGCATCCAGCAGGGCCATGAAGGCGCGTGCTGCATTCGATAGCGTCCGTTCGGTGTGCAAGATATAGCCTAGCTGGCGAGTGAGCTGTATGCCCGGCAATGCGATGCTTGCCACTTGTTCGTCGAGCATGGTGCGCGGCAGCACGCTCCAGGCCAGGCCGATGGAGACCATCATCTTGATGGTTTCCAGGTAGTTGGTGCTCATGGCGATGTTCGGCGTCAGGCCCTGAGCTTCGAACAAACGCTGGACGATGTGGTGGGTAAACGTGTTGCCGCCGGGGAAAACCGCCGGATGGCCGGCGATGTCCGCCAGACTGACGGCACCGTTGTTGATCAGCGAATGCTCCGGGGCGACGACGAAATCCAGCGGGTCGTCCCACACCGGCGTGGCTTTGACCAAGGTATGCGGCTCCGGCGCGAGGGTGATGACCGCCAGTTCGGCGCGGCCGTGGAGAATTTCCTCGTAGGCCACTTCCGAATCAAGGAACTGAATATCCAGCGCGACCTGTGGGTAGCGGCGGGTGAACTCCCTTAATAGAGGCGGCAAGCGGTGCAGGCCGATGTGGTGACTGGTGGCCAGGGTCAGGCGGCCGCTGACTTCACCGGTCAGGTTGGTCAGGGCGCGGCGGGTGTCGTCGAGCACGTTAAGAATCTGATAAGCCCGTGGCAGCAGGGCACGACCGGCCTCGGTCAGGCCGACTTCGCGGCCCAGTCGATCGAAAAGGCGCACCTTTAATTGCTGCTCAAGACCGGCGATGCGCTTGCTGATTGCCGGTTGTGTCAGGTGCAGGCGTTCGCCAGCGCCGGAGAAGCTGCCGGTCTCGGCGATGGCAATAAAAGCGTTGAGGTTAGCCAAGTCCATGTCGCATTCCAGTTGGTTATCCAAAGCATAAAAAATATGAATTTGAGTTATTTAATCTAACCCCATAGGATCGGCCTCACAAGCCAAAGGGTTATTGATAAGCCCAGGGCATAGAAACAAGCTGATGAGGAACCGTCTGATGGCCGGCAAAACGCTCTACGACAAGCTCTGGGATTCGCATTTGGTCAAGCAGCGCGACGATGGCTCGGCGCTGATCTACATCGATCGTCACATCATCCACGAAGTGACTTCGCCGCAGGCTTTCGAAGGCTTGCGTCTGGCCGGGCGCAAGCCTTGGCGCATCGATGCCAACATCGCGACCCCGGACCACAACGTACCGACCACCCCTGAGCGTAAGGGCGGCATCGAAGCCATTGCCGACCAGGTCTCGCGTTTGCAGGTGCAGACCCTCGACGACAACTGCGATGAATACGGCATCGTCGAGTTCAAGATGAACGACGTGCGTCAGGGCATCGTTCACGTGATCAGCCCGGAGCAGGGCGCGACGTTGCCGGGCATGACCGTAGTCTGCGGCGACTCGCACACTTCGACCCACGGTGCATTCGGTGCGTTGGCCCACGGCATCGGCACCTCCGAGGTCGAGCACGTGCTCGCCACCCAGTGCCTCGTCGCCAAGAAAATGAAAAACATGCTGGTGCGCGTCGAAGGCCAATTGCCGTTCGGCGTGACCGCCAAGGACATCGTCCTTGCGGTGATCGGCAAGATCGGCACCGCCGGCGGTAACGGCCACGCCATCGAATTTGCCGGCAGCGCGATCCGCGATCTGTCCGTTGAAGGCCGCATGACCATCTGCAACATGTCCATCGAAGCCGGCGCCCGCGTCGGCCTGGTGGCGGCGGATCAGAAGACCATTGACTACGTCAAAGGTCGTCCATTCGCGCCGAAAGGCGAGCAGTGGGACATGGCCGTCGAAGCCTGGAAAGACCTGGTTTCCGATGCCGATGCCAAATTCGACACTGTGGTCGAGCTCGACGCCGCGCAGATCAAGCCGCAAGTCAGCTGGGGCACTTCGCCTGAAATGGTCTTGGCCGTGGATCAGAACGTGCCGGACCCGGCCAAGGAAATGGATCTGGTCAAGCGCGACTCGATCGTCCGCGCCTTGAAATACATGGGTTTGACCGCCAATCAGGCGATCACCGACATTCAGCTCGATCGCGTGTTCATCGGTTCCTGCACCAACTCGCGCATCGAAGACTTGCGCGCCGCTGCGGTGATCGCCAAGGGCCGCAAGGTGGCCTCGACCATCAAGCAGGCGATCGTGGTGCCGGGCTCGGGTCTGGTCAAGGCGCAGGCGGAAGCCGAAGGCCTCGACAAGATTTTCCTCGAGGCCGGTTTCGAATGGCGTGAGCCGGGCTGCTCGATGTGCCTGGCGATGAACCCGGACCGTTTGGAGTCCGGCGAGCATTGCGCCTCGACTTCCAACCGTAATTTCGAAGGCCGTCAGGGCGCCGGTGGCCGTACCCACCTGGTCAGCCCGGCGATGGCGGCGGCAGCAGCGGTGAACGGCCGTTTCATCGACGTTCGTGAATTGATCCAAGGAGCACAGTAAAGATGAAGGCATTTACTCAGCACACGGGTCTTGTGGCGCCTCTGGATCGTGCCAACGTCGACACCGATCAGATCATTCCCAAGCAGTTCTTGAAGTCGATCAAGCGCACCGGTTTCGGTCCGAACCTGTTCGACGAGTGGCGTTATCTGGATGTCGGCCAGCCGTATCAGGACAACTCCAAGCGGCCGTTGAACAAGGATTTCGTCCTTAACGCCGAGCGTTATCAGGGTGCCAGCGTATTGCTCGCCCGCGAGAACTTCGGTTGCGGTTCGAGCCGTGAACACGCGCCGTGGGCGCTGGAAGAGTACGGTTTCCGCAGCATCATCGCGCCGAGTTACGCCGACATCTTCTTCAACAATAGTTTCAAGAACGGCCTGCTGCCGATCATCCTCAGCGATGCAGAAGTTGATGAACTGTTTAAGCAGGTTGAAGCCGAGCCGGGTTATCAATTGCAGATCGACCTGCAAGCACAAACCGTGACCCGTCCCGATGGCAAGGTTTACAGCTTCGAGATCGACGCATTTCGCAAGCACTGCCTGCTCAATGGCCTGGACGATATCGGCCTGACCTTGCAGGACGGCGATGCGATTGCGACGTTTGAAGCCAAACATCGGGTCAGCCAGCCGTGGTTGTTTCGCGACGCGTGATTCGAGATTGATGTAGTCAGGGCGGGCCCCTTCGCGAGCAGGCTCGCTCCCACCTTGGAATGCATTCCCCTGTGGGAGCGAGCCTGCTCGCGAAGACGGCAGCCCAAACAACATAGATACCAGGATGTGACCATGACCAGCACCGCCCAGCACACCCAGGTCGTCCAGAAGCAATTCGGCGAACAGGCCGCCGCTTACCTGAGCAGCGCCGTTCACGCCCAAGGCAGTGAATTCGCACTGCTACAAGCTGAACTGGCCGGGCAGGGCAGTGCGCGGGTGCTGGATCTGGGGTGTGGCGCCGGTCACGTCAGCTTTCATGTGGCACCGCTGGTCAGGGAAGTGGTGGCTTACGACCTGTCGCAGCAAATGCTTGATGTGGTTGCCGGCGCTGCCGTCGATCGCGGCTTGAGCAACATCATTACCGTCAACGGTGCTGCCGAGCGCTTGCCGTTCGCCGATGGCGAGTTCGATTTTGTGTTCAGCCGCTATTCGGCGCATCACTGGAGCGACCTCGGTCTGGCCTTGCGCGAAGTGCGCCGGGTGCTGAAGCCGGACGGGGTGGCGGCGTTCGTTGATGTGTTGTCACCGGGCAGTGCGTTGTTCGACACTTACCTGCAAAGCGTTGAGGTGTTGCGCGACACCAGCCATGTCCGCGACTACTCCGCCGGCGAGTGGCTGCGCCAGGTCAGCGAAGCCGGTCTGCATGTGCGCAGTACCACCCGGCAGCGCCTGCGTCTGGAGTACAGCAGTTGGGTCGAGCGCATGCGCACACCTGACGTGATGCGCGCGGCGATCCGCCAGTTGCAGCAGTCGATGGGCAACGAAGTGCGTGAGTATTTTGAGATAGATGCCGACGGCTCGTTCAGTACCGATGTAATCGTACTGATGGCTGAGCGATAAGAATTTTTCCCGGCGCGCCGTTCACTGGCGCACCGCTTGAAGACACGAGGAAAGCATGAGCAAGCAGATTCTGATTCTCCCGGGTGACGGTATTGGTCCGGAAATCATGGCCGAAGCGGTCAAGGTGCTGGAATTGGCCAATGACAAGTACAGCCTGGGCTTCGAGCTGAGCCACGACGTGATCGGTGGCGCGGCCATCGACAAGCATGGCGTGCCGCTGGCCGACGAAACCCTTGATCGCGCCCGCGCTGCCGACGCTGTGCTGCTGGGCGCTGTCGGTGGGCCGAAATGGGACACCATCGAGCGTGACATCCGCCCTGAGCGCGGCCTGCTGAAAATTCGCGCGCAACTGGGCCTGTTCGGCAACTTGCGTCCGGCGATCCTCTATCCGCAACTGGCCGATGCGTCGAGCCTGAAGCCGGAAATCGTTGCCGGCCTGGACATCCTCATCGTCCGTGAGCTGACCGGCGGCATTTACTTCGGCGCGCCGCGTGGCACCCGTACGCTGGACAACGGCGAGCGTCAGTCCTACGACACCCTGCCGTACAGCGAAAGCGAAATCCGCCGCATCGCCCGTGTCGGTTTCGACATGGCCATGGTTCGTGGCAAGAAGCTCTGCTCGGTGGACAAGGCCAACGTCCTGGCGTCCAGTCAGTTGTGGCGTGAAGTGGTCGAGCAAGTGGCCAATGATTACCCGGAAGTCGAACTGAGCCACATGTACGTCGACAACGCCGCCATGCAACTCGTGCGCGCACCCAAGCAGTTCGACGTGATCGTCACCGACAACATGTTCGGCGACATCCTCTCCGACGAAGCGTCGATGCTCACCGGCTCGATCGGCATGCTGCCGTCGGCCTCGCTGGATTCCAACAACAAGGGCATGTACGAGCCTTGCCACGGTTCGGCGCCGGACATTGCCGGTAAAGGCATTGCCAACCCGCTGGCGACGATCCTGTCGGTGTCGATGATGCTGCGTTACAGCTTCAATCTGCACGACGCTGCCGATGCCATCGAAAAAGCCGTCAGCGTCGTGCTCGATCAGGGCTTGCGCACCGGTGACATCCACTCGGCCGGTTGTACCAAAGTCGGTACGCAGGAAATGGGCGACGCAGTAGTCGCCGCGCTGCGGAATCTGTAATCTCTCGGGCCCGCTGCGAAATTCAATACAAAGCAGCGGCCCACTTTTCAAGAAGGTGTAGTTGCGATGAAACGTGTAGGTCTGATCGGTTGGCGCGGGATGGTCGGTTCCGTGCTCATGCAGCGGATGCTGGAAGAGCAGGATTTCGATCTTATCGAGCCGGTGTTTTTCACCACGTCCAATGTCGGTGGCCAAGGCCCGTCCGTGGGCAAGGACATTGCTCCGCTCAAGGACGCTTACAGCATTGACGAGCTGAAGACCCTCGACGTGATCCTGACCTGCCAGGGCGGCGACTACACCAGCGAAGTATTCCCCAAGCTGCGCGAAGCCGGCTGGCAGGGTTACTGGATCGACGCGGCGTCGAGCCTGCGTATGAACGATGACGCTGTGATCATTCTCGACCCGGTCAACCGCAAGGTCATCGACCAGCAGCTGGACGCGGGCACCAAGAACTACATCGGCGGCAACTGCACCGTCAGCTTGATGCTGATGGGTCTGGGCGGTCTGTTCGAGGCCGGTCTGGTCGAGTGGATGAGCGCCATGACCTATCAGGCGGCCTCCGGTGCCGGCGCGCAGAACATGCGTGAACTGATCAAGCAGATGGGTGCGACCCACGCCGCTGTCGCCGATCAGCTGGCCGACCCGGCCAGCGCGATCCTCGACATCGACCGTCGCGTGGCCGAGGCCATGCGCAGCGAAGCGTACCCAACCGAAAACTTCGGTGTACCGCTGGCCGGCAGCCTGATCCCGTGGATCGACAAGGAACTGCCGAACGGCCAGAGCCGCGAAGAGTGGAAGGCCCAGGCCGAGACCAACAAGATCCTCGGTCGCTTCAAGAGCCCGATCCCGGTCGACGGCATCTGCGTGCGCATCGGCGCCATGCGCTGCCATAGCCAGGCACTGACCATCAAGCTCAACAAAGACGTACCGATCGCCGATATCGAAGGGCTGATCAGCCAGCACAACCCGTGGGTCAAGCTGGTACCGAACAACCGCGAAATCAGCATGCAGGAGCTGAGCCCGACCAAGGTCACCGGCACCCTGAACGTACCGGTCGGTCGTCTGCGCAAGTTGAACATGGGTTCGCAATTCGTCGGCGCCTTCACCGTCGGCGACCAACTGCTGTGGGGCGCGGCCGAACCGCTGCGGCGCATGCTGCGGATCCTGCTGGAGCGTTGATCGCTTGAAGCAATGAAGAAGCCCGTGCCTTGTGAGAGGTGCGGGTTTTTTTATGCGCAATGATCGTTCCCATGCTCCGCGTGGGAATGCATCCCGGGACGCTCTGCGTCCCTTCCAAAGCAGAACGCGGAGCGTCCGTTGAGGCATTCCCACGCAGAGCGTGGGAACGATCGGTACGGGCAGAAATTGCCTGTGCGCCACCCACCCGGTAAAGTGCCGCTCCCCCCGTTTTGCCAGAGGTAGCTCCATGACCCAGACTTTCGATATCGCCGTTATCGGCGCCACCGGTACTGTCGGCGAAACCCTCGTACAGATTCTCGAAGAGCGCGACTTTCCGGTCGGCAACCTGCACCTGCTGGCCAGCAGTGAATCGGCCGGCAGCTCGGTGCTGTTCCGCAACAAAAACGTCCGCGTGCGCGAGGTCGACGAGTTCGATTTCAGCAAGGTCAGACTGGTGTTCTTCGCCGCTGGCGCTGCGGTGTCGCTGAGCTACGCCGCTCGCGCCCATGCTGCCGGTTGCTCGTTGATCGACCTGTCCGGCGCGCTGCCTGCGGATCAGGCGCCACAAGTGGTGCCCGAGGCCAATGCCGATATTCTCGCCAGTCTGAAAAGCCCGTTCCAGGTCAGCAGCCCAAGCCCGTCGGCCACTACGCTTGCCGTGGTGCTGGCGCCGTTGCTCGATCTGCTCGATCTGCAATACGTTAACGTCACTGCCAACCTGGCCGTTTCGGCGCAAGGCCGCGAGGCGGTCACCGAGCTCGCGCGGCAGACCGCCGAGCTGCTCAACATGCGTCCGCTGGAACCGACGTTCTTCGACCGGCAGATGGCGTTCAACCTGCTGGCACAAGTTGGTACGCCTGATGCTCAGGGTCACACGCTGCTGGAAAAACGTCTGGTACGCGAGCTGCGCCAGGTGCTGGCAAAACCTTTATTGAAGATTTCTGCCACTTGCGTTCAAGCCCCGGTGTTTTTTGGCGATAGCTTTAGCGTGACCTTGCAGTCAGGCAGCGCTGTTGACCTGAAAAAGGTCAACGCCGCGCTCGAGGCTGCACCGGGCATCGAGCTGGTCGAGGCCGGCGATTATCCGACCGCGGTCGGCGATGCGGTGGGGCAGGACGTGGTCTATGTCGGCCGCGTGCGCAGTGGTGTCGACGACCCGGCGGAACTAAATCTTTGGCTGACGTCAGATAACGTACGCAAAGGCGCGGCGCTCAATGCCGTGCAACTGGCTGAGTTGTTGATAAAAGACCTGCTGTAAAAGATACTTGGCAACAATTTGTCGACTGATTCTAGGTGAGCGCTATGCTTGCCCGAAGCGCGTCGATGACGAGTCACCCTCCGGGACTTTCCGGGGCAGCACCGAAATGATCGCGCGCGGCGACCCCCGTCGTCGCGTGCAATGCCTTACGGCAGCGGTATTCAAAAGCTTCTCGCTGGCCGAGGAACGTTCAAACAAAGGATGAGGCTATGGTTCAAGTTCGCAAACTGGTGTTAGCAATAGCGGCCGCCTCGGCGCTGTCCTCCGGTATGGCGCATGCCCTCGGGCTCGGGGAGCTGACCCTGAAGTCGACCCTGAACCAGCCGTTGGTGGCTGAAATCGAGCTGCTCGACGTCAAGGATCTCACCGCCGCCGAGGTGGTGCCGAGCCTGGCTTCCCCTGAAGACTTCGCCAAGGCTGGCGTCGATCGGCAGGCCTTTCTCAATGATCTGACGTTCACCCCGGTACTCAACGCCAGCGGCAAAAGCGTGTTGCGCGTGACCTCGAGCCAACCGCTGTCGGAACCGATGGTGAAGTTCCTCGTGCAGGTGATGTGGCCCAATGGCCGCCTGCTGCGTGATTACAGCGTGCTGCTCGACCCGTCGAAGTTCTCGCCGCAGACCGCAGACGCCGCCGCGCAGCCGGCGCCGTCGCAGACCATCACCGCGCCAACCACTGGCGCCACCCATCGCAATCAATACACCACCACGCCGCGCGACACCCTGTGGGAAATCGCCGCCAAGGCGCGCAACGGTGGCTCGGTGCAGCAGACCATGCTGGCGATTCAGGCGCTCAATCCGAATGCCTTTATCGACGGCAACATCAACCGTCTGAAAACCGGCCAGGTGCTGCGTCTGCCGGACCCGGTACAAAGCACGGCGCTGCCACAGTCGGCAGCCATCGCTGAAGTGGCGGCGCAGAACGAAGCCTGGCGTCAGGGCCGTCGTTACGTGGCCAAGCCTGGCACCGGTCAGCAGCAGTTGGATGCGACCAATCGTGGCCGTGGCAATACCGGTGCAGCGGCCAACACTCAGGACAACCTGAGCCTGGTCTCGGCGGAAAGCGCCAGGCCCGGTGCGAAAGGCCCGGCCGGCGACGCCAAGGCGCTGAGCAACAAACTGGCAATCACTCAGGAAAACCTCGACACGACCCGTCGTGACAACGAGGAACTGAAAAGCCGCATGGCTGATCTGCAGAGCCAACTGGACAAGCTGCAAAAGCTGATCGAGCTGAAGAACAATCAACTGGCGAAGATGCAGGCCGACGGCGCCGGCGCTGCGCCTGGCGCCACTGCTGCTGTGCCGCCGGTGCCGGCGATCACTGCCGAACTGGCCGCAACACCGCCAGCCACTCCGGCCGACGCCGCAGCGGCTTCACCGACTCCAGAGTCGGCCATCGCGCCGCCGGCGGAAACCCCGGTTGAGCCAGTCGTCGAGCCGGTGGTCGAAACCACGCCTGCTGCCGCCGATGACGACAAAGCCTTCAATGAACTGCTGACCAATCCGATCCTGCTCGGCCTGATCGGCGGCGGTGCGGTGGTTCTGCTGCTTCTGCTGTTGCTGCTGGCGCGCCGTCGCAAAGCCCAGCAGGAAGCCGAAAAGCACCTGCGCATGGCCCGCGCTCTGGCTGAAGAGCAAGAGTTCTCCGCTGAGCAGGATCTGCCGGAAAGCAGCTTCTCTGGCCTGGAAACCCCGGCAGCCAGCGTCAAACTCAACACGCCAGCTCCGGCACCTGCGCCAGCCCCTGCACCGGTCGTCACTCCGGTGGTGATGGCTGCGCCGATTGCCGCACCTCTGGTGGCTCCGGCCGGCGAGCGCTCTGATGATGTGCTCGACAAAGCGCAATCGCACATCAACGCCGGCCGCCTTAATCAGGCCGCCGCGCTGCTGGAAGAGGGCGTCAGCCTTGAGCCGGAACGCAGCGATCTGCGCCTGAAGCTGATGGAAGTCTACGGCCAGCAGGGCGATCGCGATGCGTTCGTTGCGCAAGAGCGTCAACTGGTGGCTAATGGCGATAACTTCGCCAAGGTCGAAGCGCTGAAAAGCCGCTTCCCGGCCATGGCCGTGGTTGCTGCCGGTGGACTGGCGGCTGCCGCCGTCGCTGCCGAGCTGGACGCGCAGTACGTCAAGGAACTGCTGCAAGACGAGCCGCAAGCGCCCGAGACCGCCGCTGACGACCTCGACACCGCGTTCGATTTGAGCCTGGACGACCTCGACAACATCACCCCGGTCAATCCTCCACCAGTAGCCGAGCCAGAAGCGCCGGTCGAGCTCGACGCGTTTCCGGCCGAAGACGACCTGAGCTTCGCTTCGGTGCTGCAAGAGCAGACCGAGATGAAAGACAATCTCGACGATCTGTCGGACTTCGATCTGGATATGGATCTGGGCGCCGAACCATCGCCGGCCACGTTGGCTGAAGATGACTTCCTGCTGGATCTGGACGACGGCGTGAAGGACTTGCCCCCGGTCGAGACGCCGGTTGTCGCTGACGTGCCGCAGGACGATCTGGAGCTGCCAGCTGATTTCGACCTGTCGCTGGCGGACGAAATGGACAGCAACCCGGCTGCTGAGCCGGATGCCTTCTCGGCCGAGCTGGACGACGTCAATGCCGAGCTGGATCGCCTGTCGCAAAGCATGGCCGAGCCGAGCTTCACCGAAGCGGACGCGGCGATGGGTGACGATCTGGGCGAAGACGATTTCGACTTCCTCGCCGGCACCGACGAAGCGGCGACCAAACTCGATCTGGCCCAGGCCTACATCGACATGGGCGACGCCGACGGTGCCCGTGACATCCTCAACGAAGTGTTGACTGAGGGTGACGAGAAGCAGCGGGGCGAGGCCAAGGAAATGCTTTCCAACCTGGCGTAAGTTCAGCGGTAAACAACAAGTGGCAGCCCGGCGGGGCTGCCGTTTTTGTTGGTGCCGGATTCGGCGGTGTCTGATCGATTGCTTTCGCGAGCAGGCTCGCTCCCACAGGGGGATGCATTGCAAATGTGGCAGCGAGCCTGCTCGCGAAGGCGGCGGTACTGCCGATAGAGAACTCTGGCATCCCCGGCCCACCGCCTTATAATGCCCGCCTTTGCAAAATCAGCAGGCTGTCCCACCTTGGCAAACATAGATAACCCGGTCGCCGAAATGGCGCCCGACGGCTTTTACCGCGTCGCGCTGGGCGTTGAGTACAAAGGCTCGCGCTACAGCGGCTGGCAGCGTCAGTTGACCGGTGTGGCGACGGTGCAGGAAGAGCTTGAAAAAGCCCTGTCGAAAGTCGCCAATTCACCGGTTTCCCTGCAATGCGCCGGGCGTACCGACGCCGGCGTGCATGCCTGCGGCCAAGTGGTGCACTTTGACACCCAGGTTGATCGCTCGCTGAAAGCCTGGGTCATGGGCGCCAACATCAATCTGCCTCACGACATCAGCGTCAGTTGGGCCAGGGTCATGCCGGCGCATTTTCATGCGCGCTTCAAGGCCATTGCCCGGCGTTATCGCTATGTGATCTACAACGATCAGATTCGCCCGGCGCACCTCAACGAAGAAATCACCTGGAATCACCGCCCGCTCGACGCCGAGCGCATGGCCGAGGCCGCGCAGTACCTGATCGGTACCCACGATTTCAGCGCGTTCCGGGCCGGTCAGTGCCAGGCCAAGTCGCCGATCAAGAAGATGCATCACCTGCGCGTGACCCGTCACGGCAAGATGATCGTGCTCGACATTCGTGCCAATGCCTTCCTGCATCACATGGTGCGCAACATTGCCGGTGTGCTGATGACCATTGGTGCCGGGGAGCGCCCGGTGGAGTGGATGAAAGAAGTGCTGGAGAGTCGCGAGCGTCGCTCCGGCGGGGTGACGGCGCATCCATATGGGCTGTATCTGGTGCAGGTCGAGTACCACGACGAATTCCCGTTACCCGAGCGCTTTATCGGGCCACATTTCCTTACGGGTTTCTCCGAACTTGACGGCTGACGCCCTCGGACGCTTTTGTTACCATCCGGGACGTTTTCGGATTTTGCCTTGAGGTTTTCCTGACATGTCAGCTGTTCGCAGCAAGATCTGCGGCATTACCCGCATCGAAGATGCGCTGGCCGCCGTCGAAGCCGGCGCCGATGCGATTGGTCTGGTGTTTTACGCCAAGAGCCCGCGTGCAGTGAATGTGCAGCAGGCAAGGGCGATCATCAAGGCGTTGCCGCCGTTCGTCACCACCGTGGGGCTGTTCGTCAATGCCAGTCGATGCGAGCTGGGAGAAATCCTCGATGCGGTGCCGCTGGATCTGCTGCAATTCCATGGCGATGAAAGCGCGCAGGAGTGCGAAGGCTGGCATCGTCCATACATCAAAGCGCTGCGGGTCAAGGCTGGCGATGACATTGCCGCTGCCTGCGATGCCTTTCCCGGCGCCAGTGGCGTACTGCTCGACACCTATGTCGAAGGGGTGCCCGGCGGAACCGGCGAGGCGTTTGACTGGTCACTGATTCCGCAACACCTGAGCAAGCCGCTGATTCTGGCCGGCGGCCTGACGCCGGATAACGTTGCCGACGCGGTAGCACGGGTCAAGCCCTACGCGGTGGATGTCAGCGGCGGGGTAGAAGCGAGCAAAGGCATCAAGGATCACCACAAGATTCGCGCATTCATCAACGCGGTGCGCGGCAATACATCGTCGATGTGACGGCTGGCAGTCTGCCGCCGTCCATCAATGCACTTGCACAAAGCAGGCGCGGCTGAGGGTTGCTGAATCGTACGCAGGTCATGTTTCGCGCTGACCGCGACTGTTCAGCAACCATCGCCACACACATGAATTTAGCTCAAGGGCATACGCGGGGCTGCGAACCAGAGCGTTCGGGCCGCCGGTACTGGAGAAAGAAAGCATGAGCAACTGGTTAGTAGACAAACTGATCCCTTCGATCATGCGCTCGGAGGTCAAGAAGAGCTCGGTGCCTGAAGGTCTGTGGCACAAATGCCCGTCCTGCGAGGCGGTGTTGTACCGTCCGGAGCTGGAAAAGACCCTGGACGTTTGCCCCAAGTGCAACCACCACATGCGCATCGGCGCACGTGCGCGCATCGACATCTTCCTCGATCCGGAAGGCCGCAACGAACTGGGTGCTGACCTGGAGCCGGTTGATCGTCTGAAATTCCGCGACGGCAAGAAGTACAAGGATCGCCTGGTTGCTGCGCAGAAGCAGACCGGCGAAAAAGACGCGCTGATCTCGGTCAGCGGTACGTTGCTGGGCATGCCGGTAGTGGTTTCGGCATTCGAATTCAACTTCATGGGCGGTTCCATGGGCGCCATCGTCGGTGAGCGCTTCGTGCGCGCTGCCAACTACGCCCTGGAAAACCGCTGCCCGATGATCTGCTTCGCCGCTTCCGGTGGTGCACGCATGCAGGAAGCGCTGATCTCGCTGATGCAGATGGCCAAGACTTCGGCCGTGCTGGCGCGTCTGCGTGAAGAGGGCATTCCGTTCATTTCCGTACTCACCGACCCGGTTTACGGCGGTGTCTCCGCCAGTCTGGCGATGCTTGGTGACGTCATTGTTGGCGAACCGAAAGCCCTGATCGGCTTCGCCGGTCCGCGGGTAATCGAGCAGACCGTGCGCGAGAAGCTGCCGGAAGGCTTCCAGCGCAGCGAGTTCCTGCTGGAGCACGGCGCCATCGACATGATCATTCACCGTCAGGAGCTGCGCCCGCGTCTGGGTAACCTGCTGGCACAGATGACTGGCAAGCCGACGCCGAAATTCGTCGCCGCGCCGATCGAGCCGATCGTGGTTCCGCCGGTGCCTGCCAACGTATGACCCAGCGCACCCTTGGTGAATGGCTCGCCTACCTCGAGCAGTTGCATCCGTCGGCCATCGACATGGGCCTGGAGCGTTCGCAACAGGTAGCGTCCCGCATGGGGCTGGGCCAGCCGGCGCCTCGGGTGATCACGGTCACCGGCACCAACGGCAAGGGTTCGACCTGCGCGTTCATGGCTTCTTTGCTGCGTGCGCAGGGCCTTAGCGTTGGCGTCTACAATTCTCCGCACCTGCTGCGTTATAACGAGCGGGTGCAACTCAATGGCGTCGAAGCCACTGACGTCCAGCTGTGCGAAGCCTTTGCTGCGGTCGAGGCGGGCCGCGGCGAGACTTCCCTGACTTACTTCGAAATGGGCACTCTGGCAGCGTTCTGGCTGTTTCAGCAGTCTGCACTTGACGCTGTAGTGCTTGAAGTGGGTCTGGGCGGGCGTCTGGACACGGTCAATGTGGTCGATGCCGATATCGCGCTGGTCACCAGCATTGGTGTCGATCACGCCGATTATCTGGGCGACACCCGCGAATCCGTCGCCTTCGAGAAGGCCGGTATCTTCCGCCAGGGCAAACCGGCCCTGTGTGGCGACCTGAATCCGCCGCAACCACTGCTCGACAAGGCGCGCGAACTGGCTTGCCCGTTTTTTCTGCGTGGACGCGATTTCGATCTTGGCACCACCGAGCAGCATTGGCAGTGGCGCGGTACCGATGCACAGGGCGAGGCGGTCGAACTGCGTGACTTGCCACTGCTTGATCTGCCGATGGAAAACGCCGCGCTGGCGCTGCAAGCCTATCTGCTGACAGGTTTCCCGTGGAATGCCGAACAGATCGTATCTGCATTGCAGGCGACGCGCGTGGTCGGGCGCCTCGATCGTCGTTCGTTCGAATGGAACGGTAAGCGCCTGAACCTGTTGCTGGATGTCGGTCACAACCCGCACGCCGCTGAATATCTCGCCCGGCGTCTGGCCGCGCGGCCGCCGTCTGGCAAGCGTCTGGCGGTGTTCGGGTTGCTGGCGGACAAGGATCTGGATGGTGTTGTTGGCGAATTGAATGCTAGTGTCGCGCATTGGGCTGTCGCGCCGCTGGATTCGCCACGTGCGCGTCCTGTGGCTGAGCTTGAGGCCGCGCTGCAGAACCTTGGCGCTTCGGTTACGTCCTATGCCAGCGTTGCGGCCGCTCTGGAAGGGCAGTGCGCGATTGCAACCAGCGACGACGAGATTCTGTTGTTCGGATCATTTTATTGTGTCGCCGAGGCCCTTGAATGGCTGGCCCGGCTCTCCACGGAGGAAGCGGCAAATGGCTTTGCTGGATAAAGCGTACAAGCAGCGCATGGTTGGCGCGCTGGTGCTGGTGGCGCTGGCGGTGATCTTCCTGCCGATGCTGTTTTCCCGTCAGGACGAGCAGCGTCAGGTGACCGTCGAGGCCCCGGCTGCGCCTCAACCTTCGGCCATGCCGCAAGTGCAAATGGACCCGGTCGCCGTGCCTGAGCCCCAGGCTTTGCCGCAAGAGCCGGTGCCAACGGACGAAGAGGTCGCTGAAGAAGTGGTGCCTGCTGCTCCGGCTGCTGCTCCGGCCGCCCCGGCACCGACCATCCCGGCGCAGATTGCCCGCCCGGCGACGCCGCCACCGGTGGCCAAGCCGATTCCGGCGCCGGCTCAGCCGATCACCTCGGCAACCAGCAAGCCTGACACCACGCAGAGCCGCGTCGATGCCAACGGTCTGTCGGTGAGCTGGTCGGTGCAACTGGCCAGTCTGTCGAGCCGCGCCAGCGCCGAAAGCCTGCAGAAGAACCTGCGCAGCCAGGGTTATAACGCCTACATTCGTTCGGCGGATGGCAAGAATCGGGTTTTCGTCGGTCCGCTGATCGAACGTGCCGAAGCCGATCGTCTGCGTGATCTGCTGAGCCGTCAACAGAACCTCAAGGGCTTCGTTGTCCGTTTTCAGCCTGAACGTGGCTGAAATCTATCACCTCGATTGAAAAGCACTGACGATCGCAGCTTACCGACAGCCATGCGCTCTGCTAAAATGCGCCGCCTTATCCGTCTGTAGGCTGCACTGTGCCATTTACCTGGGTTGACTGGGCGATCGTTGCAATCATCGCCATCTCCGCATTGATCAGTCTGAGCCGCGGCTTCGTAAAGGAAGCGTTATCGCTGCTGACCTGGATCATCGCAGGAGCGGTTGCCTGGATGTTTGGTGGCTCACTGTCCGAGTACCTCGCCGGATACATCGAAACCCCATCGGCTCGCGTGATCGCGGGCTGTGCCATCATGTTTGTCGCCACACTGATCGTGGGCGCAATGATCAATTATCTTATCGGCGAGTTGGTTCGCGTCACCGGGTTGTCCGGGACCGATCGATTCCTCGGCATGGCCTTCGGCGCAGCGCGTGGCGTGTTGCTGGTGGTCGTGGCGGTCGGGCTGTTGAGCCTGGGGCCGGTACAGCAGGACGGGTGGTGGAAAGAATCACAGCTCGTGCCCAAGTTTCTATTGGTCGCCGACTGGTCCAAAAACCTGATACTCGGGTGGAGCAGTCAGTGGCTTGCCAGCGGAATCAGCGTACCCGCTGAGATTCCGTTCAAGGAGCAGCTCTTGCCGACGGCGAAAACGCCTCAGTGAGTGTTGTTCAGTTCAGATCCATTAAGTAGGGGTTGCGTCGCATGTGTGGCATCGTCGGTATCGTCGGTAAGTCGAACGTCAATCAGGCGCTGTATGACGCGCTAACCGTGCTCCAGCACCGCGGCCAGGACGCTGCCGGTATCGTGACCAGCCATGATGGCCGGTTGTTCCTGCGCAAGGATAATGGCCTGGTGCGTGACGTGTTCCAGCAGCGTCACATGCAGCGTCTGGTCGGCCACATGGGTATCGGCCACGTCCGTTACCCGACTGCCGGCAGCTCGACGTCGGCCGAAGCCCAGCCGTTCTACGTCAACTCGCCGTACGGCATCACCCTGGCGCACAACGGTAACCTGACCAACGTTGAACAGTTGGCCAAAGAGATCTACGAATCCGATCTGCGTCACGTCAACACCAGTTCCGACTCGGAAGTGCTGCTCAACGTGTTCGCCCACGAGCTGGCCCAGCGCGGCAAGCTGCAGCCGACCGAAGAAGACGTGTTTGCCGCTGTGACCGATGTGCACAACCGCTGCGTGGGTGGTTACGCCGTTGTGGCGATGGTCACGGGTTACGGCATCGTCGGTTTCCGCGACCCGCACGGCATTCGCCCGATCGTGTTCGGCCAGCGTCACACCGACGAAGGCGTCGAGTACATGATCGCCTCGGAAAGCGTTTCCCTGGACGTGCTCGGTTTCACCCTGATCCGCGACCTCGCGCCGGGCGAAGCGGTTTACATCACCGAAGATGGCAAGCTGCACACCCGTCAGTGCGCAACCAACCCGTCCCTGACCCCGTGCATCTTCGAACACGTCTACCTGGCGCGTCCGGATTCGATCATCGACGGCGTGTCGGTGTACAAGGCGCGTCTGCGCATGGGCGAGAAGCTCGCCGAGAAAATCCTGCGCGAGCGTCCTGAGCACGACATCGACGTGGTCATCCCGATTCCGGACACCAGCCGTACTGCCGCGCTGGAGCTGGCCAATCACCTGGGCGTGAAATTCCGCGAAGGCTTCGTCAAGAACCGCTACATCGGTCGCACCTTCATCATGCCGGGCCAGGCGGCACGCAAGAAGTCGGTACGCCAGAAGCTCAACGCCATCGAGCTGGAATTCCGCGGCAAGAACGTCATGCTGGTCGATGACTCGATCGTGCGCGGCACCACTTGCAAGCAGATCATCCAGATGGCCCGCGAAGCCGGCGCGAAAAACGTCTACTTCTGCTCGGCGGCACCTGCGGTGCGCTTCCCGAACGTCTACGGTATCGACATGCCGAGCGCCCACGAACTGATCGCGCACAACCGTTCGACTCAGGACGTGGCCGATCTGATCGGCGCTGACTGGCTGATCTATCAGGACTTGCCTGACTTGATCGAAGCGGTCGGTGGCGGCAAGATCAAGATCGAGCACTTCGATTGTGCGGTGTTCGACGGCAAGTACGTGACTGGTGACGTCGACGAGGCTTACCTGAACAAGATCGAACAGGCGCGCAACGATGCCTCGAAGGTCAAGACCCAGGCAGTCAGTGCGATCATCGATCTGTACAACAACTGAGTTTCCACCGGCCCTGAGGGGCCGGTTTTGTATCTGATATTTATTGTTCGTGAACAAAGGAGAGACAGCATGAGTCAGGAATGGGATGCCGGTCGGCTGGACAGCGACCTCGAAGGCGTAGCGTTCGATACCCTGGCCGTGCGTGCCGGTCAGCACCGCACGCCGGAAGGCGAGCACGGTGATCCGATGTTCTTCACCTCCAGCTATGTGTTCCGCACCGCTGCCGATGCGGCGGCGCGCTTTGCCGGCGAAGTGCCGGGCAACGTCTACTCGCGTTACACCAACCCGACCGTGCGCGCATTCGAAGAGCGCATCGCCGCGCTGGAAGGCGCCGAGCAGGCCGTCGCCACGGCCACCGGCATGGCCGCGATCATGGCGGTGGTGATGAGCCTGTGCAGTGCGGGCGATCACGTGCTGGTGTCGCGCAGCGTGTTCGGCTCGACCATCAGCCTGTTCGAGAAGTATTTCAAGCGCTTCGGCGTCGAAGTCGATTACGTCCCGCTGGCCGATCTGTCGGCCTGGGGTGCGGCAATCAAATCCAACACCAAACTGCTTTTTGTCGAATCGCCGTCCAATCCGTTGGCCGAACTGGTGGATATCGCCGCACTGGCAGAAATCGCGCACGCCAAGGGCGCGCAGCTGGTGGTCGACAACTGCTTCTGCACTCCAGCGTTGCAGCAGCCGCTGAAGCTCGGCGCGGATATTGTCGTGCACTCGGCGACCAAGTTCATCGACGGTCAGGGCCGCTGCATGGGCGGCGTTGTTGCCGGTCGCGGTGAACAGATGAAAGAAGTAGTGGGTTTTCTGCGGACCGCCGGGCCGACTCTCAGCCCGTTCAATGCGTGGATCTTCCTCAAAGGCCTCGAGACCCTCAACCTGCGCATGAAAGCGCACTGCGCCAATGCTCAGGCGCTGGCCGAATGGCTGGAGCAGCAGGACGGCATCGAGAAAGTCCATTACGCCGGCCTCAAGAGCCATCCGCAACACGAGCTGGCCCAGCGCCAGCAGAAGGGCTTCGGTGCGGTGGTCAGCTTCGAGGTCAAGGGCGGCAAAGAAGGCGCCTGGCGCTTTATCGATGCCACGCGGTTGATTTCGATCACCGCCAACCTTGGCGACAGCAAAACCACCATCACCCATCCAAGCACCACCTCCCACGGTCGTCTGGCACCGCAGGAGCGTGAGGCGGCGGGGATTCGCGACAGCCTGATCCGTGTCGCGGTCGGTCTGGAAGATGTGGCTGACCTGCAAGCCGACCTGGCGCGCGGTCTGGCGGCATTGTGATCGAGTTGTCCACACCGGCGACCAATACCCATGGCCGCGTGGCGATGGTCACTGGCGCTGCACGCGGTATCGGCCTCGGAATTGCCGCCTGGCTGATCAGCGAAGGCTGGCAAGTGGTGCTGACTGATCTCGATCGGGCGCGTGGTTCGAAAGTGGCGAAGGTGCTCGGCGAGAATGCCTGGTTCATCGCCATGGACGTCGCCGACGAAAATCAGGTCGCGCTGGGCGTGGCCGAGGTATTGGGGCAGTTTGGTCGCCTTGATGCATTGGTTTGCAACGCGGCGGTGGCCGATCCGCACAACATCACTCTGGAAAGCCTCGATCTGGCGCATTGGAATCGGGTGCTGGCGGTGAATCTCAGCGGGCCGATGTTGTTGGCCAAGCACTGCGCGCCGTACCTGCGTGCGCATAACGGTTCGATCGTCAACCTGGCCTCGACCCGTGCGCGACAGTCGGAGGCGGACTCCGAGGCGTATGCGGCGAGCAAGGGCGGGCTGTTGGCGCTGACCCATGCGCTGGCAATCAGCCTTGGGCCGGAAATCCGCGTGAACGCAGTCAGTCCGGGCTGGATCGACGCGCGTGATCCCTCGGTGCGTCGCGCCGAACCTTTGGCCGATGCCGATCATGCTCAGCATCCGGCGGGCAGGGTGGGGACGGTCGAAGACGTGGCGGCGATGGTGGCGTGGTTGCTGTCGCGCAATGCGGGATTTGTCACCGGGCAGGAATTTGTCGTCGATGGCGGCATGACCAAGAAGATGATCTACGAGCAGTGAAAGGCAGCTTCAAGCTTCAAGCTTCAAGCTTCAAGCTTCAAGCTTCAAGCTTCAAGCTTCAAGCTTCAAGCTTCAAGCTTCAAGCTGCAAGCTTCAAGCTTCAAGCTTCAAGCTGCAAGCTTCAAGTTAAAGCAAGACGCTGGTCTGCCTGGTTTAGGTGATCATCCTTTTCTTGAAGCTTGAAGCCGTTTTTGAAAAAAACTCCAATCCTGCTATTGACTTAGCTTCGCCACCTGCGTAAATTTCGCGGCCTCGGAGATGCAAACGGGTGATTAGCTCAGCTGGGAGAGCGTCTGCCTTACAAGCAGAATGTCGGCGGTTCGATCCCGTCATCACCCACCACTCCCGAGAAGCTTGCGCAAGCAAGAGAGTAGGCTGAAAGTGCCTGCACCGACGCGCAGCGGTAGTTCAGTCGGTTAGAATACCGGCCTGTCACGCCGGGGGTCGCGGGTTCGAGTCCCGTCCGCTGCGCCATATTTTACGAGTCAGATTGATCTGGTTCGCGATTACCAGGCACCGAAGCCGGTAATCAAAACGAGTTACTTGAGCGCAAGCTCAAAGCGATACGCAGCGGTAGTTCAGTCGGTTAGAATACCGGCCTGTCACGCCGGGGGTCGCGGGTTCGAGTCCCGTCCGCTGCGCCATATCTGTTTCAAGGACCACTGAACGCCTTGAAGCGCCGAAACCAGTCATAGGCTGGGTCGGATCGATAGCAAAGACCCTGGTCGAAAGACCGGGGTTTTTTGTGTCTGAAATTTGGTTATTCCTCTTCCTCTCTCCTTAAGTCCACGCGAATCCCTGTGGGAGCGAGCCTGCTCGCGAAAGCGCCGGCACATTCAAAATCTGTATTGCCTGGAAAAACGTTTTCGCGAGCAGGCTCGCTCCCACATAGGCTCGCTCTGTTATCTCGGCGGATCGGATGCGGTGCCACGTCGCATTGATTTTTTGATTATTTAGTCAGGTTTTTGTAACTGGTTGTTTGCTGTGGGCGCAGAAATCTTTAAAGTTAACCTTTCGGTCAGCTTTGCACTGTCAACACAGCTCTTTGCTTCGCCAGAAAGAGCTTCTGCACGACTCGAGATCCCCAGTAGATAACCACAAGGGCGGACCTATAACCGCCCAGAGGATGATCCATGTCCAACCGTGAAATATCCCGGCGCTCGTTCCTCCAGGGCGGGCTGGTGGCGGGTGTGAGCGTTACGCTTACGCCGCTCAGCAGTCATGCGCTGGCTGCCTTGATGGAAAACAGCGTCACCGTGCCGTCCGAGAAATGGCTCGGCAATAACGGCAAGGCCCGTCAACGCAACGATGCCTTGTCCAAGGTCTGCGGCAGCAAGGTGTTTGCCCGCGACATCCGCGCCAAAGACATGCCTGGCTGGCCTGAGCAACAAGGCCACGCGATGCTGCTGAAAACCATCAAGGCCGACCGTATCTACGCAGGTTACGACCTGTCGTGGCTCGGCGCCGATCTGCAGCCGGACCGCATCGTTACCGCTGCCGATCTGGACAAGGACGGTATCGTCTTCCCCGAAGAGCACGCGCCTGATCCATTGCTGCCGGAAGGTAAAGTGCCGATGTTCATCGGGCACCCGGTGGCGATCCTGATCTGGAACGATTTCGAGCGTTTCCGTCAGGCAAAGAATCAACTCAAATTCAATGACAAAGCGATTCGTTACGGCGCCAAAGTGCCGTTCTACGAAGGCGACCCCTACGGCAGCTTCCGCTACGTGCGCGTCGGTGGCGCGACCTCGGCGGACGAAGACGAGTTCGCCAGCCTCAAGGATTCGATCCTGTTCCCGATGCTGAAGAACCGCCGTCCAGTGTGGAATGCATCGCCGAACCTGCATGGCAACCTCACCGAGCGCGGCCTGTTCTACGCCGACCGCATGAAGCAGGAAATCGACACGCTGCCAGACAACTGGCTGGTGTTCGATGAGCGCTACAAGACGCCGTCGATCGAACCGGCCGCCCTCGAGCCGGACAACGGCAACGGCTGGTACGACCCGAAAACCAAAACCCTGCATTTCGTCGTGGCGACGCAATGCCCGCTGGAAGTCGCGACCGAGACCGCGAAGATGATCGGGCCGTCGCGTTTCGGCCTGGCCAACCTGAACATGCACCCGGGCTATACCGTCGGCTATGGCTCCAAAGACCACAACATTTTTGTCTACTACGCAGCCCTGGCTGCGCTGTACGGCGCCGGTGTGCCGGTGCGTCTGGCCAACGACCGCTACGAGCAGTTCCAGAGCGGCATCAAGCGTCACCCGTTCGACATCCGCTACCAGTTGGCCGTGGACAAGAATGACTACACCTTCAAGATTTTCCGCGCGGAAATGAGCGTCGACGGCGGCGGTCGGGTCAACTACAGCCCATCGGTGGCGGCGGTTGGCGCCACGGCTGCGCAGTCGATCTACTACATGCCGCAGAACGATCTGCAGGTCACCGCGTATCACTCGCGGGCGGTCGAGGCGGGTTCGATGCGCGGTTACGGCACTCTGCAAAGTATGGCGGCCACCGAAATGATGGTCGACGAAATCGCTAATCGTCTGGGTGTCGACGCCATCGATTTGCGCCGCAGGAATGCCCTGCGATCCGGTATGAAAAACACCCAGGGCGCAATCCCGGCCGGTGCGCTGCGCCTGCACGAAATTCTCGACAAGGCCTCGGTGCACGAAGTCTGGAAAAACCGCGACACGATCAAGCGACAACGTGAAGCGGCAGACCCGGATAACTGGTACGGCATCGGTTTCGCCATCTGCCAGAAAGACTTCGGCACCGGCTCCGAAGCGCCGATGGCCAGCATCGAATTCACCGCAGACGGGCGCATCACCCTGCGCCACATCGGTATCGAAATCGGCACCGGCATGTCCACTTCGCAAGCCTTGGTTGTCGCCGATTTCCTCGGCAGCCCGGCGCACGAGGTGAAGACCGGAGAAACCGAGTGGCAGGAAATGCAGCTGATCAGCAGCGGCAACCCGTACATCATGAGTCAGGCCGAGCAGGACAATCTGCTGCGCAATCCGCGCTGGGTCGGCAAGCTGGCGTCGGCGTCTTCGGCGACCAACTCCGCCTACTACTTCAGTCATGCGACCCGTGAAGCGGCGCGTGTGCTGTTCAACCACGGCTTGTGGCCGGCGGCACTGGAGATCTGGCGTCAGGGTCCGTACGGCGGCCAGGCCAACCCTTACGTGGTGCGCCGCGAAGATGCGCATTGGGTCGATGGCAAGCTGACCGCCAACGGCATGCAGCCGCTGAGTTTCGAAGAGCTGGCCAAGCGCGCCCACGAACGCGGTCTGGTGACGGGCGCCACGGTGCACGGTTTCAACCGTTGGAGCTGGGCCGAAGCCGAATACAGCATCGACGGTGTGCGCGAGCGCTTGCCGCTCGACGGTCTGGCGGTGAAATACGGCGATGGCGCGCCGCAAGCGAAGAAAGCGCAGATGAACAGCGCCGGCTTCCACTTGCTTGATCGGCAGAACGTCAACTACCCGGTAGTGCAGTTGAACAACGCTGCCGTGACCTATTACAGCCCGGTCGCGACGCTGGTCGAGTTGAAGGTCAATAAAGGCTCGGCGGAAGTTCAGGTGCTCAACCACCATTCGTGGATCGAGTGTGGTCGGGTACTGGTTGAAGAGTTGGTCAAGGGCCAGCTCGAAGGCGGTATCGCCATGGGTATTGGTCATGCGCTGATGGAAGAGATGCCGTTGTACGAAGGCGGGCCGGGGGAGGGTGACTGGAACTTCAACCGTTACCGTCTGCCGATGGCGCGTCATGTTGCCGTGTGGAGGCAGACTGCGGAGATCCTGCCGCCGCTGTCGCCGAGCGATCCGTCCAAGGGCATCGCCGAAGTGGTGATGATCCCGATTGTCGGTGCCATCGGTAACGCCGTGGCGCACGCCATCGGGAAACGTGTTCGTGACCTGCCTATCACCGCTGCGCGCATCAAGGAGGCCCTCAATGGCTAACCGTCCGCTTCAACTGACCCTCAATGGTCAATCCGTCGGCCCGGTGGACATCCCTGATGACCTGCCGATGATCGACTACCTGCACGAATACAAAAACCTCACCGGCTCGCGGCTGGGCTGCGGTCAGGGGATCTGCCACGCCTGTGTGGTGATCGTCGATAACCCCGACGGTACCAGCGAAGAAGTGCGCACCTGCATCACCGGCGCGCACTACTTCGAGGGCAAGAAAGTCCGCACCATCGAAGGCCACGCCACTCGCGACGAGCAGGGTCAGGTCACCGAGCTCAATCCGATCCAGCAGCGCTTTGTCGACGAGTTCGCCTTCCAGTGCAGCTACTGCGCGCCAGGCTTCGTCAACGCTGCCACCGTGCTGGTGGAGAAGCTGCAACGCCAGCCAACCGTACAGAGCAAGCTGGAACAGGTGATCGAGGACAGCCTCGGCCATCACGTCTGCCGCTGCACCGGGTACGTGCGTTATTACAACGCCACGCGCAACGTGCTGACCGATCTCGGCCTGGTCAAGGAGGGTTGAGCATGAAGCATTTACTGACCCGCCTGACTTTTGCGGTCGGACTGGCTGTGCCGCTTTTGGCGGTCCAGGCTGATGATCAGGTCAAGCGCGGCGAATACCTCGCCCGCGCCGCCGACTGCATGGCTTGTCACACCGCACCCGGTGGCGCGCCCTATGCCGGCGGCCTGCCGATCGTCTCGCCATTCGGCACGATCTACGGCACCAACATCACCCCGAGCAAAGAGCACGGCATCGGTCTGTACAGCGATGACGAGTTCTTCGCTGCGCTGACCGAAGGCAAGCGGCGCGACGGTGCGAATTTGTATCCAGCGATGCCGTACACCACTTATCACCTGATGCCGCGCGCCGATTCCGATGCGATTCACGCGTATCTGAAAACCATCGAGCCGATCGAACGCGCCGCGCCGGTGACCAGTCTGAGCTTTCCGTTCAATGTGCGTCTGGGCCTGACGGGCTGGAACATGCTCTACGGCAAAGACGTCAAGCTGGAATCGGCGGAAGGCAAAAGTGAGGCGTGGAAGCGCGGCCAGTACATGGTCGACGTTCTCGGTCACTGCGGCGAATGCCATACGCCACGCGGCCTGCCCGGCGCGATGCAAATGGACAAGCGTATGACCGGCGGCATTCTCAATGGTTATCTGGCGCCGAGCCTGCTGGCTACCGACCTGGCCACGCGCGGCTGGAATCAGCAGGATCTGAGCACGTTTCTCAAGCACGGCATGAGCGCGCAAGGGACGATGTTCAACGAGATGTTTCCGGTGTTTCACAACAGCACTCAAAGTCTGAGCAATGCTGATCTGGCAGCAATGGCGACATTCCTGCTCGGCGAGCAACCGCCGCCAGCCAAAGAGCTCGTCGAGGTGCCGCTCGACAAGCTCAGCCCGAGTGCGCAGCGCGGCCGTCAGGAATACCTGAACGTCTGCGCCGGTTGTCACGCGGCGGGCGGTGAAGGCAAACCGCACATCGCCGTGGCCATGCGCGGCAACACCACGTTGCGCCTGGAAGATCCGCGCAACCTGTTGCGAGTGATCGAGGATGGTATCGGCGAACAGAAGTTCTCCGGGTTCGAACACATGCAGCCGATGCCGGGTTTTGCTGAAAAGCTCAGTCCTGAGCAATTGACCGATCTGCTCAACTATTTGCGTCAGGGTTGGGGCGGGCAGGGCGCTGAACTGGCGGTGAGCGAAGTGCAGAAGCTGCAAGCCGACGCGCCGAGCGTCGAGCACAAGGCCCACTGATATGCAGCATCTCGATCTGCAAGTGGTGCGTCGGGCGCTGGAATGGTCGGTGGCCGGGCAGCGAATCTGGCTGTGCACGGTGCTGACCACTTACGGCTCGGCACCGCGCGCGCCGGGTTCGCTGCTCGCGGTGAACGAAGGCGGGCAGTGGATCGGTTCGCTATCGGGCGGTTGCGTCGAGGAGGATTTCCTTGAGCGCGTCGCCGAAGGTGCGTTTCTCGAAGCGGTAAGCGTCGTGCGTTACGGCGAAGGCGATGATCCGCGCTCGCGGGTCAGTCTGCCTTGCGGCGGCATTCTTGATGTGCTGGTTGAGAAACTTGACGCCGACTGCGCGGTGCAGGCGCACCTGCGTGAACTGGAGTCGGCGCTGCTGGGTCAACGTCGTCTGCTTCGCGAAGTCGATCTGGCCAAAGGTGCGCGCGCTCTGTTTGCTGATCGCGAGCAGGGCGCGCGGATCGAGCGTGAGATCGATCGGGTGCGCATTCGTGTCGGTGCAGCACAGCGCTTGTTGCTCGCTGGCTACTCAAGCGTGGCGCAGGCCTGTGCCGAGTTCGCGGTAGGGCTTGGCTTCGAAGTGATTCTCTGCGATCCGCGTGATGAAGTGCTTGAAGGCGTGGTGCTCAATAGCGTGGAAATCCGTCGACAGTTGCCTTCGGTGTTCATTGCCGACGGAGGCTGCCATCGCGACACGGCAGTGGTGGCGCTGACCCATGATCCGCGCATCGACGATTTGGCGATGATGGAAGCGGTGCGCACCGAAGCGTTTTACATCGGTGTGATGGGATCGCAGCAGACGTCGCAGAAACGCTTCGAGCGCTTACGCCGCATTGGTGGCTTGAGTGAGGCAGAGCTGGCGCGGGTTCATGCGCCGATCGGCCTCAACCTCGGCAGCAAGACACCGGCGGAAATTGCGCTGGCGGTGCTGGCGGATATCCTGCGCATTCGCACCGGGATCGCTCGGGATCAGCTCTGATCCTAAGCCTTGCTGAATCTACTGTGGCGAGGGGATAAATCCCCTCGCCACAATGGTGTTTATAGGCCGTACTTATCGCGCAGCCCGTAATACCAGGCGCCCAGCGCGGCAAACGGTGTGCGCAGCAATTGCCCTCCGGGGAAGGGATAGTGCGGCAGGTCGGCAAAGGCATCGAAGCGCTCGGCCTGACCACGCAACGCTTCGGCGAGGATCTTGCCCGCCAGGTGCGTGTAGGTGACGCCGTGACCGCTGCAGCCCTGCGAGTAATAGATGTTGTCGCCCAGGCGCCCGACCTGCGGCAAGCGCGAAAGGGTCAGCAGGAAGTTGCCGGTCCAGGCGTAGTCGATCTTCACGTCCTTGAGTTGCGGGAAAGCCTTGAGCATCTTCGGGCGGATGATCGCTTCGATGTTCGCCGGATCGCGAGCGCCGTAAACCACGCCGCCACCGAAGATCAAGCGCTTGTCGGCGGTCAGGCGATAGTAGTCGAGCAGATAGTTGCAGTCCTCTACGCAGTAATCCTGCGGCAAAAGCGCCTTCGCCAGCTCATCGCCCAGCGGCTCGGTGGTGATCACCTGGGTACCGCACGGCATCGATTTGGCCGCCAGTTCTGGCACCAAATTACCAAGGTAGGCGTTGCCGGCGACGATGATGAACCTGGTCCTGACCTTACCCTGCGGCGTATGCACGATAGGATTGGCGCCGCGCTCGATGCTCACGGCAGGTGATTGCTCATAGATGGTGCCGCCGAGAGACTCGACTGCCGCCGCTTCACCGAGCGCCAGATTGAGCGGATGGATGTGGCCGCCGCTCATATCGAGCATGCCACCGACGTACTGATCGCAACCCACCACTTCACGGATGCGGCGTTGATCCATCAGTTCCAGCTGGGTGTGGCCGAAGCGTTCCCACAGGCGCTTTTGCGATTCCAGGTGCCCCATTTGTTTGGCGGAAAGGGCGGCGAATACACCGCCGTCCTTCAGGTCGCACTGGATATTGTATCTGGCCACGCGCTCGCGAATGATCCGGCCGCCTTCAAAGGCCATCTCACCGAGCAGTTGCGCCTGCTTTGGGCCGACCGTGCGCTCGATGACATCAATGTCGCGGCTATAACTGTTGACGATCTGTCCACCGTTGCGGCCCGAGGCGCCAAAACCGACTTTCGCCGCTTCCAGCACGGTTACGCGAAAACCGTTCTCCAACAGGAACAGGGCGGACGACAGCCCGGTATACCCGGCGCCGATCACACAGACGTCCGTCTCCACATCATCCTGCAGCACAGGGCGTGGTGGTACGGCATTGGCCGACGCAGCGTAATAAGACTCTGGGTATTGGGTGTTCGCCATCCTGCCGCCTCTGTTTAATATATTTTACGAGTGCGTCGATCCTACCCGAGTTGAAAAACCTCCGCCAGCCACCGGAAAATCTTCCTCGCTGCGCCGAAATTAAATATTTTGCATATTCATAGGGTTAGGTGAAAAAAAGGTGTTGACACCCCTCCGGAATTCCGTAGAATGCCGCCTCACAGCAGGCACGTAGCTCAGTTGGTTAGAGCACCACCTTGACATGGTGGGGGTCGTTGGTTCGAGTCCAATCGCGCCTACCAAACAAAATCCGCTCTGCTGGGCGGTCTGGAAGGGCTCACCGAAAGGTGAGCCCTTTTTTGTTGTCTTCGATTTGCGCAACGCTTGTTCCCGGTCCTTTCCGCTTCGCTCTGATCAGCTCTCCATTCATTGCTGTTAGCGCAAAGCGATCAAGCGCCATTTTGGTGCGTTCTTCTTCCATTTCGTTGTGGAAAACACCTGAATATCCAAAGGCTTACCGCTGTTTTTCTCCTACCGGTTATCGAAAAAGCCTTGTTGCATGTTGGGAATTTAAGTAGCATCCGTTCCGCGTTCACCACCACGGTTTATGCATTTTTAAATCCCAAGCTTCCATCAGCTGCTTGGGATTTTTTTTGCCTGCGATTTGGCGTTTGGGCGCCTATCCCTCCATCACCTTCAAGCGAGGCGCGGTTTTTTCGTCTACTACTGACTGGCCGATTTTCAACTCTTTATAAAGGAGTGCGTCGATGCTGAGTCAGTGGGTCCTTGCCGCTATTCATCTATTCGCGTTTGCCTTGGCTTTCTGGGCGGCGCTGACGCGCGGCACAGCTTTCCGAAAACTCTCGGCGGGCACGGGAGAGGTCAAGCGCGTTCTGCTCGCGGATAACCTTTGGGGGCTTTCAGCTTTGACGCTGCTTATCACCGGAGCAATGCGTGGGTTTGGTGGTTACGAGAAAGGCTCTGGCTATTACCTGCATCAGCCGCTGTTTCATCTGAAGATGACGCTGTTCTTGCTGATACTACTGATGGAGCTTGCACCGATGATCACGC
This sequence comes from Pseudomonas sp. Marseille-Q5117, assembly GCF_946901175.1. Lineage (NCBI taxonomy): Bacteria > Pseudomonadati > Pseudomonadota > Gammaproteobacteria > Pseudomonadales > Pseudomonadaceae > Pseudomonas > Pseudomonas sp. Marseille-Q5117. The sequence goes on along the minus strand of NZ_CAMPPP010000007.1, from coordinate 243,812 downwards.
TGATCAAATGGCGCATCGCATCCTCGCGCGGTGTGGCGCTTGATAGCGGACGTGCGAAGTTGTACGCGCGAATCAGTCATGTTGAAGCGCTGCTGCTGATCCTGATGATGGTCGCGGCGACAGGCATGGCGCGTGGCGTGATATTCGCTTAGAAGGCGAAATTCGCCGTGCTCTATCGGAAACGTCCGACAGCCAGCTCCAGAGGTGAAAGGTAATATCGGCGCAACAGAGGAGGGGATGGAAGTGACGGGGATCTGCATGCTTCAGGCGCCGTGCCCAGCGGGGTGAAATGCGGATGGCTAAACGGCGCGCGAATCTTTAGCCAGTCTTGCGCGGGGCATAGGGACTGGCTACGTAATGCAAAGTGGCTCAGGGCGTTTGCGGCTTGTCCGGAGCGGTCAGGCCGGCCTGGATGCGTTGGTAAATTTCTTCACGGTGCACTGCCACGTTTTTCGGAGCGTTGATGCCGATGCGGACTTGTTGGCCGCTGACTCCGAGGATGGTGATCGTGATGTCATCACCAATGTTTATGCTTTCACCGACTTTGCGGGTGAGTATCAGCATGGTCTTCTCCTTGATTGCTTGGTAGGGCACCTGATTCAGACAGTGCAGAGGTCGGTGGTATCTATAGATTAGTGCGAAGTCTCACGGTTTGGGTGCCTCTTTCTGACGCGCAGAAGCGGCATTAATTCCCAGGGCGTAACTATACAGAGGCTGCAATCATCATTCTCGTTGTTTTGTGCCCATTTTGCGGGGCTCGCGAAGTATTTTTGAATGATAAGATCGCGGCTTTACGAATTCCGAGGAAAGCGTTGTGCGCAAATTGGTTTGGCTGGTAGCGGCACTGGCATTGGCAGGCTGCGGTGAAGGCAAGAATGTAGATGCGCCGAAGCCTGAGACGAAGGTCGCGGCAGCGCCGGCGGCCGCCGCGCCACAGTGGGATCTGGAAGTTCGGGGCGAGACCCCTCAGGCCGTCAGTGACCTGAGCGGCTGGTTGATCGAGCATGCTTTCGTTCCGACGGTCGTCAAGGACGGCAGCGGTAAAACACGAATTCTGATCGGTCCGTTCAATTCCCAGGCTGATGCCGAGGCGCGAAAGGTGCAGGTCGATGCAGCGCTGGTAAAAGCCAAGAAACAAAATATCGAATCCGTGGTGATCGAGCATCCGCTAACGCCATAAGCGAAGCGCCTTCAAAACACGCTGAACAGACATTAAAAAGGCCTTGAGCATAACGCTCGAGGCCTTTTTATTTCCGCTGCAATCAGCCGCAGGCTTTCAGATTTACCGAGCCGACAAACTCGTTGCCGCGCCCCATCACGCACGCCACGCTCTGGTTGCGCTGACGTTCCCAGTCCTGCACTGGATAGGTCTTGTCCCACGCTTCGTACAACTGCCGATCCTGCTTCGATAGGCGAAGTCCGTATTGTTTGCTCATATAAAAATAAGTGCGGGCGATCATGCCGCGAATCGAAGGGCGGGGCATGACCTTCTTGGCCTTGAAGTCGACCTGCGTCAGGCAGGAACCATACTGACCGGACTGCACCGGCAACCAGCCGTAGCTGAAGTTGCTGCGGTCACCGTTGACCTCACCGATGCTTGGTACCAGGTTGTGCAGATCAGCTTCGGCTTTTTGATACACCGGATCGTAACGCGTGCAATTCTTGCGTCCGCCTTGCTGCCAGCACTGTCGCTGATGTCCGATCTGCCAGGCCGGCACGATGTGCTCCCATTCGATTCTCGATGCACGCTTGGCGTTCTTGCGCGGCACATAGCCGCAAGCCTTCAGGTCGACCTTGTTGCCGGTGTACTTGCAGCCGCAGTAAAACTCGGTGGATTGCGGCGCATAAAGTTTCCACGCGGCTTTCTTGGCTTCGGAAAATGTACGTGGGGCGCCAGCCTGGGCACCCATGGCGAAAAACAACAACAGCAAAGCAACGCAGCGGACACTCATTGAATCAATCTTCCTTCGGCACAACCCAAAAAATCTGCACGCCACCGTCGTCGCGATAAGCGAGGGTAACGTTGTCGTTCTCGTCGATTTCCTCGAGCAAGCGCTCCCAGTCGTCCATCGGCTCATCCGGCAGACGGAAAATCAGTGCGGCTTTGGCTTTTTGTGCGGTGGGGGAATTGATGATTTTCTGAACGCGCATACCCATGCGTTCGTAAGCGTCAGGAGCAGCAGGAGAGGTGGCCACGAGGTTATCCTTATTAAGCTGTACGTGCATACAGTATTTAACTGTAAGCGATTTCGCAACTGCTTAAAATTCAAGAAAATCCTCTGACAGCGTGTTTCCGGTTTTGGTGTAGGACTCGGCAAATTTTTTTGTGGGAAAAATGCTTGAAGGGTGTAAGCCGGGCACCACCTGCCAAGCTGGCAGGTGGTGCGCAATTGCCCGATCGAGACGTGATCAGGCGAAGGACAATCAGTATTCCCAGAACATCCGTTGCAGCTCTTTGCTGTCGTTGGTCTTGGTCAGCGCGACCATCGCCAGGATGCGGGCTTTTTGCGGGTTCAGATCGTGAGCGACAACCCAGTCGTATTTGTCGTCAGGCTGTTCGGCGTTACGCAGGACAAAGCCGCCGGCGTTGACGTGGGACGAGCGAATGATCTGCACGCCATCCTTGCGCAGCGCTTGCAGGGATGGAACCACGCGAGAGGATACCGAACCGTTGCCAGTGCCGGCGTGGATGATGGCTTTGGCGCCGGCTTGCGCCAGTGCCTTGTAGGCGGTATCGCTGACGTTGCCGTAGGAGTAGGCAATTTCTACGTCAGGCAGGCTCTTGATGTTTTTGCTGTCGAATTCCGAATCCATGGTGTGACGCTTGGCCGGCAGGCGGAACCCGTAGGATTTGCCTTCGACCACCATGCCCAGTGGACCCCAGGCGCTTTTGAATGCTTCGGTCTTGATGTTGATCATTTTGCTGACGTCGCGGCCGGACTGAATCTCGTCATTCATGGTGACGAGTACGCCTTTGCCGCGGGCGTCTTTGCTGCTCGCCACGGCGACGGCGTTATACAGGTTGAGCATGCCGTCTGCCGACATGGCAGTGCCCGGACGCATCGAACCGACGACGATGATCGGCTTGTCGGTTTTCTCGACCAGATTCAGGAAGTACGCGGTTTCTTCCAGAGTGTCGGTGCCGTGGGTAATGACAATACCGTCGACGTCCTTGCTGTCAGCCAGTTCGGCAACCCGGCGGCCAAGTTGCAAGAGGTTGTCGTTGGTGATGCTTTCCGATGCGATCTGCATGACTTGCTCGCCACGCACGTTGGCCAGCTTGCTCAACTCGGGAATACCGGCGATCAGTTGTTCGATGCCGACTTTTGCCGCTTGATAGGTCGCACTGTTGGCAGCGCTCGCGCCAGCGCCGGCGATGGTGCCGCCGGTGGCGAGTACAACGACGTTGGCCAGTTTGGTCTGGGTTTCGACTTCTTTTGCCTGAGCGGCGGTTGGCAGGAGCAGGAGGAGGGCCAATGCGCCCGGAATCAAGGTATTGAAAGCAGATTTCATTATTTTTCTCTCTAGTCGTGAGACGGTGCTGATGCAGGTTCATCTAGATGCGCCCCAAGCCGATCTGAATGCTTGGGGTGCAAGGAGGGGAGCAGGATTCATACCATGCGTAATGCGCCTGCGGAAAATGTTTAACTTGATGATTTAAATCAATATTTGTCGAGAGCCAGAGCATTGCTGCGGTCTCGTCCATCCGGGATTCCGAACGACGGACGGATTCTTGTTCGGCTCACCGATAGGCGGTGTTTTGAAATGCCGGCCTGTGACAAATCCCTGCTAAAGAAAAGTGCTCTCAGGCCGATGCGTCCTCAAGGAAACCAAATCTTAGGAGTTCACATGTCACTGACGGTCGGTTTTGCCAATCCCGCTGCTGTCACCATCGGCGGTAAAACTGCAGCGACGATCAACACCCTGAACGAAGCGGCCGACGAGGCATCGACGCAGGCGCTGGGTGCCGAGAAGACTGAGAAGAATCAGGTCAGAACCGGTGGTGGTCCTGTGCAGGAAAACAGTGAAACCGAGGCCGACAGCAATCTCAGCATTACCGTCAAGACACTGCTCAAGCGGATGAAGGAGTTGCAAAAGCAACTTCAGGAGCAGCAACAGCAACTGGCTGCGGCTCAGGCTGCAAGCTATCCGACTCCCGAAGCGAAGTCCCAGGCAGTGATGTCGATACAGGGCCAGATCGCGCAAACCAGCGCCGCACTGGCGGAAGTGGCGGGTGCGTTGGTCAAGGAGATGTCGAAAAGCGCTACCAGCGGTGGCCTCGTCAATACGACTGCCTGAAGCGCCAAATTGCCAATTCGGCGATTCGGCCTACAACAAAAGACGATTTCTGATTGTTGACAAATGCCGGCGGGATTCTCATAGTTCGGTCTACGCAAACGTTTGCGCGGCTTGGAAGGGCATTTTCTCCCGGAGCCGTGACGTAGCTTACGTCAGCGCAAACGTTGCTCACAATAATCATAAGATCGGAGTGAACCCATGAAGCTGCCATTCGCCGCACGTCTTCTTGCTGTCGCTATGCTGGCTGCCACAGCCGCCGCACTACCTGTCTCCTCGGCGTTCGCCGAATCCGCAGAAAAACCCAAAGTCGCGCTGGTCATGAAATCCCTGGCCAACGAATTCTTCCTGACCATGGAAGACGGCGCCAAGGCCTACCAGAAAGAACACTCCGCCGATTTCGATCTGATCTCCAACGGTATCAAAGACGAAACCGATACCGCCGGCCAGACTCGCAACGTCGAACAGATGATCCTGGCCAAGGTGAATGCACTGGTGATCGCGCCTTCTGACTCCAAGGCCATGGTGCCGGTTATCAAGAAGGCCGTAGACGCCGGTATCACGGTCATCAACATCGACAACCAGCTCGATCCCGCCGTTGTCAAAAGCAAAAACATCAACGTGCCTTTCGTAGGTCCGGACAACCGCAAGGGTGCGCGTCTGGTTGGCGAATACCTGGCCAAGCAACTGAAGGCGGGCGACGAGGTCGGCATCATCGAAGGCGTGTCCACCACCACCAACGCGCAGGCGCGCACGGCCGGTTTCAAGGACGCGATGGAAGCCGCGCAGATCAAAGTGGTCTCGCTGCAATCCGGTGATTGGGAAATCGACAAGGGCAACAAGGTTGCCGCTTCGATCCTCAGTGAATACCCGGATGTCAAAGCACTGCTGGCCGGTAACGACAGCATGGCGGTTGGCGCCGTTTCCGCAGTCCGTGCCGCTGGCAAGGCAGGGCAGGTAAAAGTCGTCGGTTACGACAACATCAATGCGATCAAGCCAATGCTCAAGGACGGTCGTGTGCTGGCGACGGCTGACCAGTTTGCAGCCAAGCAGGCCGTGTTCGGCATCGAAACCGCACTGAAGATCATCAAGGGCGAGAAAGTCGACAGCGGTGCCAACGGCGTGATCGAAACACCGGTCGAGCTGGTCACCCAGTAAGTCATCTGGCGACACAACGGCGCTCGTCCGTCCGGGCGAGCGCATGGAGATTTCTATGTCAGTTTCCGCCCCGAACGCTGTCCTCTCGGTCAGCGGTATCGGCAAGACCTATGCGCAACCGGTGCTCACCGGCATCGATCTGACGCTGATGCGCGGTGAAGTACTGGCGCTTACCGGCGAAAACGGTGCCGGCAAAAGTACCCTGTCGAAGATCATTGGTGGTCTGGTCACGCCCACTACCGGCCAGATGCAATTCCACGGCAAGGACTATCGTCCTGGCAGCCGTACCCAGGCTGAAGAGCTTGGCGTGCGCATGGTCATGCAAGAACTCAATCTGTTGCCGACGCTGTCGGTGGCGGAAAACCTGTTTCTGGATAATCTGCCGAGCAGCGCTGGCTGGATCAGTCGCAAGCAGTTGCGCAAGGCGGCGATCGAAGCCATGGCGCAGGTCGGCCTCGATGCGATCGACCCGGACACACTGGTTGGCGAGTTGGGTATCGGTCATCAGCAGATGGTCGAAATCGCGCGCAACCTGATTGGCGATTGCCACGTGCTGATCCTTGATGAGCCGACCGCGATGCTCACGGCGCGCGAAGTCGAAATGCTCTTCGAGCAGATCACCCGATTGCAGGCTCGCGGCGTTTCCATCATCTATATCTCTCATCGTCTCGAAGAACTGGCGCGGGTGGCCCAGCGTATTGCCGTGCTGCGTGACGGCAATCTGGTCTGCGTCGAGCCGATGGCCAACTACAACAGCGAGCAACTGGTGACCTTGATGGTCGGTCGCGAACTGGGCGAACACATCGACATGGGGCCGCGCAAGATCGGCGCTCCGGCGTTGACGGTCAAAGGCCTGACGCGCTCTGACAAGGTCCGCGACGTTTCCTTCGAGGTGCGCGCCGGCGAGATTTACGGCATTTCCGGATTGATCGGGGCAGGGCGCACGGAATTGCTGCGGCTGATATTCGGTGCCGATGCTGCCGACAGCGGCACCATCGCACTCGGCTCGCCGGCCAAAGTCGTGAGTGTTCGCTCGCCAGTCGATGCGGTACGCAATGGCATTGCGCTGATCACCGAGGATCGCAAGGGCGAAGGGCTGCTGCTCAGTCAGTCGATCAGCGCCAACATCGCCTTGGGCAACATGCCGGAAATCTCCAGTGGCGGTTTCGTCAAAAACGGCGACGAAATCTCCCTGGCGCAGCGTCAGATCGAAGCCATGCGTATCCGCAGTTCTAGCCCGACGCAGTTGGTTTCGGAGCTGTCCGGCGGCAATCAGCAGAAGGTCGTGATCGGCCGCTGGCTGGAGCGCGACTGTTCAGTGCTGCTGTTCGATGAGCCGACTCGTGGAATCGATGTCGGTGCCAAGTTCGACATTTACGGTTTGCTCGGCGAGTTGACCCGCCAGGGCAAGGCATTGGTCGTGGTTTCCAGTGACTTGCGCGAATTGATGCTGATCTGCGACCGGATCGGCGTGCTTTCGGCGGGACGTCTGATCGACACCTTCGAGCGCGACAGTTGGACCCAGGATGATTTGCTTGCCGCCGCTTTCGCCGGCTACCAGAAACGTGATGCGTTGCTCAATGAAGCAGCGCCTAGGGATCTCCCATGAAAACTGCATCTTCTGCCAGTAACCGTAGTGGCAATTTCTTTGGCCTGGGTACTTATCTGGGCCTGGCCGGTGCCTTGCTGGCGATGATTGCGCTGTTCTCGGTCCTGAGCAGCCATTTCCTCTCGTACAACACCTTCAGCACCCTGGCCAACCAGATTCCCGACCTGATGGTGCTGGCGGTGGGCATGACCTTTGTGCTGATCATCGGCGGCATCGATTTGTCCGTCGGCTCGGTCCTCGCGCTGGCCGCATCGACGGTCAGCGTTGCGATTCTCGGCTGGGGCTGGAGCGTTTTGCCAGCGGCGCTGCTCGGCATGGCGGTGGCGGCTCTGGCCGGGACCATCACTGGCTCAATCACCGTGGCCTGGCGGATTCCGTCGTTCATCGTCTCCCTCGGCGTGCTGGAAATGGCCCGTGGTGTGGCGTATCAGATGACCGGGTCGCGCACCGCGTACATCGGCGATGCGTTCGCCTGGCTGTCGAATCCGATCGCGTTCGGCATTTCCCCGTCGTTCATCATCGCTTTGCTGGTGATATTCATCGCGCAGGCAGTTTTGACCCGCACGGTTTTCGGCCGCTACCTGATCGGCATCGGCACCAACGAAGAAGCCGTGCGGCTGGCCGGGATCAATCCCAAGCCCTACAAGATTCTGGTGTTCAGCCTGATGGGGCTGCTGGCGGGCATTGCCGCTCTGTTTCAGATTTCGCGTCTGGAAGCAGCTGACCCGAACGCAGGTTCGGGCCTGGAACTGCAAGTGATCGCAGCGGTGGTCATCGGCGGCACCAGCCTGATGGGCGGGCGCGGTTCGGTGATCAGCACTTTCTTTGGTGTGTTGATCATTTCCGTACTCGCGGCCGGTCTCGCGCAGATTGGTGCGACGGAGCCGACCAAGCGCATCATCACCGGCGCGGTAATCGTTATCGCTGTGGTGCTCGACACCTATCGCAGTCAACGCGCCAGTCGCCGGGGCTGAACCATGGCAACGATCAAGGATGTAGCGGCGCTCGCGGGCATTTCCTACACGACTGTGTCGCACGTGGTGAACAACACCCGCCCGGTCAGCAAGGAAGTGCGCCTGAAAGTCGAAGCAGCAATCAAAAGCCTCGACTACGTGCCCAGTGCCGTGGCGCGCTCGCTGAAAGCCAAAACCACGGCGACCATCGGCCTGCTGGTGCCTAACAGCCTCAACCCGTACTTCGCGGAATTGGCGCGAGGAATCGAGGATTACTGCGAGCGCAACGGCTATTGCGTGATCCTCTGTAACTCCGACGACAACCCGGACAAGCAGCGCAGCTATTTGCGTGTCTTGCTGGAAAAGCGCATCGACGGTTTGATCGTCGCCTCCGCCGGCGGTGACAGTGGTCTGGCGCAAGGGCTGGCCGGCGTGAAGACGCCGATGGTCATCGTCGACCGGGGTCTGGAAGGTGTAAATGCCGATCTGGTGCGCATCGACCACGAATACGGCGCTTATCTGGCAACCCGTCACCTGCTCGAGTTGGGGCATCGCGACATCGCCACGATCGGCGGTCCGGCCAGTACCAGCGTGGCGCAAATGCGTCAGGCCGGTTATTGCCGAGCGCTGCAAGAGGCGGGAATCGAGGTGCGCGAAGAGCGCATGCTGGAAAGCGACTTCACCAGCACCGGCGGTTACAACGCCGCTGCCCGGCTGCTTGAAAGCAATCCGCCCAGTGCGATTTTTGCCGGCAACGACATGATCGGTATCGGTGTGCTGCGTGCGGCGGCCGAACGTAACGTCCGGGTGCCGGCCGAGCTGTCAGTGATCGGCTTCGATGACATTCAGATGAGTCGTTATGTCTATCCGGCGCTGACCACGGTCGGCCAGTCGATCCTGCAACTGGGCGAGATGGCCGCCGAAGTGCTGTTGCGCAGAATTGCTGCGCCGGACTCGGGCACCGATCAACGCATCGTGACCCCGAGCATTGTCCTGCGCGAATCGACCGCGCCGCTGTCCGGCGTGTTCACCGAATATCGCTGAAACCGAATTGATGAGTAGTGATGTATGCGAGCAAATGTAGTGGTAATAGGCAGCCTGAACATGGACCTGGTCACCCGGGCGCCACGGCTGCCGCGCGACGGTGAAACGCTGATCGGTCATTCCTTTGCCACCGTGTCGGGCGGCAAGGGCGCCAATCAGGCGGTTGCCGCTGCGCGGTTGGGTGCGCAGGTGGCGATGGTTGGCTGCGTTGGCAATGACGACTATGGTGTGCGATTGCGCGATGCCTTGCTCGCTGAGCAAGTCGACTGCACGGCCGTCAGTGTTGTGGAGGATTCCAGCGGCGTAGCGCTGATTGTGGTGGATGACAACAGCCAGAACGCCATCGTGATTGTCGCCGGTGCCAACGGCGCGATGACGCCGGCAGTGATCGACCGCTTTGACGCGGTTTTACAGGCCGCCGATGTGGTGATCTGTCAGCTCGAGATTCCCGATGCGACGGTCGGGCATGCGCTCAAGCGTGCGCGTGAACTGGGCAAAACCGTCATCCTCAATCCGGCGCCGGCGAGCCGCCCACTGCCGGCGGACTGGTTTGCCGCCATCGACTACCTGATTCCCAACGAGAGCGAAGCCGCCGCGTTGAGCGGGCTCGCTGTCGACTCGTTGCAGTCGGCAGAAGCGGCTGCCACCCAATTGATTGCCATGGGCGCCGGTAAAGTCATCGTCACCTTGGGCGCGCAGGGTTCGTTGTTCGCCAATGGCGAAGGCTTCGAACATTTCCTCGCGCCGACCGTGAAGGCGCTGGATACCACGGCTGCGGGTGACACCTTTGTCGGCGGTTTCGCCGCAGCGCTGGCCAATGGCAAATCCGAGGATGAGGCGATCCGCTACGGTCAAATCGCCGCTGCGCTGTCTGTCACCCGCGCCGGTGCGCAACCGTCGATTCCAACCATGTCCGAAGTACAGGCGTTCAAACCCGTATGAAAAAGACTCCTTTGCTCAACGTCGCGCTGTCGCGACTGATCGCTTCGCTTGGCCACGGTGACATGGTCGTGATCGGCGACGCCGGTTTGCCCGTGCCACCGGGTGTCGAGTTGATCGATCTGGCACTGACCCATGGCATCCCTGATTTCGTCAGCACGCTGAAAGTCGTACTCAGCGAGATGCAGGTGGAAAGCCATGTGTTGGCCAAAGAGATCTTCGATAAGCAGCCCTCGGCGCTGGCCGATCTGGACGCGTTGAACGAAGAGGGCGCGCTGGGCCGTAGGGATCTGCTCACTCACGAGCAGTTCAAGGTACTGAGCCGACAAGCCAGGGCGATCATTCGTACAGGAGAATGTCAGCCGTACTGCAACATCGTTCTGGTCGCCGGGGTTACATTCTGATTTCCGATTTCACCTGCACAAGGAATGCGCCATGCAACGCTATGCTGAAAAAATTCACCAACTGATCCGGAGTCTGCTGCTCTTGTCCGTGATAACTGCGACCGGCGCCCAGGCGGCGCAAAAGATCGACCTGATCATCGACACCGATCCGGGCGCTGACGATGTGGTCGCCTTACTGTTCGCTCTGGCGTCGCCGGATGAATTGAATATTCGCGCTCTGACTACCGTGGCCGGCAACGTGCGCCTGGACAAGACTTCGCGTAACGCGCGGCTGGCTCGCGAATGGGCAGGGCGCGAAGATGTGCCGGTTTACGCTGGCGCACCGAAGCCGCTGATGCGCACGCCGATCTACGCCGAGAACATTCATGGCAAGGAAGGCTTGTCGGGCGTGACGGTTCACGAGCCGAAGAAAGGCCTGGCGAAAGGAAATGCGGTCAATTATCTGATCGACACTCTTAAATCGGCCAAACCGCACAGCATCACCATCGCCATGCTCGGCCCGCAGACCAACCTGGCTCTGGCGTTGATTCAGGAGCCGGAGATCGTTCGGGGCATCAAGGAAGTGGTGATCATGGGCGGGGCGCATTTCAACGGTGGCAACATCACCCCTGTGGCTGAATTCAACCTGTTCGCCGATCCGCAGGCTGCCGAGGTGGTGCTCAAGAGCGGGGTGAAACTCACCTATCTGCCGCTGGACGTGACCCACAAGATCTTGACCAGTGACGCGCGCCTGAAGCAGATCGCCGCGCTGAACAACAATGCGAGCAAGATCGTCGGCGACATTCTCAACGAATACATCAAGGGCGATATGGAGCACTACGGCATTCCCGGCGGCCCGGTGCATGACGCCACCGTTGTGGCGTATCTGCTCAAGCCTGAGTTGTTTACCGGTCGGGCGGTCAACGTCGTGGTGGATAGCCGTGAAGGACCGACATTCGGCCAGACCATTGTTGACTGGTATGACGGCCTGAAAGCACCGAAGAATGCATTCTGGGTCGAAAATGGCGACGCCCAAGGCTTCTTTGATCTGCTGACCGAGCGCCTGAAACGCCTGAAATAAGTCGTCAACCCGCAGGCGGTTGCCTGCGGGTTTTCACTGCGCCTGTTCGGCCTGACCAATTGGGTATCGCTCGAATACCTGATTGATAAAATGCTGCGCCGCTTCTATTCCCAACTCCTTGACCAGCAGATCGATGCCGATCAGCGCCAGTTCTTCCGTCGTGCCGGGGCTGTAAGAGCTGTGTCCTTCGGCCCATTTGGCGTTGATGGCGGCGTCGATGCTTACACTGGTCATGAGGAGGCTCGAAAGGTCGGGATGTCTGTTTTTCGAGTTAACCATTTTGCGCGGCGTTTGGCACTGCGACTTAGGCATGAGCGGAGCGCTATGCGACACTTGGTCTTTTCCGGCTTACCAAGGACCCTGTTGTGCAGATCGATCTGAATAGCCCTGACGGCCTCACACTCGAAGCAGTGCGCCAATTGCTCGCCTCGGCCAGTGACGACGTACACAACCAATTGCGCGTGACCAAAGACGGCATCGCCTATCTGTCCACCGTGACCGGTGGACAGGATATCGACGGTCTGCTGTTTCGCTTGGAAACCTGGGCAAAGGGCTCGGGCTATGTGGGTAACGTCGCAGCCAGCGATGAAGTCTGGGTGATGCAGATTTACAACGCGCTCAGGGACAACTGGCCGAATCCGCCGTATGACTACATCGACGTTTATTGAGGTCGTTAATATTCAGTCACGATTGTTTGCTGAGTCGCCGCGCGCAGCTCAGGCACACTCGGCATTTTTCCACTCGTGGGGCAGGGCATGGCTTGAGCCTTGAAACCAAACGCCGCATTGGCGGTCGCACGATCTCTGCTTAAATATTTGAAAACAAGGAGGCTTCATGCCTTTGAAATTCGCGACACTGGGTGCACTGATGGCCGCTGCGCTGTTGGCTGGTTGCAGCACAACCTCCAGCGAGTTGGCAAAGGAGCCCGTGGCGGCTGAATCAGGAAATAGCCGCTGCGAAGCATCGGCAGCGCAATTCGCCATCGGCAAGAAAGCATCCCCTGAGTTGCTGGATCAGGCGCGGGCCAAGGCTGGGGCGCAAAATGCGCGCTTCCTCAAGCCGAACGACATGATCACCCTGGAATACCGCTCCGATCGCCTGAACCTGAACACCGACAACAACCTGATAGTCACCCGCGTCAACTGCGGCTGAGTCCTTTTGTCTCAGGCATAAAAAACCCCGTCACTTGGACGGGGTTTTTTTAGTGCGCCGAGAAATTACTCTGGGCGAACCTGTGCAGCTTGCATACCCTTTTGGCCTTTCTCAGCCACGAAAGAGACGGTCTGGCCTTCTTTCAGGCTTTTGAAACCGTCGGATTCGATAGCTTTGAAGTGTACGAACAGGTCGTCACCGCCACCTTGAGGAGTGATGAAGCCGAAGCCTTTTTCATCGTTGAACCATTTAACGGTGCCGGTTTGGCGATTAGACATGGTGTATCTCCAAGAAACATATATTTTCAGTAGTACTGTGCTGCTCAGGCCAACTGGGCACACCCGGGTATCATAGTCGAAATGTTCGCTTTGGGAGCCCCCCGGACGTGCTGTTTGCCAATCAGTCGTGTTTTCTTTACCGCCCGTTTCTGCTGAAAGCCCCGGTTTGAAAGGCTTTCAGCGAAACGTAAAGACGATAAAAAAACCTGTAAAACCTGCATAAATCGTCTGAAAAGGCTCATTTCCAGCACTTTTTTCCGCCTTTCAGCCGATGTTAATACCCGATTTTATTATTTTTTCGGGGCGGTATTTGCCTTGCATTTGGCGATCTGGCCAAGGGCTTTCTGTTGCAATTCAGGAGTCGCCTTGTTGTCCATCAGCGCCTGAATGTCGCTGGCCGGATAGGACTTGATGGCGTCAGCTCCGCAAGCGCAGTGGGATTTCGCCGCTGCAGCACCGATCTGCTGGGTCGCAGCCTGAGTGCACTGGGCCATGTACTTCTCGCGCTCGCCTTTCGGCCAGTCGGCATGGGCGCTCAGTGGCAGCAGCAGAACGACGGGGGCGACGATGGCGAATAAGCTTTTCAGACGCATGCGAGGATGCTCCTTGTGGGTCAATGTCTTGTTATCTGAGGGCGCAAGGGCCGATCAAGTTCAGCACTCTGGCATAAAATCGGACATTTCGCCTTCTGCCAAATCAGGGCGTGAGCGACCGCTCATCTGTGCTAGCATGCCGGGCTCAAGCGTTCTCAGGCTTCGGATGACCTTCAGTCCCGAGGCGGTCGGCGTGCGAATTTTTTCGATTTGAATCCCAGTCACTCTGGTTCGGTTTTCCGGTTGGCCGCAAGGCTCCTGCCGCTGTAAGGCAGGCGTTCGTCATTGAATGGCCTGGATCGGATCTTGTACTGGCTCATCCCAACCCACGTGACCTTTGGTAGGGGTCACCACTAGGAGAGGAGGCGCCATGCCAACTATTACTCTTCCCGACGGCAGTCAACGTTCATTCGATCACCCGGTTTCCGTAGCCGAGGTCGCCGCATCCATTGGTGCAGGTCTGGCCAAGGCCACGCTCGCCGGCAAGGTCAATGGCCAACTGGTCGACGCCAGCGACATCATCAGCAGCGACGCGACCCTGCAAATCATTACGCCAAAGGATGAAGAGGGGCTGGAGATCATTCGCCACTCTTGCGCGCACCTGGTTGGCCACGCGGTCAAACAGCTGTACCCGACCGCGAAGATGGTCATCGGCCCGGTCATCGACGAAGGCTTCTATTACGACATCGCCTACGAACGTCCTTTCACGCCGGAAGACATGGCGGCCATCGAACAGCGCATGCAGCAGCTGATCGAGAAGGATTACGACGTCATCAAGAAAGTCACTCCGCGCGCCGAAGTGATCGAAGTGTTCAAGGCCCGTGGCGAAGACTACAAGCTGCGCCTGGTCGAAGACATGCCGAACGAGCAGGCCATGGGTCTGTACTATCACGAAGAATACGTCGACATGTGCCGCGGTCCGCACGTGCCGAACACGCGCTTCCTGAAATCCTTCAAGCTGACCAAGCTGTCGGGCGCCTACTGGCGTGGCGACGCCAAGAACGAGCAATTGCAGCGCGTTTACGGCACTGCCTGGGCGGACAAGAAACAGCTGGCGGCGTACATCCAGCGCATCGAAGAAGCCGAGAAGCGCGATCACCGCAAGATCGGCAAGCGCCTGGGCCTGTTCCACACTCAGGAAGAGTCGCCGGGCATGGTGTTCTGGCACCCGAATGGCTGGACTCTGTACCAGGTGCTCGAGCAGTACATGCGCAAGATCCAGCGCGACAACGGCTACCTTGAGATCAAGACTCCTCAAGTCGTCGACCGCAGCCTGTGGGAAAAATCCGGGCACTGGGCCAACTACGCCGACAACATGTTCACCACTCAGTCGGAGAACCGCGACTACGCCATCAAGCCGATGAACTGTCCGTGCCACGTGCAGGTGTTCAACCAGGGCCTGAAAAGCTACCGCGAGTTGCCGATGCGTCTGGCCGAGTTCGGTGCCTGCCACCGTAACGAGCCGTCGGGTGCGTTGCACGGCATCATGCGCGTGCGAGCGTTCACTCAGGACGACGCGCATATTTTCTGCACCGAAGAGCAGATGCAGGCCGAGTCCGCTGCGTTCATCAAGCTGACCATGGACGTCTATCGCGATTTCGGCTTTACCGAAGTCGAGATGAAACTGTCCACTCGTCCGGAAAAACGCGTCGGCTCCGATGAGCTGTGGGATCGCGCTGAAGCAGCATTGGCTGCAGCCCTTGATTCTGCTGGCCTGCCGTATGATCTGCAGCCGGGCGAGGGTGCCTTCTACGGGCCGAAGATCGAGTTCTCGCTGAAAGATTGTCTCGGTCGCGTCTGGCAGTGTGGTACCTTGCAGCTCGATTTTAACCTGCCTGTCCGTTTGGGCGCTGAATACGTCTCCGAAGACAACAGCCGCAAACACCCAGTGATGTTGCACCGCGCGATCCTCGGTTCGTTCGAGCGTTTCGTCGGGATCCTGATCGAGCACTACGAAGGTGCCTTCCCTGCGTGGCTCGCGCCAACCCAGGCGGTGATCATGAATATCACTGATAAACAGGCAGATTTTGTTGCAGAGGTTGAAAAAACTCTCAACGAAAGCGGATTTCGTGCCAAGTCCGACTTGAGAAATGAAAAGATCGGCTTTAAAATCCGCGAGCATACTTTGCTCAAGGTTCCCTATCTTTTGGTTATCGGAGATAAGGAAGTCGAGATGCAGACTGTCGCTGTGCGTACTCGTGAAGGTGCTGACCTGGGCTCGATGCCCGTCGCCCAGTTCGCTGAGTTTCTCGCGCAAGCGGTTTCCCGGCGTGGTCGCCCAGATTCGGAGTAATTATTATTAAGCGTGAAATGAGACAAGATAAACGAGCTGCACCGAAAGCCCCGATCAACGAGAATATCTCGGCACGCGAGGTTCGGTTAATTGGCGCTGATGGCGAGCAGATTGGCATCGTCTCGATTGATGAAGCGCTTCGTATCGCTGAAGAAGCAAAGCTTGATCTGGTGGAAATCTCCGCAGATGCAGTCCCGCCTGTTTGCCGGGTGATGGACTACGGCAAATCGATCTTCGAGAAGAAGAAGCAGATTGCCGCGGCGAAGAAAAACCAGAAGCAGATTCAGGTTAAAGAAATCAAGTTTCGTCCAGGGACGGAGGAAGGGGATTACCAGGTAAAACTGCGCAACCTGGTACGTTTCCTGAGTGACGGGGACAGGGCCAAGGTATCCTTGCGATTCCGCGGCCGTGAGATGGCCCACCAGGAGCTGGGGATGGAACTCCTCAAGCGGGTTGAACAAGACCTGCTCGAGTACGGTTCGGTCGAACAGCATCCTAAGATGGAAGGACGCCAGCTGATCATGGTCATCGCCCCGAAAAAGAAGAAGTAATCAACAGGGCACGGCAGGCCTTCTGATTATGTTTATCAACTGAATGCGGAGTATCCGAACATGCCAAAAATGAAAACCAAAAGTGGTGCTGCCAAGCGGTTTCTGAAAACTGCTAACGGCATCAAGCACAAGCACGCTTTCAAGAGCCACATCCTGACTAAAATGTCGACCAAGCGTAAGCGTCAACTGCGCGGTAGCAGCTTGCTGCATCCGTCTGACGTGGCAAAAGTCGAGCGCATGCTGCGCCTTCGTTAATTTAGTCAAGAATAGAGGAAGTAACTCATGGCTCGTGTAAAGCGTGGCGTCATTGCCCGTAAGCGTCACAAAAAAATTCTGAAACTTGCTAAAGGCTACTACGGCGCACGCTCCCGCGTATTCCGTGTTGCCAAGCAAGCGGTAATCAAGGCAGGCCAGTACGCCTACCGTGACCGTCGTCAGAAAAAACGTCAGTTCCGCGCTCTGTGGATCGCTCGTATCAACGCTGGTGCTCGTGTTAACGGTCTGTCCTACAGCCGTTTCATCGCTGGCCTGAAAAAAGCGTCCATCGAGATCGACCGCAAGGTTCTGGCTGATCTGGCAGTGAACGAAAAAGCGGCGTTTGCTGCGATTGTCGAGAAAGCTAAAGCCACCTTGGCTTAAGTACCCCCGACAGTCACCCGGCCTCACCTCTGTGGGGCCAGGTGTTAAACGTCATAAATAGGGGAAGAGCCTTCAAGCTCTTCCCCTATTTTGTATCTGGAGTCTGTACATGGAAAACCTGGATGCGCTGGTCTCTCAAGCACTAGAGGCTGTGCAAAGCGCTGAAGATATCAATGCCCTGGAGCAAATCCGGGTTCAATACCTTGGCAAAAAGGGCGAATTGACTCAGGTGATGAAGACCCTGGGGAATCTGCCGGCAGAAGAGCGTCCGCAAGTCGGCGCGCTGATCAACGTTGCCAAGGAACGTGTTACAGGCGTTCTCAATGCGCGCATGGCATTGTTTGAAGAAGCCGAACTGGCTGCCAAACTGTCTGCCGAATCCATCGACGTGACGTTGCCGGGCCGTGGCCAGACCTCTGGCGGTCTGCATCCGGTCACCCGGACTCTGGAGCGCGTCGAGCAGTTCTTCACCCGCATTGGCTACGGCATCGCCGAAGGCCCTGAGGTCGAAGACGACTACCACAACTTTGAAGCGCTCAACATCCCAGGCCATCACCCGGCCCGGTCGATGCATGACACCTTCTATTTCAATGCCAACATGTTGCTGCGCACCCATACCTCGCCGGTACAGGTCCGCACCATGGAATCCAAGCAGCCGCCGATCCGCATCGTCTGCCCGGGCCGCGTCTATCGCAGCGACTCCGATATCACCCATTCGCCGATGTTCCACCAGGTCGAAGGCCTGCTGGTCGATCGCGATATCAATTTTGCCGATCTCAAAGGCACCATCGAAGAATTCCTGCGGGTGTTCTTCGAGAAAGAACTGGCCGTGCGTTTCCGTCCTTCGTACTTCCCGTTCACCGAGCCATCCGCTGAAGTCGATATGGAATGCGTGATGTGCAGTGGCAAAGGCTGCCGCGTCTGCAAGCAGACTGGCTGGCTGGAAGTGATGGGCTGCGGCATGGTTCACCCGAACGTGCTGCGCATGTCCGGCATCGACCCGGAAGAGTTCTCCGGCTTTGCCTTCGGCATGGGCGTCGAGCGTCTGGCCATGCTCCGTTACGGCGTGAACGACTTGCGTCTGTTCTTCGACAACGACTTGCGGTTCCTCGCGCAATTTCGCTAGTCGTAACGAATTCTTAGGAGAGCAGGATGAAATTCAGTGAACAATGGCTGCGTGGCTGGGTTAGCCCGCAGGTAGATCGCGATGAGCTGGTTGCTCGTCTGTCGATGGCCGGTCTTGAGGTCGATAGCGTTACTCCGGCCGCCGGCGTATTCAGTGGTGTGGTGGTGGGCGAGGTGCTGAGCACCGAGCAGCATCCGGACGCCGACAAATTGCGCGTATGCCAGGTCAGCAATGGCGCGGAAACCTTCCAGGTCGTGTGCGGTGCGCCAAACGTGCGCCCGGGCCTGAAGATTCCGTTCGCCATGATCGGTGCCGAACTGCCGGGCGACTTCAAGATCAAGAAGGCCAAGCTGCGTGGCGTCGAGTCGAACGGCATGCTGTGCTCGCAGGCAGAGCTGCAGGTCGGTGAGGGCAACGACGGTCTGATGGAGCTGCCGGCTGATGCGCCGGTGGGCGAAGATTTCCGTGTGTATCTGGATCTGGAAGACGCCAGCATCGAGGTCGACCTGACCCCGAACCGTGGTGACTGCCTGTCCCTGGCCGGTCTGGCCCGTGAAGTCGGCGCGCTGTACGCCGTGCCGGTAACTCGTCCTGTGGTGGCTGCGGTTGCAGCGGTACACGACGAAGTGCGTTCGGTCGAAGTGCTGGCGCCAGCCGCCTGCCCACGTTATCTGGGCCGGGTCATCCGTAACGTCGACCTGTCAAAGCCAACCCCGCTGTGGATGGTTGAACGTCTGCGTCGCGCTGACGTGCGCAGCATCGACGCTGCGGTCGACATTACCAACTATGTGATGCTCGAGCTCGGCCAACCGCTGCACGCTTTCGATCTCGCCGAAATCAATGGCGGTATTCGCGTGCGTATGGCTGAAGAGGGCGAGAAGCTGGTTCTGCTCGACGGTCAGGAAGTCAGCCTGCGTAGCGATACGCTGGTCATCGCTGACCACACTCGTGCACTGGCGATCGCCGGCGTCATGGGTGGCGAGCACAGCGGTGTTTCCGCGACCACGCGCGATGTGTTCCTGGAATCTGCGTTCTTTGATCAGATTGCTGTTGCCGGCAAGGCACGTTCCTACGGCTTGCACACCGACGCTTCGCATCGCTACGAGCGTGGCGTTGACTGGCAGCTGGCCCGTGAAGCCATGGAGCGCGCCACTGGCCTGCTGCTGGAAATCACTGGCGGCGAAGCTGGTCCGATCATCGAGACCGTCAGCGAGCAACACCTGCCATCGATTGCACCGATCACTTTGCGTGCTCAGCGCATCGCGCAGATGCTCGGCATGGAGATGGATTCGGCACAGGTCGAGCGTCTCCTCAGTGCCTTGGGCCTGAGCATTACCGCTGACGGCGAAGGTCAATGGCGCGTTGAAGTGCCAAGCCACCGCTTCGATATCAGCCTGGAAGTCGACCTGATCGAAGAGCTGGCGCGTCTGTACGGTTACAACCGTCTGCCGGTTCGCTACCCGCAAGCGCGTCTGGCGCCACAAGCCAAGGCCGAAGCGCGTAGTGATCTGCCTGAGCTGCGTCGTCTGCTGGTTGCTCGTGGTTATCAGGAAGCGATCACTTACAGCTTCATCGATCCGCGTCAGTTCGAACTGTTCAATCCAGGTGTCGAGCCGCTGTTGCTGGCCAACCCGATTTCCAATGACATGGCGGCCATGCGTTCGTCGCTGTGGCCAGGTCTGGTCAAAGCGCTGCAGCACAACCTCAATCGTCAGCAGGATCGCGTGCGTCTGTTCGAGAGCGGCCTTCGCTTCGTTGGTCAGCTTGAAGGCCTGAAGCAAGAGCCGATGTTGTCCGGCGTTGTTTGCGGCAGCCGCTTGCCGGAAGGCTGGGCTCAGGGCCGCGACACCGTCGACTTCTTCGACGTCAAGGCTGACGTGGAAGCGGTATTGGGTTTTGCCGGTGCCTTGGATTCGTTCACGTTTGCTCCGGGCAAACACCCAGCGCTACATCCGGGCCAGACCGCGCGCATCGAGCGTGATGGTCGCGAAGTGGGCTTCATCGGTGCAATTCACCCTGAGCTGTCGAAGGCGCTGGGGCTGGATCGTCCGGTGTTCGTCTTCGAGCTGGTTCTGGCGGAAGTGGCGCTCGGTAAAATGCCGAAATTCCACGAGTTGTCGCGCTTTCCTGAAGTGCGTCGTGACCTTGCACTGATCGCGCACAAAGACGTCGCGGCCTCGGCTGTGCTGGACGTAATCCGTGAAAATGCAGGCGAATGGCTCACAGAGCTCAGGCTGTTTGACGTGTATCAGGGTAAAGGTATTGATCCTGATAGAAAAAGCCTTGCAGTCGGCTTGACCTGGCAGCATCCATCGCGCACTCTTAATGACGATGAGGTGAATTCGACGACGCAAAATATCCTCACCTCGCTCGAACAAAGGTTGAACGCCACGTTAAGGAAGTGACGTATGGGGGCTTTGACGAAAGCTGAGATGGCGGAACGTCTGTATGAAGAGCTGGGCCTGAACAAGCGGGAAGCCAAGGAATTGGTAGAACTGTTTTTCGAGGAAATCAGGCACGCTCTTGAAGACAACGAGCAGGTCAAATTGTCCGGTTTCGGCAATTTCGACCTTCGGGACAAACGCCAGCGGCCTGGCCGCAACCCGAAAACGGGGGAAGAAATCCCGATCACGGCTCGCCGTGTGGTCACCTTTCGTCCAGGGCAGAAGTTGAAGGCCCGAGTTGAGGCTTATGCTGGAACCAAGTCATAACGACGAGCTACCCGTCATCCCAGGCAAACGCTACTTCACCATTGGTGAAGTCAGCGAGCTGTGTGCCGTAAAGCCACACGTGCTGCGCTATTGGGAGCAGGAGTTTCCTCAGCTCAACCCCGTCAAACGCCGCGGGAACCGCCGGTATTATCAGCGCCAGGACGTGCTGATGATCCGGCAGATCCGCGCGCTCCTTTACGATCAGGGTTTCACCATCGGTGGCGCACGTCTGCGTCTGTCCGGCGACGAAGCCAAAGACGATACCACCCAGTACAAGCAGATGATTCGGCAGATGATTGCCGAATTGGAAGATGTTCTAGTGGTACTCAAGAAATAAAAAGCGGCGTTTGAATACTTCCAGTTTTCAAACGCTTGCGATATATTCTTGAGCGCTCTTCGAGGTGAAGAGCGAGATGCAACATCAGTCGGGGCGTAGCGCAGTCCGGTAGCGCACTAGCATGGGGTGCTAGGGGTCGAGTGTTCGAATCACTCCGTCCCGACCATATCTTTCAATGACTTAGCCCAATCTTCACCGGTTGGGCTTTTTCATATCTGAAAAAATACTCCCACATTTACTCCCACGGATATCTTAGATCTCGGTAGCTATGCCATCTGAGAGGCGTTCGAGTCTTGTGTCCCCCGGACAGCCCCTACCGGTGCATGAACCTGAAGAAGCGAAGACGTTCGTTAATGAGTTGCCGATCTAGACAGTCCGCGAGGCAAGCTTCGGGCGATGGCTGTAGGTAACGCGGAGCTCTCTGTTGCTGGTGAAGTGATCCGGGCATTCGCTCAGACTTCGGTAGAGTCATCGAATATCACATGATTCCAGCGGCGGAGGTTCGTGTCGATGGGTGCTATGAACTTCCTGGTGATGGAGACATAGGGCTGATCAGCGCAGTAACCTGATTGTTAAAGCTATCGATGCCGTGCTTGGGTGGTTGCGGTTGATGCTGAGTCGCGCCGCAAAGCGTGGTAAGCCGGAAGCCTGTAAATACAGTTAAGGTCGCTCTCTCCAAAGAACGTTTTGACTGGGCTTCAGCAAGGTGGTTTTAGCTCAAAAAACGAGTTATGCCCCATTTTCCTCCCTCATTCGCGCCGAGTGTGCGAGCGATCGCGAATGGCGATTTCTGACGGACTCAAGTATGGCAGTGGCTAGTATTAAGTACGCCTCCTTATACGGGCGAGCAACCCGTCTATGGCAAATCTTTGGTCGTTCGGAAGACGATATGGAGATGAGTGGATATCCTAAGTGCGGTCGGTGTGAGTCTGGAGCGTGTCGAGCTTACTCAGCGATGCCTGTGAATTTATCTCACCGCAACCTAATCTAGGTTCGATAAACCACTACACGCCAGCGAAGAGTTGTGAACTCCAAGACTGCGATCCACCTAACGCGAGGTGCTACGTTTGAAGGATTTATTGGCAGTCGATGAGTCAGAGGCGTCGGAAATTACGACTGATGCCAAGACGGCTAACCGACCTGCACGTAACCAAGGAAAGGCACTCATCCTTCAATCCTCAGCAGAAGCCGAATACGTACCACCTGATTTCAGCGGGAGCCGGCGAACCAGGATTGGCTCGAGTTTCATTGAGCAGTTTGTTGCAGGACATGATGCAAGTGACGTCCTGCGCGAGCTTGTCCAAAACGAATATGACGGCGGCGGAGCTTCACTGACGCTCAACTTCGGAGGCCATTCGCTTGAGGTGGTCGGTACCGGACGAAATATAGAGCGCAATGGGTGGGAGCGGCTCTCTGTGATTGTCGGTACGGGCAATGTGCTGGGCAGCCGGCAAGAAGAGGTCGTGGCGCCGAAAGCAAATGGTATCGGCTCCAAGAATTTCGGATTACGCTCGTTGTTTCGTTTTGGCGATCAAATACACGTACGATCAGGCGGGCAGGTCGCATTACTTGATCTTCAAACACAGGAAACAGGTCGCGAACGAGACCCGGCGTCGTCCCGGCAGAAGGGTGTTCGCGTTCACGTGCCTTATAGGCTTAAGTCGACAGAGCTGCTTGAGGCGTTTAGCGTCGAAAGAGAGGCGCATGCCCTTGATATGATGGCTGCAGGCATGCCGGACACGCTAGTCAAACTAGCACTTACTGGAAAAAAAAGCGGACTGCGTGAGGTCATTATTCGATCGGTCCGCACAGGCCGTGTGCTTTATTGGAAACAGGACGCCAAACGCGAGCTCTCCTTTGCTGCGCGCGTCACTATGACGAAGAGGACAGGAGCGCTCGTCGATCAGGATGGCAAGCGAATACAGTTCCAGGAGGAGGAGTTTTTGCGGACGGTCGAAATTCCTGAAAGGTTTTCAGGGCGACCTTTTCCGGTATATTACAGACAGCCTGGCGGAAAGTTGTGTATCACGGTGTCGGTCCCGATCATTCGCCGGCGAATCGATCTCCGGCAGTTCGGTCACTTCTATTATCCATTGAAAGCACCCTCGTCCGTCACTGGCTGTGCCGTCAGTATTAGTGCTCCATTCGAACTCAACACGGATCGAAGCGGGATAAACGACCACGTCTGGAATGACTGGCTTATCGATCAAGCCGTCGAGCTGACGATTGATCTTCTCAAAACTGATTGGTTCGACAGATATGGCGCGGACGCATTCAAGGCACTCGTTAGCAGCGGCAACCCCAGTTCGACGCGTTTTTCAAATGAAATAGCTCAGCGGCTTGCAACGGACGCTTGCTGGCCTACAGGGGATGCATCCAATCCTCACTTCGCCCGTGCGGCAGAGATCGTGCTTCCTACGGATCCCGAGCTGCACGGTTTTCTCAGTGCTAATCGCTATCTGGTCCCTAAGCTTTCGGGCGACGAGGCGTTGTCCAGTTTGGCGGTAGAATGCGGTGCCAAGCGATTCACAATTTCTTCGTTAGTAAGGCTGCGATGTGCAGGTGATGATTTAAAGGGACTTGAGACCAAAATTGGCAACGACGCGAATTACCCCTTCGCGAATTACCTTGGTGCCATGACCGCCATAGACATGCAGAAACGCCAAGCTTTGGCGTTGTCGGCTTACCCGCGACGATTGAATAAACTGAATAAAGCTGACTTGGGTAATACCGCTTCGACTTTGAATGCTGTTGGTGAGCTCTTACCCGCTGTTCGACTGATGATCGTAAGCCCAGATCTTTGGATTGATTGCCCGGAACCTGAAGCCAACCGGCTCCATCCAGAACTCATTCAATACAAATCAATTTCAAGTCACTGCCGTACATTCGACGAAGAGCAATGGCTGATTGATGCCGCTGGCCGCGCCGCCTCCGCAGTGGGCGATGACCGGGAGCGAGAAACGCTCTACCGGAAGTTACTCACCAGCGAGAAACCGATCAGCCGTCTCGCTCTATCAGCATTACGCAACAATCCTGTTGTCAAGAATCAGCGTGGCCAGTGGGTAGCGCCGTCTACCATGGTACATCTCAAAAAGCCCCTGGCAACGCAGCTCGATGCGGCGATAGATGCCCCGTCGAAGGAGATGCTAAAGGCGTCAGGATTGATCGCGCGCTTGCGGATTCGTAATTCGCTAAATGGCTCAGATCTCGTGCGTTACGCTCGATTGGTTGTCGAGCGTCCTGAGATAGCTGAACGATTTGAAAAGCTGCTTACCGAAAATTTCAATTTGCTCGTTCCTGCGGTCGTAGATGAACTGCAGGAGATCCCCTGTCTGATGTCGCGATCGGGGCAGCCTACGGCTCCTTGCATGCTTCACCTCGACACGAGGGCCAATCGGTTATGCATCGATGACGACCACCGAATTGTCGGGGGGAGTCATGATCTGCTGTATCGTAAGCTGAAACTCTCAGTCGCACCTGGTTCGGAGATTTTGGTCGATATTCTCAATCGCCATATGCAAGAGGGACGGGCTCCTAATCGGCCTGATTTGATATATCCGGCACTTGTGGAGGCCATTAAGCGCGAGCGGCGCAACAAATCTGAATTTCTTAATATGCGGATTTGTTGGGTTCACAACGGCTTCTACCCGCCCTCTGAAATCCTAGTTGGCTCCAGGACGGCAACCCCGCTAGGCGAGGTGTTCCCTCTCTACAAACATTCCGACGCAGTCGGAGATGCATATTTTGCGCTTGGCGCTGCGAGTCAGCCTAATGATACGCACTGGTCGCGCTTCTTCCTAAATGTGGGAGCGGCATGGGCAACTGAGACACACTTAACATCGGATAGACGGGCCATCCTAATAGATGCCTACCGCCTACGTAGGAGCTTTGGCTTACCCTCGGGGCTTGAGGATGTTCGCTGCTTGATCGACGATCGAGCGCGACTCTTCACTCTTGGTGAGTTGCGTTCTGGAAAACTCCTCGAACCAGATTTTCCAGCACTCGAACAAGCACTTCGAAATGCCGACAGTGCCACCGGAGTCGTTGACAGAACCGAACACGCTCGCTCATTTTTTGCAGGTCTCGGCATTCGTCCACTGTCAGCAATCGCTGGTACAAGTGAGGCTGTACTCGGTTCGTCGTGTCGACCACCACTTTGGTTTAAGCCTAAACAGGCCGAGCGCGTCATCGCCATTCTGCATAGACCGCTTTTTGCGCGCGCACTGTTTGAAGTTGCCTATCGAAATCGGCATGGTCATTCAGGTTTCCAGCCAGCGTCACTTTCCATGATCAAAAGGGACCTCCTCAGTATTCGTGACATTGCTTTTTTTTCGAGTATGGAGCGTCGCTACAGCGTGGCTGGGACGAGCGTTGTCGTTCCGGCTCAGGTGGCGGTCAGTGCTGGGCAGGTCTGTGTCATTCCGCCAAAGACCAAAAGCAGATTTCAACTATTGCTTGCTGAAGCGCTTGCAGAAATCGCTGGCGCTACCAGCGTGGCAACGATGCGCAGCATCGCCAACGCATTTCTTCCGCTTCTTCTTTGTGGAACGCTTGAGGAGTTAAGAGAGTATCTAGAGCAGATGGGGCTTTCCAATAGCTTCCGATCGATCGCGGATGATGAGGAGGCCAACCAGCTCGAAGACGATGACGATGACGAAAGTGATGAGGATTTTGAGGAGCTTGCATTGCGTCAGGTTTTCGACAATCTCAACACCTCTGGCTCCACTAGCAGCGACGCGGTCCAGCCCGTTGATACAGCTACGCCGCGCATAATTAACGCTCCGCCTGCGCTTCCACCTGCGGCACCTACTTTCGCTTTGCCGAATCTCGAAGATGTCTTACTAACGGTCGCGCCGACCCAAGGAGTAGAAATCGAACTACGCGGAGGAGGGGGAGGTGGTGGCGTTGGAACCACGAATGTCTGGCTACCACCCACGGCTGCGGAGAATGAACGGGCTAGTCGCGTGGGGCAACGTGGTGAGGAACTGGTCTATCGCATGGAGCTTCAGAAAGTACGAGATATGGGCTATGCGAAACCTGAGCTGTACGTCGTATGGACATCGCAAGACGATCCGGGTGCCGACCATGACATCCGCTCCATTGACATCAACGGGGAGCCGCGGTGGATTGAAGTGAAATCGACTACAGGTGTGGATGGCAGATTTGACTGGCCCCGCAGAGAGTTTGAAAAGGCACTGCGTGAGCGGGAGCGTTATGAGTTGTGGCGCGTTTATCGCGTCGCCGCTAAGGAACCCGTGGCAAAGTGCTTCACCAACCCATCGCGCATGCTTGGGGCGCGACAGATTACGCTTGAGCTCGGCATGTTGCGCGCCAATATCGAGAAGTTGGTTGAGTCGTTCTAGGGCAATCGCATCATGACTCGCTGAATTCTTGCCCTTACGCCGCTACTGAACTCCGGTTGTGGTCTCTGATAAGAGTGACTGGCGAGATTTCGGAAAAATTACAAAAATACGAAGGCTACGCTCCAGATATCCCACCTTTACGATCTCTTAGGTAGGTAATTCTGATGTGTAGTGCTGAGGCTGAGATTCATTGCAGCTAAAGCTGACATTTCATCCTGGCTGATCTAAATTCTAGCCGTCCATCTGATTCAGGCGATCTTCATGCTGACTGGCTCCAATCACCTGTATGCAGCTTGCTATGCAGCATTGCCTATTATGAGGATGCGCAGGGCTTCAACTTGTCTGCGCGCGGGAAGACTGGGGCGTATCTCAGCCTGGGGAGCCTCTGGCTCTGACTATCTAGTGATAGCGTGCGCGCCGAAGACATGCAGCGTAATTTCAGGGGGTGACACGATTTGGATCTTTACTAAGCGTAATGTAATATCGTTGATGGAAACTGTTTCGGATGAGTTCTGGAAACGTTAACTTGTAATAGCGAAGTCCTAGCTGCCGCAAATTATTAGAAGGTATGGATACATGCAGGATAAGGCTCAAGATGGCACCGGTTTTTTTGACTCGGCGGTGATAAAAGTATCGGCGGTCATATTAGCTGTGGCAGTAATTTGTGCCGGAAGTGTCATTGTGATTTATAAAAAGCATTTTGCTGGCGACTATTTAGTCGATCATGCTGCATGGGGGCAGTTTGGTGATTTCTTTGGAGGGACCTTAAATCCGATACTCGCGATGCTGTCTTTGTTTGCGATATTAGGCGCTTTAATTATCCAGTCCCGAGAGCTTTCTCATTCTACCTCTGCTCTGAAGGAACAAAGTGCTCATTTAAATGTTCAGGCGTTTGAAAATACCTTCTTTTCCATGGTTCTTCTTTATAATGAAAATGTCAAGACTTTAGATCTGGAAGATACTGAGAAAAAAGAGGATTATAATCAGGGGCGGGGAGCATTTCGTATATTGCTGCGAAGACTCAAGATCAATTATGAGAACGTAAAGAAATATCATTCCACTGGTAGGGATGAGCGCGAAATAATTGCGCAGGCCTATAAGGTTTTTAGTGCTGATAACGATAGGTTTATTGGCCACTACGTGGGATCTCTAAAAAGCATTATTGATTTCATAGAGGTGCGAAGCCCTAGCAATCCGTTGCAATACTACTCGATTGTTAACGCGCAGTTATCCGCAAATGAACGGCTTCTTATTTTTTACCATTCGCTGAATTGTGGTGGATCGTTAGCATTAGATAATTTAAATAAATATAACTTTTTTGGAGATATTTCAAAGCAGTTGTATTTTGATGCAGATCTTCATTCTTCTTTGGTAGTTAATCCCATTTAGTTGAGTTTTTAATTATGAATCCAAGTCAGCAATTGGCCACAAAGTCTACAAGCGTTAGTGAACTTATAAAGTCTACCTATTTTGTGGTACCTCCTAATCAGCGCGAATACAGATGGGGTTTTGAACAGCTCGAGAAGCTGTGGGATGACTTGATTACTGCTGTCAAGGAGCAAGGGCCTGGTGGTAATGCAATTGGTCACTTTTTAGGTGCGATTGTGGTGATTGGTCAAGAGCAGTCTCACGATAGCGCGAGATGGGAGATAATTGATGGGCAACAGCGGTTGACTACCATCACAATTCTTTCGGAGTGTTTGCGATCTTATACTTCCGAGATAATGGATCAAAAGATTCGCTTGAAGCTTGAGCATGTTTTGCTTGATTGTGTTGTGGCGCCAAATGCCGGTTTTGTTCCCCGCCTAAAGTTGAATAGGGAAGATGATTTTTACTGCAATAGTTTATTCGAAAACCCTTCGGTCGAATCTAAGCGAGAGTATTGGGATAGAGCGGGTGATAAAAAATCCGAGGTTCAGGCCAATATTATTAGGGCGTTCGATTTTTTCTACAGCTCTATAGAAGAAGAGTTGAAAGGCAAAGATTCAGAGGAGAGGCAATCTCGGATAAGAGATCTGGTAGAGACTTTGACCGAGTTTTTTTATGTTTTGGTAGTTCGTACTGCTAATTTATCATTGGCATATCGCTTGTTTGAGACATTAAACGAGCGGGGGCTAGATTTGTCTCAAGCTGATCTTATTAAAAATGTCTTGTTGGAGCATGCAGTGTCCTCCGGCGGAAATGTAGTGGAAAGCGTTACAAGATTGTGGGATGTCTTTATAGATAATTCGGAAAGTCAGCCTGATAATAAGAAGCTAGATTTGCCTCAGTTAATTCAATTTTCTTTTACGTATCGTCATGAGCGGGTTAAAAAGGAGATGATATTTGAAGAGGTTTCTAAGGTGCTTTCGTCAACTACAATACGGGCACTCGATTTTGCACAGGAGTTTAGTAAGGACTCCTTGAATTGGCGGCAGTTCCTACTTGGTGATTTAAAAGGGTGGGATGTCGAGTTAGAAGATTTGAGGTACGCAATTGTAGATCCATTATGGAAGTCGCACTGTGCTTCTTTCATCATGGCAATAATGGATAAGCACGGCGAAAATGTCGTGGCTCTTAAAAAGTATCTAGTTCTTGCTGAGAACTACTTGTTTAGACAGGGGCTTATTGCAAAAGACTCTGTGGGTTCGTTGCAAGAGTTTTTTGGAGAGGCATCCGCGATGGTAAGAGCGGATTTGTCACTCGCAGAAGTGTCGAATTATTTCTCGAGAAAAAGTTCGGATGAGCGGTTCGTGGAGAATTTCTCAAGAGCTGCTGTGAGCAATATTAGGCAAGCATTTTACATAATTTGGAAAATAGAAAATTACATCAAACCAGTTTTGGATACGAGGCCGCGTAACAATAATGCTTCCCAGAGAGTAGAGTTTATAATGCCAAAGAAGCCAGGGGTAGAGTGGCTGGGAGTGCAAGAAAAAGAAGGTTATAGTGGATACTTAAATAGAATTGGCAATCTTCTTATGCTTCCTCATGATGTCAATCAGACAGTGAAGAACAAGGCTCTGTCTGTAAAATTTGAGAATGATGATAATTTGGACTATTTGCGAAGTGGCTTAAGCTTGCCAGTCAGTGTGGCGAAAAATACTCACAGTTGGCTGGAGAAAGGGGAGTGGACTTTTGAAAGTATTGCCAAGCGACAATTGTATCTTGCTGAAACCTATGCAACAAATGTTTGGCCTCTAAAGTTTGAGGAGTGATATTTTCTTTCAATGATTGTGGTGTAGCCCTATGTTCTCCTGTTATGGTAATGGACATAGGGCAATCGATTAGTATTAGTTAAATACAGCGGAGCAGCGCAATCGCCGCTGTTGATAAAAGTTTGGTCCAGTCTACTGACTGGGGTGACAGATGCGCGGACAGCTTGAGTTGAGGCAACCAGGATGCCGTCTTCTTCGGTGTAGACCCTGTAAGTTATCGTAGTGGGGAAATCGCCGCAAACTACATCGCAGTGGTTCTACACTGTGCGCTTACCCACGGTTCTTCAGGCCATTCCTCGATTCTATTTGGCGTTCCAAACTAAGTCGTCACGCGTCTTCCGAAATGGCGTATCGTTTCGTTAGCAACGAGTGCGTTTGTAACAAGCTCGTTTTAGTGCCTTTTTTTTCTTCGCCTGTTACTCTGACGTTGGAACTTTAGATTCGTAAACGAAAGGACGCCAAGGATGAATATTAAGCCCGTTCATGCTGCTGTAGGAGATGTTTTTGGAGATAAGACGGTTTTCTCCGTCCCTAAATATCAGAGAGGCTATGCTTGGGATTCTGATTCCGTTCAAGATTTCATTTCTGATGTGGATGTATGTTATCGCTCGCGTGTAGGTGGAGCGCATCGTGAGCATTTCCTTGGCGGTATTCTTAGCATTAAAAGTGATATTGAGGGGGTTGCTAATGCTGTCCATTATCAGCTAGTTGATGGTCAGCAGCGAATAACGACAATTGTGTTGTTCGGGTATGCTCTGATGGACGTCTTTAGTGAACTCGCGGGTTTTCTTGATGATCTCGAACTCAGGAAAAGGGTTGAGCACTATGTAAAAAATCTCAAGATATCATTTGTTACTCACGAGCAGGTGGTTAATCGAGTTGTCACAAGTGCCAATGTTCTGACTTTGTCTAAGAAAGATGAGGGTTATTTTCGAGGTTTATTGGCAGGAAACGAGCCAGATTGTGAAATTGACTCGCATGAAAAGTTATTATCTGCGATGGGTAAAGTTGTTGCGTATTTGAAAGAAGTACAAAATCAATGTGACGATTTTGCCGCGAAAGTTGACGCTCTCGAGCAGGTACATGATGTATTGCTCAGCGATTTTTCAATGCTTCATATGGTCGCGGAGAACAAACCAGATGCATATAGATTATTCCAGGTAATTAACGATCGGGGCGTTTCGCTGACAGATGGAGATTTGCTAAGGGTTAAGACCTTGGAACTTTTGGAAGATTATGGTGATGAGCAGTTAGCGGCTGAACAAATTTGGGACGATATACTGTCGGACAAACCAAATAAAACGTATGATTTTTTACAATGGATATATGAGTCTCATGCATATAGACGAGCTAGGTCTGGTGCACTCGCTGATGTATATATGGAGGCATTTTTCGAAGGGTTGGCACCAGGCGGAGTAAAAAAGAAAGATGCAAAATATATCATCACGCAGCTAAAAGTTATTCATGCAGATGTGGAGCGCTGCAGAGCTTTTACAAAGGGTGAGTGGATATTTGCAGATCAAAGGCCTGTGACGCCCTGGGATAGAGCCCGGTTGGCAAGCTTGGTCGTTCATTTAGGGCACACTCTCAGTGTTCCTCTATTGCTGGCTGCAAGTGAACTGGGTCATGTTAAGTTCAGAGATATTGTTTTAATGCTTGAGCGAGCATTTTTCAGGTATAAAATTATTTGCAATGAGCATGTAACTCCGCTAAAGGGGCTTTATTATTCAGAATGTGAAGTCATACGTACTCAAGGTACTGCGTATAGCGTAAATTCACTAAGGCAGAAGCTAGGGGGCTTACTTGAGCAGCGTGCACCATTACATAACTTTATCAATGGTTTGATGTCGTTGCATTATCAAAGCAAAACAGGAGGCAATAAAAACATAAAGCATTTTCTGATGATGCTTGATTCCTATTACGCTTGGTACGAGAGTGGGGCGGTAGGCGTGCCCAAATGCCTTGAAGGACATAGATTGTTGGATTTTGGGGAGACATCTATTGAACATGTATATCCAAAAAATGCAAAAGCAGCAGATATCGATATAGAGATGGAACCTAGAAAAAATTCCATTGGCAATCTAACTATTCTTGATCCGGAGATAAACTCAATGGCCGATAACGATAATTTTGCGGCTAAACGAGGTGTCTTCAAATCTTCGTCGATTGCGTTAAATCAAAAAATCGGCAAGAAGCTCAAGTGGAATTTGAAAGCTTCTGTTGAGTATGAAAGGAATGTACTGGAAATGGCGCGCCATATCTTCGTTGTGTAGTGTGAATCGTGCCGGCGGTGCTTGTAAGTTATCAAGTGCGTCCTGTTCCGTCGGCGTAAAATTACTAAGGCTAAAGGGAATATGGATCCTATCGTTAGTTTTAAGATCGACCCTAAAAGCATCGGAATAATGGTGAGGCTTGCCTCACCTGTGAGTATGTGACCATTGCGATGGGTGATAAACCGCATCGCTGGTCAAGATTGTTGATTATTTACTAATCAGTAGCGCTACGTCTTTGAGCGAGCGTATATGCCCCATTTTATGAAGACCTACCTCGATCAGGGACGCTACATGCCTGACGGGATCCCAGTCCAAATCACTTTGATGTGTGAATTGCCTGAGCAGCGCTTCGTAAATATCCAAGTGCTCACCAAATAGGGTGGGAGCATTGAACTCCTGTCCTTCTAAATCCGATACGCTGGCATTGCCTAGGCCATTTTCATCGGCCAGAGCAAGGGCGATTGCGTACCGGCTTAAGATATTAGGCGTTAGACCAGTCTTAGATTTAAGATATTTTAGTTTCGCGGTTGACGAACTTGAAATCTTGAATTTATGCGGAAATGTATTCATGCGTTATTAACCCACCGCCAGAAATATCCTTCCTCGGCTTGAGTAGATCGAGTTTCTGGGTTGTATACCAGGTGATAGGAGTGAGAAATACTTCCCTGAAGTCCCTCATAAAAAGCGTAATCAATTTCTGTATCTGTCGAGAGAATAATTACTTGATGGCTGGTTTTAGGGAAATAATTCTCCACGAGTTTTTTACGATGAACAGAATCGAGACGACCAAGCGGCGTGTCGATTACTACTGGCAGGCTTCGCCCCGACGTTCGTGCTAACGCCTCTAGAACAGAGATTGCGAATATCTGCTTCTCACCTGCTGACAGCTCATCCTTACGTAACGACACACCCTCATCGTCAATAAGAACGACCTCGAAGGAGCTAGGATCAATCTGGATACTGAGGTTTCGATCTTCTTTGCGCGCGAGACCGTTGAATGATATGAAAAACTGCGACTCAAGTTCTTTGAGCTTTTCAATTCGAGCACGTGCAGAGAACTCTCTTAAAACTTCTCTGGCATTTTGTGCAAGGCCGGTTAGACGCTCTGCTTCTTGGGTTTCGGCAATTTCTGTATATAGTTCATCTAATTGGCGTGCTGCAGTGGACAATTGATTGAGAAGTGTCTTCGCTTCCTCAACTATCAAAGATCTTTGTTCTTCTAGAACGGACAAGCGCCCTTGTAGCTGCCCTTGTTCGTTAAACAGTGGCATTAGCACTTTTTCTTCTGGGGCTCGAGCAATATTTTCTTTAGCAGATTCGATTCCGGTATCAGTGTCCTGAAGCTTTGCCACTAGACCAGCGGCTCGTTGTTGGAGCGCTCCCATATCATTCATCAGGCGGTGAGTGATGCTAGATCGCTGGGTGTCCGAGAGCTCATGTACTGGCGATAGGCTTCGATCGCTATTACCGAGTTCTGAACCGAATGTCCTAAGGAAAATATCTTGAAGGGCAGGTCTTTGCTCCTTGCTGATTTTTAGCGTCGATTCGAGTTCTGTCAGAAAATTGATTTTCTGACGCTCCAAATATTCAGAAAGAACCTGCACTTTTTCCGCGCGCTGCTCAGAGTCCAATTGTACGAGGAGTTTTTCGTTCAATTTCCGGGTAATTGCAAACGGCAGTAAGCCACTCAGCATCTCATGCAAAGTATGCTCTATGGCTTTTTTCTCACTCGCCAGTGAGTCAAGACTAGCTATTTCTTCCTCTCTTGTAGCGCTCCAGGCACCGCCGCGCGCATTAATACTTGCCTCAATGTTGGCCAGGTTTTTGTTTGCCTCGACGGTATTGACACGCATATGGACAAGTTTTTCGCGTGTATCAGCGAGCTGCTTCTTTAGATCCTCGTAAGTTCGTTCTGCTTCAGCTATTTTTTGCTTGCGATCTTCAGATGCTTTTTTTACTGAGCGGCCTCTGATGATCACGGATAGGTCAGAATGCAGCCTGTCGATGAGGTCCAAGCCTAAAAGCTTGTTGATCGACTCTCGTAGAGCGTCCCCGGATGTTTCTTCAGCGAGGCTTGCGATTTTTTCGCCGTCAAAGAAGAACAGCTCGGATACGCCAATCGGGATCAGCTCGTTAAGAAAAGCTTGTGCCTGATCATATGAAAGCTCGGTCAGGTGTTTGCCGTCCCTGGAAATTATAAGGCCTTCTTTGATCTTGCCGCCACGATCAATAAACCAATCCCGGGTCAATTGATAGCTCGAGATGAGCCCATATTGCGCATAGCGGAAGGTAAGTTCGACAGCCGCCCGTGTAGGTTTGGCAATGCTGTTGTGTGCTCTATGGATGCAGTCACGAAGATATTGGTGATAGTCGACAACTGTTGCGCCTGAGCCCAGTACGCCTTTGCCATACAAAGCAAGCTTTAGCGCGCTTAGAATGGTTGTCTTACCGCCGCCATTTAAACCGCCGAACAAAACGATAGGCGCGTTTTTGCCTCTTTTGATCTTAGGAACCAGATCAAAGTTGTGGGCTCCGCTAAAAACTCGGAAATCTAGTACTGAAAGGGAATCTATAATCATTGCAGCAAGCCATCTAGTTCGGCTTTCAGAGATTCGAAAGCGGTCTTATACGTGTCGTTAACTGTAGGTACGGCGCGACGTTCCAGCGCTTCATCCAGCCCCCCCCAGTCTTGCTCCAGGATTTTTTGCAGCTCTTCCAGAATTCCTTTCCGACGTGAGAGGCCAGAAAATGATAATTCGGTATCGATCAGCTTCATGATCAGGACCGCCGGCACTCCGTGCTCCTGCTCCAATGCGTTCAGGATGGCCGCATCGGGCTCAGTGAAGGCGCCGGCGTCATTCTTGATCCACTCAACTGTATCTGCGGGGTAGACCTCGGCGTAAATTTTAGGAAGTGAATCAACCCAGTCCGGCTCATTCGGGTCTTTCAGCCATTGCTGGCGGATTACTTGCAGTTCATCACGGCCGATCAGTTCGATATCACGATCCGTCTCACGAATACCTTTCTCAATTTCCAGAAGCAGCTTCAGCCACTCTTTGCGATATTTCATCCAATACGGGCCAGGCACGTGTTTGGTTGCAGCATTTGTGTCGTCGTCTATAGCCCCTCTCGCGAAGGTCACTTTTCCGGTACGACGTTTGTAGTTACGGTATTCAGTTTTGTTTTCGGGGAGTGAGCTGGCATGTAGCTGGTTGCGGAACTGCAGCAGCGGCAGCATCCAATCCTCGCCGCTGTTTACGAGGCCCTCGATTGCTTTGTCATGAGTCACCACGGTGCACGTCCAGCAGCCGAAGCGTGAATTGCCACAGGATGGTGTATTGGTGTCGATTACCAGTGGGCACTCGCCAGCGTTGGAGTCTTTGTACAGCTCAAACAACACTCGATTGGAGCCACCCCAAGGCCTGGCAGCACTCATGAGATATTCCCAGACATCGTCAGCGTGCCATAGCTCAATGGGCATATAGGTATAGGCATTTGGCAGGGTGGTATGCCGGCCCAAAGCAGATCCATCGATTTTGTGGCGCGTGATCACCTGCGCACGCGTGTTGCTTTCTTCGCGTCTCGAGCCGAGTACCACCACGACTTCGCCGAAACGGGCTACCTTGTCTTTGATAAATTCGCTAACTGGATCGATTTTCATCCGCTCTGTGCACCAGCGAAACGCCTTGGTCGGTGCTGGGTAGCCCTTACCTAGGAGGTTGGCCCAGAACGTTTCTCCAACTTTAGGGGTGACAGAATGGGCTGTCATCGGAATCTGATCTTGAACGGCTTGAGCGTTCACCGAATCAAGTACCTGGCGGATCATGTCGACTACTACAGGGGTTTCTACTCGAGTGTCGGAGGAGACGACGTACACGTGCTTGTGGCGTTCTTCAGGCGGCAACATCTTCAGGGCATAGTATGTGAGCGACAGGATGACGGTAGAGTCCTTGCCGCCGCTGAAACCCACTACCCATGGGCGATTATCGGCCTTGTAGATGCTTTGAAGCTCACGGACAGCATCCGCTAGCGGTCTTCCAGAAATGATCGCTTCTTGAACGAAATCATCGTGCGATGGATAGAGGAATTGATCATTACTCATTATTGAGGAAACCTGTTTTCTAACTCGCGTTCAACCGTGGATAGCGGGACGCCAAGTTTTTTCTTGATAAGACTTGCTGTGAGCGCCACGTTCGTTGTGGCTTTAGAGATCCGGCCGTGAACCATGGCGCGACCTTCCCATTCCGGGTTTGCTCGAGACCAATCGATGCTCCGGAGCTGGCTGATGGTATTTTTCCATTCAGACTCCTTACGGATTATCAGTTCAGCTCCGACAAGTCCCATTGCTTGCAGCAGCACGCCGTGGGCGTGAATGTAATTGTCCCGTAATTCGGACGTCGACAGCTCTTTGTTTTTTGCTCTGATCCAATCAGGCATCTGCAAGGACACCTCTTCCCAGAACGATTTTGCGAGCTCCCGCTCATTCTGCGCAATGAGATCGCCTTTTCCTTTTTTCAATAAGACGCGGGAGGCGTTTTTTATAGCGCTTAGGGTGAATAGCTTGGAGCTGCGGGGAGAGAGGCTAGATTTCTCCAGCTCTGTCATCCTGGAGAAAATTTCGACGTTTTTGGCCAGGTACCTGGCCAGATCGGAAATTTGGTCTCGATGATCGTAAAGCGTGCTTATTGAATTACTCGGTCTCACAGCATGCTTGTTGAGATCAGCAAACATTTGTTGACTACGATTCAGCCCCTCATCAATGAAGAAAAGCACGGGGATGTTGTCGTAGCCAAGTTCTGGATTTTCGCGGATAGCTTGCTCAATGGCTGCCCGACGGTGCTGACCGTCGTTGATTAGAATTTGAGCATCCATTGGTATGGTTAGCGTACCGATGCTTTGCTCTAGGCCAGTATCGGAAGCAGGATTGAATTGGACTACCCCATCAACAGAAGCGGTAATTGCAGAGAGGGTGTAGTCGTCGCGATTGTCAAGCAAATATGCGGAAATCTCAGGAACCCTAGCCAAGTTCAACGTTCGCTGTGCGCGCAAATCCGCAGGCACATTTTCCTCGTTGAAAATGAAAATCTTTGGCACAAGGCGCATCGGGCACATCGCTATGTAGCAAGGCCTACCGGCTTGAATGCCTCGGACGCAGGGGAAGGAATGAATATAGGTCGTCATGTGTTCGCATGTCTTTTCTCTGCAGGTACGTTATTTTGCATATTTTTAACATACACGCAAGGCGGGATGTCGCGATGGTACGGTCCAGCAGCTTGCTTGTGAGTTGAGGTCAATAGGGCGACGGGTTAAACAGCGGAGCCTGCGCGTGGTAGGCGTCAGTTTTTGAGTGCGGAACAGAATGACAGTATGGATACCTGTATCTGGGTGGCCGTTAATCTGCATTTCTCACATGCTTGAAGAGATCGCTGATGCGCTGCGTTGGGCACACCGACGCTTCGGGAGGATCGTGTCATGGATAGATCTGCAGCTAGATTGTAAGTGACAAAAATATAGAATCTGGGAGGCAATCCTTGCATGGGCAGTGCCCAAGAAAAGAGTTGGACGGCTGCCTATGTGAGGTCGTTAGCCATCATCAAGCGCAAGAAACGGGTTGTTTGGTGGTATCGATTCTAAAAGTGATGTCGGCTCCGCAATCAGATATCCCTTCAAAGTTGTTTTCTTCCTGGGACCTTGCACTTTGCACGCCCAGATGTTCAAACCATCAGCGCGCTTTCGGTGGACCTTCAGCTTCTCAAATTGCTTCTGCACCCAGCGCCATTCTTCGATCTCTTGACAGGTGCCCTGAGACACACCAGGAAACTCCTGCGCATAGCGTTGAAAGAGGCCAGGGGTCACGAGAAATACAGTGCCGTCCACCGTGTGAACCTTCGCCTTGCTGTCATTGATGACCAGCTTGTGGCTCAAGATGCTTTCTTTGACCCAATTCAGAAATGCCTGACCTGGGCCATCCAGCGAGGTATTTGAGATTTCGAGAGTGCTTGCTGACGATTCGTCGCTGACCTCAGGCTCTTCCAGCTCGAACATATCCAATAGCGTGCCGAGATAGTCAGCGTCTTCCATCGCCATGGGATCTTTCAGCGAAGAGCTTTGACGCGATCCTGTACTAACAGCCTCTGACGCTGCTGGTGATGCCGGAGCGTCAGTCGGATGGTCATCGACTGTCACGCTCACCGTCCCGCTGAAAGCTTCGGGACGTTCTTCGTTCCTCCAGATCAACGCCGGCTGAAGGCGCAGAAAGGTAAAGCTCTGCTCCCAGTCTCCCTGCGTCACCAGCGCGGTCCAGATGGCTTTGCCTTCCGGGGTGGACTCGGCCAGCCCATGCGACTGGAGTTCATCGAACACCGCGATGTTTGATGAGGGAATACCCTCGATCGACTGCGACAGCAGATAGGCTCGCAGTTTGTCCGTGACCGTCTTGCTGACCAGCCACAGCGCGTCTTGGGTCAACCAACCCGCGGCGCCCGGCTGGTTGAGTTTCAGCTCGTGCTGAACCAGATGACGCAGTCCGCTGACCAAATGGTGTTGCAACGAATGAACCGGTGCTTGCAGCGCCTTGCTAGGGTTACCTCCGATATTCTGCGCGGTGGAGACACGGTCGGCCTGAATGACCAACTCACCGAGCACGCCGGCACGTTCGTACTGGCCGGCCAGGACATACAGCAAGCTGCCCCAGAGCGACGGAAAGCCACTGAGCCAATCGAGGATCGGGCGGTCGAGAATCTGGGTGTAGAGCAAACCTGCGGCGGCGCCGTGCAGGTGGTAGTCGCGACCTTTGAGGTAGCGAAAACGGTAGGGCTGATCCAGCGGGCCCTGCCAAGGATGCCAAACACGGCCATCCTGGCGTTCGACCTGCAGGTCCACGGCGATCTTGCCGATGTCATGCAGCAGGGCGCCATAAGCAATACCCGCCGACCAGGCATCGGTCTGGGCGGCTTGGTCTTCGGGCGCGGCGCCGGTGGGAAGCAGATACGACTGACGCAGTTTCAAACTGCAAGCGACCAGCTCCAGTCCATGGTCGAGCATGCCGCCAAGATAAGCATGGTGGTGCGTCTCGCTGGCCGGGAGTTGCTGGACCTGTTCGGCGTAGCGATGGATCGGATTTAAATAGAGCTGGATGAACTGCGCGTGGGAGAGGGCGGTGTACTGCCAGATGCGATCGAGCAACTGGCGGCGGTGTTCCGCGGCTAACAAGCTGTGGGCCGACTCGATAGCTAGGTAACCTTCGGTGACGCTCACGGTCGGTGGCGGAGGGGGCTTCTGCCTTTTGTGGCGAAACAAACCGAGCATCGTGACCTCCGGGAAATAGCTGGGTCAGTGGCCTTTTAGCCTTTTCGGGTAGGGCTCTTACCCTTGGTCCCCATTCCCTTCCAACCCTTACCCATCCTTTTGGCTCGTGTCCCTTTGTGCGGCAATTGGGATATTGATACTGCTAGACATCGTTTTGTTAGGGTGCTGGTACGAGAAAGAAAAGAGTCGGTACACTGCGGTGCATATTTTTTGGGTCTTGCCATGAACCTCACTGACGCTACGCTCGTGCTGCTGCTCGCGGCACGTATCCATGGGACCGACGAAGCCGTCAGGGCCTCGGCGAAGAGCGTGGTCAAGAAGTTGCCGCGCAGTAAGCGCGATCTGATCTACAAGGTGATCGACAGCCGGAGTCCGCTCGAGCTGGTGGATTTTCTGGCGCAGAACCTGGATGCGGAATGACAGGCTGGGGGTGTGTGCCCATCTCTGATTCTTTGCATCAGTGCCCCGCGGCATGGGGATTTTTCTGGGCGCAGAAAAAAGGGCCCGACTCGCGTTGGGCCCTGTGATGCGATTGCAGCGGTGAGGTAACCATCAAACTCCATCGTTCATGTATCGTGAGTCATCCATTGCCATCTGCTTCAGTTGCTGCTCCAGGTTGAGTACATACTCCGAGGCGCTTCGGGCCTGACCACTGGCGCGAAAGATCGCGCGTTTGTCAGCCTTGAGCAGGCCGAGCCAGGAGTCGATGTAGCCCTCGTGCCGCAGCTCCCCCTGTATACCGGCGTAGGCACATAAAAAAGCAGCGCCCATCTCGGCGATCAACTCCTCAAACGCATAGCCTGGCGAGCCGAACGGACAGGCTGACGTCACGCCTTCGCGCTGTAACCGAGAGTGATGCCCGGTCCAGTGCGTCAGCTCATGAAGTGCCGTGGCGTAGTACCCGCCTTCATCGTGAAATTGTTCTTTTGTCGGCAGTTGGATGAGATCCCTGATCGGGTGGTAAAAGGCTTCGTCGGCAGGCCGATGAACGATGCGTGCACCTGAACTTAACAGCAGATTTTCCGCGGCGCTGTTGGGCTGGAAGGGATCACTCTGTTCCGTCTCGAGCAGGGTGTCATTGAGCATTTCGAGCCCCTCCGTTTGCTCGATGTTGAACAGAAAATGCGTCCTGAGAACACCGAAGTGAGCGACCTTGGGCTGACCGTTTTCATCGAGTACGGGTTGGCCTGACTCCGTCTGTTCCTCGCGCTCCATCGGCTTGTAGAGCACAGCCAGAGTGCTGTGCTCGCCCTTACGGATGTGCCCACCGGCCTTTTTAGCTTGGTTGAAGGTCAGCCAACGATCTTGAGTGAATCCCTGCAACCTGGCCTCGGCCCAGAGCAGCGGTAAATTGATGCCCGAATACG
This sequence comes from Pseudomonas sp. Marseille-Q5117, assembly GCF_946901175.1. Taxonomy (NCBI): domain Bacteria; kingdom Pseudomonadati; phylum Pseudomonadota; class Gammaproteobacteria; order Pseudomonadales; family Pseudomonadaceae; genus Pseudomonas; species Pseudomonas sp. Marseille-Q5117. The sequence continues at coordinate 203,164 of NZ_CAMPPP010000007.1, read as the reverse complement.
GACGTCGCGTGATGGCATTGATGGGGTAGGGTTGATGACCGATGTAAGCTGAGCCACCTGAGGACCAGGGTTTGATCCAGGGAGCAACGCCTTGGTCTAACGCGGTAACAATCTTGCCAGTTACGTCTTGGTAGATATCGCGCATGGCAATTTCCTCGAAAGAAAAACGAAGGAACGCCTTGCCCGCCGGGGGAGGGTTCCCCGGTGGGGTGATGGGCTGGATTGATGCAGGTCTTGCATGCCGTCCGAATGTGGAGGTGGGCGCCGCCAATTGCGCTTAGCGCTGGTGTTCTCCTGCAAGCGCTATCAGTAAGGCGCCAGGTTGACCCGGTTCTTGGAGTAGGTTGAGACTCAATTGCAGCAACGAATCGTGGTCTAAGTAATCGGTTGGTTCAATGTGGACTACCTCGAACAGCACATAGAGCTTTTGTGGATTGGCGAGGTGGGCTTCGAAGGCTGCGCGCAATACGTGGCTCAACCGATCGATCTGCAGCTTCCCAGCGTGATCGGAACACTCGAGCTGTACTGCGCGTTGCCATGCGCCAGGTGTGAACACGATGGGCAACCGAAGGGTGTTCAGTGCTTCCGGTGTAAGTGAGTCGGGCATGGTATGTCTCCGTTGAAAACGCGAAGAAACCTGTCCCGTGCGGGAAAAGATTTCCCCGCAGTGGGTTGAAGAAAATTAAGAGGGTTTTCCTGACGAGCAGAGCTCGAAAGGCGCTCAGGAGAGCAGTAGGCGTTCATCACCGTAGAAACGGTCACCGTGCGAGCTACCGAACGCTAATCGCACTTGGGGAGAGCCATCATCGAAGTGACGTAGCCTTGAAGGTTCTGGCTACCTGGGCGGGGTGCTGTCGATAACAGCGATCCGTACCTTGTATTTAGCCGGACGATTTGTATGGGTCAATGACTGTAGAGACGCTGTTTCACGGGGCTTGTCTTCTGTCTTCCAGCGAAGATTTTTCGGCTGGGCAAACTGATAAACGGTCAGGCACGGACCGTTTTCAGTAGTAGGCTGTTACTCCTGTCTCAACCATGAAAACGCTCAGAAGAGGGCGAGACCATGCCGACTCAGAACCCTGTTCAGAATTCGCGTGCCCACCGCTGGGCATATACCTGTGGCATGTCGATAAAGCGCGGGTATCGCAAGTTGAAAGCGTTTGAGTCCCGCGTGGCTGAGCGTGCGGTGACGGCAGGAATGCCCGCAGGTAAATTACTTGTTCGCGGGAGCTTTCTGATTGCCAAACTGGCAATGATCGGAGGGCTGCTCTTTATCGGTTTCTGGCTGGTCGCTTCTGTTGTGCTAGTGATCGCTGTGATTGCCCTTCTGCAGTCCAAGGCTGTCATCGACACGGATTTTGAAGAGGACAATCCAGGTCCTGACTACCTTGGGGCTAACTCCTATCTTAGCAACTACGATGACAATGGCCATTACATAGGTCATTTCAAATCATCTGATGACGTCAGGTAAGCTTCTTCGTAGCACCCATCAACTGATCCGTTCCTTTGCCCGCTGCACCATGCGCGGCTTTGCTTGCACCACCTAACATCCCCTCAAGGCTGTTGCCGATTGAGTAGCCAGCCCAGCTCATGGCGACCAAAAACAGTCCAGGCAGCACCAAGAACATCGCCCCCATCACATACTCGATCACCTGCGCGGTGACAGTCCCATCCATAAACCCGGATGTGGGCAGCGATAACAGTACTTGATTGGACGCCGAAACCTGGTTGTACAAGGTATCGAGCATGCTGGAGTCGACCCAACGAGCCAGTTCCCACCAGAAGCTCAGCATGTGTAAGGTGAACAGCGCGAACGTCACGGTCATGACGGTCTTCAGCTGATAGGTACTGACCAACAGAATCAGCGGCAAGCTGATGATGACGCCGATGATCAGGAAGGCCTGCACCATGGGCAGGGCAGCTCGTAGCGCATTCATCGCCGGGAAGTTGCTGAAGGAGCCGAGGGCCAACCCGGTGTTGGTGGCGAGGTTATTGAGCCCCTGATTGATCGAGCCGCCGCGGGCGCTGGAGCCATAGTCCTGGTACACCGCTCCGGGCGACATGGACATCGATTGCTGGCGCGGGCTGACCAGCTCGCGCAGGGTGGCATCCTTGATCTCGTTGCTCGAACGACCAGTCAACCAACCTTTCAGCTGAGTCAGCAGCGAGGGATCGACCTGCTGGATCAAGCGCTCGCGCAAGCCAACACCGCTATCACTCCACCACTGCTTGCAGGTGGGGTAGCCCGCGCCATTCTCCAGCCGCGGTAGGGAAACATCGCGGCTTTCGTCATAGGGCCAGCTGACTCGTGGTGTGCGTGACCGATCCGTATCGTAGTAGCCGGGCGTGTCGAGCAAATAGCTTGAGCCGATCCAGGACGCGTCATGACTTTGTGCCTTGTCCAACTGCGGGCGATTGGTGAACAGCCGGGAACGGGAATAGCCATAGCAATCGCGGGTGAAGTCGGCGACTTCCTGCAGCAGGACCTGGCTGTTGATACGCGAGCTGTCGATCTCCATGCGCATCTGCCGAATATCCGGTGCGCAAGGGATGGAGGCGGTGGCCGCCGCGGTTACCCCTTTGCTCAAGGCATGCACGAGAAACCACCAGATCGGCACGTTAGCGGAGCGTTCGCCGATGGTATTGAAGGTCGTCCCCCAGGCGGTTTCCGCCGGCTTGGCCATACTCACGCCGCAGCGCTGGCTCGCCACATCATCGAACGCTATTGACGTGAGGCTCAACGGAAAGACCGGCGCGCAGCCGAACAACACGACGATGTAGGCCAGCCACAGCCGGTTCTCGATTCGCGGTACCGACAATAGTCCCTTGTTGCCTTCATCTGCGCCTTGCTGACGGGCAGACAACCATTCTTGCAGGATGATTGCACCAAAGGGCGCGGCGAACAGTCCGGTGTCGGACAGGACGCTCCAGAGGCCGTTGTTGATGATCCAGGCCAGCAGGGAGAGGTAAAACTCCAGGTAGCTGTTGGTGCTCATGAGCATGGTGGTGACCTCACAGTCGGGTGAGCTCGACGCAGGTAAAGAGCACGAGCCCTAATGTCCCGATGCGTTTCACGCGCAGTCGATCCTGGGGTCGATGTCGGTAGCACCGAAGCAGACCCCACCAGAGCGCAAAGAGGGCGCCGTAGAGCAGGGCACGCCACCATCGCAGATAGGGTCGTACGGATTCGAATGCCTGCTGCCAGGCGTCGAAACTACCCAGCACAGCGCGGCCGATCCAGGCGACCAGTGCGGCGCTCAGGATCATCACCGCGGCAATCCCCAGACTCGAAAGCAAAGTGAACAGCCGTGAACGTTTCATGGCTTACTTTCGTCCGGCGTCAGCATCATTGAGTCGACCGGGCTCGGGGTCGCCTTGCTCGACTGTACGCGAAGCATCGGCACCACCGGCATGCCGATCGAGCACCAGGCTGGCGGTGTTGGTGGCCAGCATCTGCCGGACCTGCAGTTCGGTCTGCAGCAGGCGTATTTCGCGCTCCAGAGCGTCGATGTTTTTCGTCAAGGCGGTTTGGGCCGGCTCGGCGGAGGCGATGTTCGGTTCGTGACTGCCCGCCAGCAGGGTGCGCAGTAGCAGCAACGCTTTGTCGAGCACGCTGGACAAGGCTGTCTCACTGGCCAGGCGGCGTGCCAACAGATCCTGGTCGGGATCGTCGCGCAGGGCTTCAATCACGCCACGGGTCACCGGCAGCATCGGGCTGGAGGCTTTCGCCAGGTTGTCAGGGGTAGGCCGCAGTGAGCCCGACAGCAGCCCTTGCAGGGCCTTGAGGCGTTCGCTGTAGGCCTCCTGAATCAGCGGCGTCAGTCCGCTGCCAGCGGTCGCACGCAGGGTTTCGCAGCTGTCGCAAGTTGCGACTTCGCTCTCGCCCAACACCCGAACGGCCCATTCGGATTCCTCCTGGGGCGAAGCCCAAGTCTGGCAAATAGCCCCGCCCAGACAATCACTGCTGCTGATCGAGGCACTGTCGTCCACCGACCGGTTATGCAGCAGGTTATAGCCCGCGCGCACCACGTCGGCGGTCACCCGAATGGGCGTCTGCCCATTCCCACCAGCCTTCGAGCCGCCGACCCAGGACACGCCATTGTTGCCGTTGCGGGCCTCTGTGTTTTTCACCGCCGCCACCGCATCGCCACCGGTTTGCTCCAGATTGCCCTGCATTTCCTGGTTCTTGGCCAGCGCGCCCCAGCCGGCTTGACCGACCTTGTCCGCCATCTTCTCGGCCATGGCCTGGCAGGTCAGCTTGGAGCGGTCGAAGTCGATGCGACCCTGCATCACCCCGTTACTGAGCAACTCATAGAGACCGGGATTGGCGCGCTGGATGATCAACGCCGGCAGCGACATCACCGCCTGGGTTGCGTTCTGCACGATGTTGCCCATGATCTGCTGGAAACCTTCAGTGGCGCCGTTCAGCTGGTTTTGCAGGGTGTTGGTGAGACTCATGTTTCCGCACATCATGTTCGCTCGCCAAGATCCGCCGACACCGAGACCGCTGGGTCGGTAAAGCGAGCTCGGTGAGCCGACTGCCGAACCGCCTCCAATGGTGTACATCACTCGGTCATCGAGCACTTCGCCTTGAGTGCCCAGGCGGTAATCGCCTTCGGCGGCGTGGGCATGTGTGGCCATGGCGAGCAGTCCGTAGAGCACCAGACTCATAGTGGTCAACCAGGGTTGTGCGAGAAGCCTATTCATGCAGCACCGCCTTCGAAGTCGATGCTGAACAGGAAGGTCTGCCCCTCGCGTTTGCAGCAGCTATAAGGACGCCACAACGACCAGGCATAGCCGCCATCCGCGCTCTGGACCGGACCGCTGGGGAAGATGGCGCACGTAGGCTGCACCTGAGGGTAGAGCAATTGCCATTTGTGGGTCGACGCGTCGTTTTCAACGATCGGGCCTGGCGGCCAGTAGCCGTCGCGTTTGGCGGGCGTGAGGGGTACGTACACATGCGGCTGCCAGTTGCGAGTAATCACATCGCCGGCCCGTTGCGCCATGACGGCGGCCGCCTTGAAGTCGTCGGGCTGTACCAGAAAGCCCTGCCGGGGATAAACGTTGCCCCACATGTTTCCCGAAGCCTGACGACCAATTTCACGGATTCCCGGCATGAGCGACTCGGGGTAAAGACTTTCTGGGATGCCATGGCGCCAGGCCAGTGAGTCCAGGGTACTCAGGTAGTAGGGCATGAACGCAATAGCGCCGCTGGCGCAGGCATAGCCGGATTGCGAAGCCAATTGCGTGGCAGCCCAACCTCCGGGGTGGCCGATGCCATCAACATTCTTGAAGCGGGGCAGGTTGTCGCGCTGGGTGTTCGGCGTGATCAGGTTGCCGCCACCTCCCGCACCACTGATGGGAGAGGAGAGGGTAGCCATCTCGGCCCAAGGGTTATTGCCGGTGGTGGCGTAGCTTGAGACCACCAGTTCAGGAATGAAATGACGAACCTTGGTCGAGGTCTTGACTGTGCAGCCGAAGGGCGTGCAGAGGAGCCAGAAACAAATGCCGACGACCCTGTAGGCGAGGCAATTTGGCGAAAGCACGGAGGACGTGATGCTGGCGGTGTCCAGCGCCACGCTTGGGCCGCACGCCAGCAGGATGCTCAGCGCCAGGGGCCGTAGCTTTGTGGGCGAGATTGACGAGCAGGCAACAGGCATGATCCAGGCTCTCGGTGTATGGCCTGGGCAGGTTCGATTACGGACTGAAGACTGTCAGTGGAAATTATGAAGGCGGATCTATCGGATTTGTGAACCGTGAGACTATTATTTGACGTGAAGGGCGCTGCGCAGAGTATCGGGTTCTGCAAGTAGCTGATCTGTGGTGATTTCGAGAATATTGGCGAGCTTGCACAGGACCAACAGCGACGGATTGCCCGTGCATCGTTCGATTTGACTGACGTACGTGCGATCCACCTCGGCCATGAGCGCGAGCTGCTCTTGGGTGAGGTTTTTCACGCGTCGCATCAAGCGGATGTTTTCCGCCAGCTGCAGACGAAGCTGTTCGTAGTCTTGAGTCATGCGCGCAAGTTGCGCCTTGAGGGACTCTCAATCCACGGGATATAGTCTACATTGGCATTGACCTAGGCCATTTGATGCTCATGCCTGTTATCGAGCGTTCATTTGGCTTCGTTAAGCTTTTCGAAGCTGGGCCCAACGTCTAACAATAAATCAAAAATCTAGGGTGTGTATGGACGAAAACTACATTTCAATTCCTGCGGCGGATGGTTGCCCAAGTCTTCTGACACCTTGGGGCAACGAGTTTGCCTCGATGATCGAGCGTGGCGTGCAATGTGCTCAGGCTTGGCTTGATACGCCCGGCGAGATTCCCCTGTGGTGGGAGCTGGCGCAAACCCGCAAGACCTTTCCTGTCGGTGACTGCCAGGATGCCTTCGAAGCCGGATTCCTGTTGAGGATTCAGCAGCGGCTAAGCAGTGTGTCACCCAGCCCAAATCAAAGCTGAGAAAAACGACGTTTAAGACGCGTTCATACTCATGGCTTGAACGGCTCCCGGAGTTCAGCAAGCGTTTCGGCTGCTGAAGCCCCAATACCAGCGCTCTCGCAGAGTTGGTATTGGGTAATCGCCACCAGCCTCTAGTTAACCGCGTCTTTCAGCGACTTACCGGCTTTGAAACTAGGCGTCTTCGCGGCTGCGATCTTGATGGTGGCCCCAGTTTGAGGGTTACGGCCGTCACGCGCTGCACGCGCTTTCACCGCAAATGTACCAAAACCAACCAAGATGACGTTCTCACCGCTTTGCAACGCAGTGGATATGATGGTTGTGAGGGCTTCCAGCGCGCGTCCGGCAGTGGACTTCGGGAGGTCGGCGGAGCTCGCTATGGCCTCGACGAGATCGTTTTTATTCATGTATGACTCCTTGTGCTGGCTGAATGGTGACGAGTAATCTACTCAGATAGTTCGGGCATATCCAGCACAAAGCCGCTCTCTCCAGCCCTGTGTAGATGTAACGCTATTTGGGCTTCAAATCGATACTTACGTCCCGATTCCACGGGCCTGGTCAATGCGCTCAGCCACCTGAAAAGCCGCTTCCAACTCCGAGCAGCCGTTTTCCTGCATTAGTGTCCAGCGCTCGGCTTTTTCCTCGGGCTCCGTCATGGCCAGGGCGAGATAAAGACTCGGCGGCACGGCCCGAAACAACGTTTCGAGCTTCTTCGATAGCACGACCCCTCAGTGTATTTACTCGGCTCCTTACTGGCGGAGAGCAGCAAGGCTTTCTGTGCCGGCGTGAGCTTCTTGAAGCGAGCAATCTCTTCGATTTCCGCGGGCGGCATGTTCAAGCAAATCCACCATTCGATCATGTTGAGCATGGTCTGCGCGGCAGTGGGAAAGTCGGCAAGGTTTTGCGTCGCCAGCCAGAACCACGCGCCGAGCTTGCGCCACATCTTCGTCCCCTTGACCACGAATGGCGCCAGTAGCGGGTTTTTGGTGATGATATGGCCCTCGTCGGTGACCATGATGATCGGCCGCCCCAAATACTGGTCGCGTTCGGCGAGGTTGTTCACGGTGTTCATCAGGCTGATGTAGCTGATGGACAACTGTGCCTCGTAGCCTTCGCGAGCGTAAGTGGCCAAGTCGACAATGGTCACATCGCTCTCGGGCCAAGGCGTGCCCTCGCGATCAAACAACTCACCCTCGAAACCCTGGCAAAACAGGTCGATGGACTCGCCCATTTCCTGGGCACGCTCGCGACGCTTCTCCGGCAAGTGCGGGTCAGCGGCGACGCGTAATAAAGCGTCGCGCACGTCGCGGGTCAGTACCTGGCGACCCGCCGCGACACACGTCTGCGCCGCATCGAGGATGCACTCGCGGATCAGGCTGCGGTCGGCTCGACTCAGGCGGGCTTCTTCCTTGGCCTCGCCGCCGGTGATCATTAGGCGAGCGGTGATTTCCAATTCGCCGAGAACATCGCGTTGGTCTTCGCGACTGGCTACCGCCTCATCGTCCAGCTCATCGATCGACAGACTCGCCACCTGATCCGGCTGCTCGACCAGGCGCCAGGCATCGGCAAAGGGGGCGAGACTGACCGAGGCACCAGGTTTCAATTGGACCTTATTGACCGACAGACCTTGTGTCGCGAAGTAATCGCCCTGCAAGCCAAATGAATTGCCGGCCTCGACGATAAACAGGCGAGGGCGGTACACGGCCATGACCTGCATCAGTAGGGTAACCAGAGTGGCCGACTTGCCGGCGCCGGTGGGGCCGAACAACAGCAGATGACCATTCATGGCTCGGTCCAGGCGTGATAACGGATCAAAACTCAACGGCGAACCACCACGATTGAACAGGGTGATACCTGGGTGGCCGGTGCCGGTGCTGCGGCCCCACACCGGAACCAGGTTCGCCAGGTGCTGGGCAAACATCAGGCGGGTGTACCAGTTGCGCGCGTCGCAGGCCGGGTTGTACGCCATCGGCAACCAGCGCAGGTAGCTGTTGCAGGCGGCGACCTCGTCGCCTTCACGTACTGGTTGCAGCCCTGCACCCAGCAACGCGCTGGCCAGGCTGACAGAGCGCTGGTGCAACTGCTGTTCATCGTTACCGCGCAGGTAGAACGCCAGGGTTCCGCGGTACAGCTTGTGCTGGCGGCCGATGATCGCGCGAGCCACTTCGACATCTTGGCGGGTCTGGGTCGAGGCCAGGTTTTCACCGATGGCTTTGCGCGCCAAGCGGTTCAACTGCTCTTCGAGCACATCCTGCGGTTTGACCACCAGGGTCAGGCTCATCACCGTACCTTCGGGGAACTGGTCGAACAGCGTATTCACCGCGTCGCCCTTGCGGGGTTCTCCGGTGAGTTGACCAATCAAGGGCGCCCGCCGCAGCTTGTCCACCACCATGACCCGATGGGGTTGACCATCGAAAAACCAGAATCCGTGCTGCACATCCGAACGCGGTTCGTTGAAGAACAGCCGCTCGGCGAAGTCATGATCGAAGGGCAGTTCCAGCGACTCGCCATCGCCTGGCTCCGGATAGGCCACGCGGCGGTAGAACTCCTCAGGTGCTTCATCGGTGAGCCTGGGTGTCGGATTGAACCAGGGCACTAACCAGGCATACAGACCTCGGCCATCGACTCGCGTCGATTGCACCGCGCATGCCTGCAACGAAGCACCGATACGTTCGCAAGCCTGTTGCAGGGATTGCACCGGGCTGAGTCCCGTCTCCTCAGCGCCAGACCCGAGCCAACGATAGACCACCAGGCGCACCCGGCGGTTGTTGCCACGCCAGGGCAGGCGCGTCACCACCTTATCCTCAAACAGCCCACCCGGCTTGGCGATGGCCTGCAGATGACGGCGGCTGAGCTGCAAATACGCCTCGGTGAAGACAGTGCCTCGCGCGCTGTCCTGAATATAGCCAGTGAGCCGATTGAGGTAGGGGGAGAAGTCGTTGTCATCCTGGCAGAAAAACTGCGCCACCCACGGCGCTTGGTCCAGCTCGTCAAAGCTGTCCTGCAGGGCATCCTCTAGGGCATCGCGGGCGGTCATCAACCAATCGGGTTCGCGCCCTTCAGTACCAATGGGCAGCAACTCGAACACGGCACCCACCGAGCGGTTGTCATCCAGCAGAAAACACTGCTCGGTGTCGAGGTATTCGACCCACGGTAGGTGATCGGTGAAGCTGGGGTTATGCGCATAGAGTGCGGCTTCATCGGCCAAGGTGGCGCGAGGGCGCAATGGATGGCGCCAGGCTTTCCATGCAGAAGTGCGGTTGCCCGCATCGCCGGCACGCACTACAAGTCTTCCTGACGTTCACCCGGCAACGCGTACTGCACCCGTTGGTAGAACGGAAAGACGGTCGAGTAACCCGGGACCGGCGCCTGCTCGGTACCACTCAAATGCGGATACACGTACAGCACCAGATCGGGATTGGGCAGGCGAGGGAACAGGTTGCGGATCTCGTTCGCCGCGGTGCGCGTATACGGCTCCTGGAGAGACGCGGAGACATCTGCTGGAGCCAGCGGGCGGCGTAGCTGCTGCCGAACCTCCAGCAGTTGCTGCTGAGTGCCTTGCGAACCGGCGCCGTTCCAGATGTCCAGCATGGTTTGCTCGCCATGAGGCAGAAGCGTGTCCTTGTCGGTAGAACACCCTGCCAGGCCCCAGCAGAACACGCTAATCCAGATCAGGCAGGGAGGCAGGGTCTTTTTCATGGCGAACGCTCCGGCCCTTGGGCTCGTAGTCGATGGTGATCTCCTGGTCGAGGTGAAGGGCGACTTGGGCGGCCGGTGGCACGTACACGGCAGCAAAGGCTTCGCCATAGAGTTTGTTGACCCACTCACGGATGTCGCTGACCCCGCCACTGAGAATTGAATTCAGCGCGCTGTTGCCCGTGCTGCTGGTGACACCGAGCGTACTGCCACCCGAACTGATCACGCTGCTGTTGTTCTGCTCATCCCCGAGCAAAGCGGCAACACCGGCGCCGGCGGCAGTGATCAGGCTCTGGCTGCCGAGGTACTGTTGGGCGTTCGAGCGGCGCTCGCCGGCAATGCAAGGAATGCCATACGGATCGGACAGGTAACCGAGTCCACCACGGATCTTGTCGGTGTTCGAGCTCTGGGTGGTGGAGGCATTGCGGCTGGCTACCGCCTTCGGCTGAGGCACCGTGCGGATGGTGCCATCGGTAAACACAAAGGTGATTGACTCGACCTGTCCGCGTACGCAGGACAGGGTCCAGTCACCGGACGCCGTGCCGCTCATCACGGCCCCCGCGACGTCCGGCAGGTCGATGCCGTTGGCGGTCAGGTTCTCCGGACCGACCAGCACCTTGAAGGGATAGGGGTCATTCACGGTGCCGTCCACCGGGACTCGGCCGATCAGCGCGGTCATGGCGACCGAGCCCATCAGCGTGGCGTTTTCGGGAATGGTGTAGACCGGCTTCGCGTCTTCGGTACGATCAACGGATCGCGTCAGGTCGCGCTCACCCTTGGTAACTGCACGTAGCTGTTTCTGGCTGCGATCAATCGCGTTGTCTTTCAAGCCTTCCAGAGAGTTGAAAGCGGTAGGCAGGCTCAGTGCGGAGGAAGTCGTGGTTTTGCCTCTGGCGTCGGTGGACGGAGCATCCGAGGGTTCAATCCACTGCAGCGCATCATTGGTAGAGTGTCGCCCTTCGAACTGAGCGCCGTCGCCGGGCTCAAGCCCCAATCCGATCGGCATGTCCTTGCCTTTGCCAGCCAGCCCCGACAATTGCTCCTGCAATTGCGTCAGCAGGCCGCGAGCCTGACGACTGTCTTGTTCCGCTTTGAGCCGGGCCTCGTTGGCGTGGCGGCGGCCTTCGTCGACCTGCTGGGTCACACTGCCCAGCGCGGTCTGGATACGCGAATCGACACTGTTTTCCCGCTCGCGCAGGCGGTTGTTTTCCGTCTGCAGCGAATCGTTGTGTTTCTTCAAACCGAGCATGTCGCTGCGCATGGCCTTCACCTGGCCGACCAGGGTGGCGACCGTGTCGCGTGGGGTATCGCCCGCAATGCCGAGCGACTTGGCCTGCTCGGCGGATAATTGAATATTGCCCTGATCAACCGGGTGCTCTGGAGAAGGCGTGCTGCCACCCGGGACCCAGGTTTTCAGGATGATCAGCACCACGCCCAGCAGCGCAGCCGGTACCAGCCATTTGAGCAAGGCGTTAGCTTTCATCGTCAGCACCTCGCGCAACGGGCGGGAGCAGCACCGCTTGTTCGAGGCCGGCACCGCGAGTGACGAGGTAGGCGATCGTAGTGTCTTCGGCACTGCCGACCGGCCCGAGGAAAGCATGCTGGAAGGCCGCGGCGAACAGCTTGGCCTGAAGCCGGCGCGGATCGAGTTGCACCGTCGCTGTACCACGGTTGCGCAACTTCACCGCCGTCACCCAGTAATTACCGAGTCGCCAGGCGGCGACGGGGGTGCTGGACACGTTTTCGCTCGGCAGCAAGGTCGGCAGTTCGCTGCGCAGCTTGAGTGGTGCGCGGCTTACGCCGGGTAGGGATTCTACGGTGCGCAGCGACGCGTACAGGCTCTGTGCGGCATAGCGGGTCAACGCGACCGGGATCGGTGTACGTTGTGGAACAGGGACGGTGCTCGATTCAGCCTCGGCAGCCTGCACCGGAGCATTCTTTAGAATACGCACGGGCTCCAGCGGTTGATCGCCGGGCGTGGCCGCGATATCCAGGAGGATGATCTCGCCCGTCGTGACTGATTGCAATTGCAGGCGGGTCGGGGCAATGGCTTTTGATGCTAGCAGGTACAACGTGCCGCCGGTTGACTGCACGCGCAGCTTGTCCGTCAGGGTTGAGGGCACGCCGACGCGAACATCCTCATCGACAAAGATCACCCGCTCCTGATTGATCACCAGTGGAACCGCCAGGGGGAGGCGTTCCCAGTGCATCAACTCGACGGCCTGCGCTGCAGCTCCCCATAACATCAGTGCGACGGTGAGTCCCAGGGTCGACATCCGCTTCATGGCTCACCTCCAGGCAGGGAGATTTTTTGCGGAGTGCCCTGGTAGCAGTCCAGCGCTAGCCCCCACTTGTTGCGCTCGGGATCCAGGTCAAAACGCACCACGCGCAATGGATAGCGCACCACCACCCGTTTCACCGGTTCAGCGGCGTAATATTCATCGGCGTTGAGGTCGAGCTTGACCAGCCAGCTGTCACGGTCGAGTTGCTTGACCCGGAGTTCAGGATGCTCGCTGTAGCCTCGGCCCAGAATTTCGTAGACGCCACGCACCCGCTGGCGCAACTCGCCGGCGGCCTTGCGGTACTCATAATCACCGTCGAGGAAGGCCTTGCAGGCGGGTGTCAGGTAGGACTGCAAGCCATAGATGGCGCGACGATAATCCTTCTCGCCATCCGAGGGCCAGCGGTTGAGCTGGCCAAAGATGTACAGGGCAAAGGCATAGACATTCTCTGGGGGGACATCCCACCACTTGCGCGTGCTGCCCGAGCGCAGATCCGGGGGGACATGCACCGTCAGATCGGTCGGTGCCGAGCGCCAGCCATACCAAAGTCCGGCACAGACCAGGGCCAGAATCACTACCGCCAGACGCAGGCTGAAGATATGCGCCCGTTGGGCATCGACCTTGTTCCGAAATCGGCTCATGGCTGCCACCGGGACAGGGCTGGGCGCAGTCGACGCGAACGGCGAACCGTCCAGGCACCGGAGTGCAGGATCAAACTTCCGCGACCCAAGCGCCAACGGCTAGCCAGTACCCATTCGAGCTTGCGGTACAGCCAGGTCTCGGGGCGAGCCCGTTTGGCCCGGCGCAGGAGCGTGCCACCGGCCAATAACACCAGCGCCATGCCGGCGATCATGCCGGTCGGCGCTACGGCAATGGAAGCGGTGGCAATCGCTAGAGGAACGCCCAGCAGCAGGCCAATGACGGCGCCGGCGCCGAGTGCTACCCACATCTCATCATTGGTCAACCCGCGCAATACGGCGGGATCACGATTGAGTCGCTCTGGAAGAAAGACCAAGGTGCCGTCGGCCAGGCGTTCGATAGTGTCGTTCATGCCGACCTCACAGAATGGCGGCCGCCTTGGTCAAAAACCAGATGATGATCACCACCAGCAGGGCACCGATGCCGACTACAGCACCCAAGTCCTTCCAGGTCTTGCGCTGGTTCTGCACGTCGGCATAGACGGTCAGCGAATGCCAGGCCACACCGAGAAAGGCGAGCAGGGCGATCAGCAGACCGAGCAGGATGCCGCCGTCGTAGGCATAGTTTTTGATCGTCTCGATCAAACCGGATCCTTCGCCGCGCGAAGGGGCTTCCATGGTGGGGAGCTCGGCAAAAGCCAGGCTTGGGCCGAGCACCAGCAGCAGTCCGATCAAGCGCTGGCTCGCACGATCACGCAGGTTGTTTTTCAGAGGGGTAAAGCACTTGAGCATGGCGGCGATCTCCTGGGTTAGGACAGGGTGAAGAACATCAAAACCAGCAAGGTGAGCAGCACGCGTGCGGCGCTGCCGCCGAAGGCTCCAAAGCGCACGCTGCCGCTCGCCCAACCCCGGTAAGCCGTCCACATCACCCAGGCGCACCACAGCAAGGCCAGGACGAGAACCAGGGACAGCCACAGCGTCGAACTGCTCTGCGGTGCGAAGCCGGCGGCGTTCTGGAACGCAGCGATCTGAACGTCAGTCATGCTCATGGCGAGGGCTCCGCAATCGGAGTGTCGAGGCGGTAATCACCGACCAGTTCACTGGGGTCGCGGGGTTGCGCACGAGAGGGGGACATATAGCCCTGCACCCCCTGGCGAATACGTTGGATGTCCTTAGACAGACGGAGATAGTCGAAGCGATAGCGCTCGACTGGTTCAGCCGTGCTGGCTGCCTCAGCTCGTGTCGCAAGGCGTTCGATGGTGTCGAGTTGCCGCTGGATAAGGCTGAGTTGATCCTGCTCATGAGCCGAGGCGGCATAGCTGCTGCCGTGAACGATAGCCAGCGAGAGTAGTAAGCAGCGAAAGACGGTAGTCGGCATGATGCTGTCCCATATGGAGCTGGGAGCAGAATCAAGTCAAAGGTCGAATTATTCCGTAAGAAACCTGAGGTCTAATGAATCGCTTTTTCTGGGGAGGTACTGGAGATGTTTACTTACAGCTATGTGGTCCTTCGATCTTTGATGGAGGGAGTGGTTGAGGCTCTAGGGAAATTCCACTCTCGATGAGCTTCGTTGATGACGATATCGTCACAACCCATTTTCCGTGAACAGCACGGCACGTGGGCCTGTAAGCTATTCAGGAGGCCCGCTGCCAACTCTCTCAGGATCGTCCGCGATTCGTCACCACTCCTGACAGAGAACCCCATGACTGCACCCATCCGCCGCGCAACATCTCTTCGCCCAGGGCAATTCAAACACCTGATCCGCGTTGCATCCGTTACTGGCCGTCTGCCAGAGCGTGACGTGATGCTTTTGTGGCTCACACACACCACTGGGATTCGCGTCACCGAACTGGCCTTACTGGAGGTCGCAGACGTGCTGTACCCCAGCGGAGCCATCAAGCCCGAGGTGTATCTACGAGCAGACATCACAAAGGGTTGCCGACCGCGCAATGTGTACCTGACACATGCTCGATGCCTTGCGGCCCTGGACGGCTGGACGGCTGGACGGCTGGATCGCGGTTCGCTTGCGACGACGCTGGGGCCTTTCCGGCGCTGACGAATACCGGGGCCTGCGCCCAGGTTCAAAGCTGGTTACCACACACAAGGGCCAAGCCTTTGAGCTGGCATTCAAGCACCGCGAGTTGGACAGTGGGTCGGAGGTGTACCGGGCCTGTGATTCACTCCAGCAGGCGATCAGCCGGCTCTACCGGCAGACCGGTATCAAGCAGGGGGCATCGCACAGCGGCAGACGCTCACTCGCGGCAAAGGTGTTGGCCGCGACAGGCGACGTTGAGACCGTACAAACCATTCTTGGCCATTCCTGCCTCGATCACAGCAAGCCGTATCTGAGCGTTGACCAGCTTGTTATCCGTAGGGCATTTGAGCTTGCGCTGTAGACGACTATCGCTAGCGTTAGAGTCTGGCGCCTGATTGGGGGCATTCACTTTCGCGATATTTTTTAAGCGAATAGTCTTGTGGACCCAATCCTCATCCTATCGCTTTCCAATAAACGAGCCGCCAAATAGATGGCTTTTGGCCGCATGGCTGATTAACATCGGGATGCCTCGCCTGCTTGCTGGTGCAGCCGCCTCACAGCACTGAACCAAGTTTGACAGACGCCAGCCATCTCTCTTCGGAGGTTGTTGTCCGGGTCGCGACCAAGATCGCCGTTAAGGCTTCGCGGTCTCCCGAAGGTAAAGGGCACCGCTCGACTGCTGCGTCAATAACCGTAACTCTGTCTGTACGTTGGGGTCACCAGACGGTTAGCAGCTTTATTTTCAGCGCGGTGTTCGATGTTCAGCCGCATGGCGCGCGCTTGACCGCGAAACCTAAAAAGGTACGATTTGCACCTTGGCGGGGCCTTCGGAGGACAATATGCGGTCGTGCAAAAACGTGCCAACCTGGCGCATGGCGCGAGCTTAACCGCGAGGCCCAAAAAGCTACGATTTATCGTATTTTGACGGAATCTTTGGGGGTAATCATGCGTTTATGCAAAAACGTGCCAGCTTGGCGCTCGCCGCATCACGGAGTTTCGTGACTGCGATCAGCCTCGCCTGCTTGCTGGTGCAGCCGCCTCACAGCACTGAACCAAGTTTGACAGACGCCAGCCATCTCTCTTCGGAGGTTGTTGTCCGGGTCGCGACCAAGATCGCCGTTAAGGCTTCGCGGTCTCCCGAAGGTTGAAGGTCCCCTGTAGCAGTTGGGTGAGAGTTCACTGGTGTCTCCCAACAAACAAGGAGTTTTTGTGGCCTCGTCGCTTTACCGTAGAATCTACAGCGGGGATTCGTTGTATTCGGCCTGGAGGAAGGTCAAAGAAAGCGCCTTTTCTTCATCATCCGAAACTATCCGAAACGAAGCCAAGGATTTCGAGAGCCAACTCCCCAAGTCGCTTTCCGACATCCAGCGCGCGCTATCCAAGAAGACCTTTACCTTCCAAAAGCAGACCGGCGTGGCAAAAACCAAAGCCAACGGAAATTCTCGCCCGATTGTGCTTTCACCTATACCCAACCGGATCGTCCAGCGGGCTCTACTCGACGCCTTATCCCGTATTAAGTTCGTGAAAGAAACGCTGGCTACCCCTACGAGCTATGGGGGCATAAAAAACAAACGGGTCTCGATGGCGATAGCCGACGCCAAAGCAGCCATTGCCAAAGGAGCCGCCTACCATATCAGGTCAGATATCGCCGAGTTCTTCACTAGAATTGACAAGGCCCGTGTGATGAGACTCGTGGCCCCTCACATCAAATGCGCAGACACAGTTGCTTTATTTCAAGCAGCTATCACCACAGAGCTTGCGAACAT
The DNA here is from genome assembly GCF_946901175.1 of Pseudomonas sp. Marseille-Q5117. Taxonomy (NCBI): domain Bacteria; kingdom Pseudomonadati; phylum Pseudomonadota; class Gammaproteobacteria; order Pseudomonadales; family Pseudomonadaceae; genus Pseudomonas; species Pseudomonas sp. Marseille-Q5117. The sequence goes on along the minus strand of NZ_CAMPPP010000007.1, from coordinate 186,288 downwards.
TGACGTGCTTCGGCGACAGGGTCTCGATGAGATTTTCCCCATTGGGGTGGAGGGTGTAGCCCAGGGATCTCCCCTGTCGCCACTCATAGCCAATTTGTACCTCCACGACTTCGACAAAACCATCAACGATGGTGAGGTCACTTGCCTTCGGTACATCGATGACTTCCTGATCCTCGGGAAGGACATGGGCTGTGTGGACCGTGCTTTTAGCAAAGCACAGACTGAGCTCAAAAAGCTCTCACTTGAAGCATACCGGCCCTTAGCAACAAGCGACAAAGCTTCAAGGGGCCTTACAGCTAAAGGATTCGATTTCTTGGGCTGCTTCGTTTCGGCAGGATTGGTCCAGCCATCTACAGCTACGAGGGAGGGATTCAAGAAACGGATCAAATCCGATTTAGACGCATCGATACGCATGATGAAATTCAGTGTCGAAGCTGGAGATATATCCCCAAAGGGGTCCTACTCTGGCGCGCTACAGAATCTCGACCGAGTAATCCTGGGTTGGGGAAAGGCCTTTTCCTTCTGCAGCAATGGCCAGTGGATAAAGAGCCTGGATGACTACATCACAAGTACATTGGCGCAGTATGAAATAGAGAAAGCGAATCTCTTTCAAAAAACAAATGGCACGGCTCAGCGTAGGATGTTGGGGGTAAGGCTGCTTGCAGCGGTCCACTCGGAGCGCCCTGAGCCAGCGCAGGGCATTTGAAATTGCCTAATGCAGGGCTGTAAATCTCACCGGTGACAACATCCTTGGCATGAGCTTGCGGCTTTGCAGCGTCAGGTCTAGGAAAATCGACCATGCCGACCACCAACGCCCCGTTTGTGCTGTATGTGTACCGCTGCACCGTTTGTGGCAATGCAGGCACGTTGCATCTGCCTGAATCAGCGCCCGAGGTGACAACAGCCTGCTCCGCGTGCGGTGCCGAAGTACGGGTCGAATGGGACGGCGGCGTAGAGCTGACCACCAACGAACCCGAATGACGGAAAATCCCGCGACACTTCATCTTGTGTCGCCGGCAGCTGCGATCGACACCACATCTAGTGGTACAGAGGAAAAACCCCTGATCGACTACTGAGACCCTTGAGGACCTGAACTTATGCTCCAGCCTACGGTAACAGATGAAATCGTCTCGGCCTTAGCGACGAACGACATACCTGGCCGCAGATTCAAGGCGATTTTCGATTACCTCCTTGAGCAAGGCCTCAAGCCGGAAGGTAAGTCGAATTCCGGAACGCTGGTGTTCCAGCATCGCGATACGGATGGCAACTTTATCGACGTGTTCGCTTTCCGCCGCAAGCCCGAGGATGTTCTTTCGTTCCCGCGCTCGTACTGGGGCAGCCGTTCAGATCGACGCGAGGCGCTGTGCAAACCGTTCGATTATTCAGAAAGTCCTTCGGTGGCGACTGGGGTGGTGGGCTATACAAATTACTCAAGCGGGCAGCTTGCGATCAAGTCGATCACCCAGGAGCGCGTCATGGCTGTTTGCGTCGCAGTGTGCAGCGATCTGAAAAGAGGTGATGAAGCATCGGCCACGGCAGTTGCCCGATTGAGTGAGTGATGCTGGATAACCTGATGATTCCGGCTGTTGCAGCAGGTGTCAGCGCCGCCGTGTACTTCACCTTCGGCAAGTGCGCCGGGAAGTAGGAAAAGGACCATGAATATTGAGACTATGGCAGCAGCCGTCGCGAAATGGGCCAGCTCCGAGCCGCTAATTCGAAAGGCGTATCTCTTTGGCAGCCGAGTTCGTGGCGCGCATAAGCCAGACAGCGATCTGGATGTTGCGGTCGAGATTTTCACCTTGCAGGGCGATAGCAGTCCATTTACTACCTGGACCTGTGAAGCGCAGCGCCTCAAGGCCTCGATAGCCGGAGTTGTTCCTGTGATCATCGATCTTGATTGGTATGGGGGTGAGGTAGAGACGCCCCGCATCCATCAGGCTTTAGAGCAGTCAAGTGTCGTGGTCTATAACGTTGAAAATTCCACCTCAACCATCCCGACCAACTGATCAGGGAAAATCTAACCATGGCACAATTTCCACGCCCGATTTACGTCGATACGCGCAGCAACGTCATGATCGGTGGGAAAAGCTCAGAACAGACTGAAGCTGACCTCGCTGCGGGGGTTGCCCGTGTGGGTGGGTTCTTTCGTGAGCCAAGCTACTTTGAATCCTACTTGCACGCCGCACAGGCGCTGATCGACAAGGGAAGGGCTGACGGGAATCTTGATGACTTGGGCATGCCGGCGTTCTACCTACAGCGTCACACTTTGGAACTGCTCTTGAAGTCGGTGCTGAGTTGGCTACATAGCATTGATGATCTAAAGAAACGGATACTCAATGTTAATTTTCAGCCAGACCTCGACGCACGCGATAAGAACGTGAATAAGCACAGTCACCGAAAGCTTCTAGATATGGTGCTAGCTGCGGCCAAGGAGCTTGAGTTGCCGGAGCCGCCTTCAGAGCTGGAGACTCTCGTGGAAAGGTTCACGAGTTTTGAACAGACAGGTACGTGGGCTCGCTACAGCTCATCCCGAATGCGCGGGCATGAGAAAGTCCAGCATCTTGAAAACGAAGTAGTGATCCCACTTGTAGATCTACAGTCATCCCTGGCAGATCTGGCAGCAAGGGTGATTTCTAGAGACCTGGATGCACACAGCTACGAAAACGTTCTCGTCGACGAATGGGACTACCTGAACCAGCAGGTAGAAAACATGCGATCGTGCAACTGATGTAGACCGCCAATTTTCATTTCCGTGATCGAGGGAATGCGCAATGAATATAGGCTTCAGAGCTGTATCGTTAACGGTTATTGCAATGCTTTCACCTTGCGCCATTTCAGCTGCTGAACTGGCTCCTGGCGTACTTGATGCCCAATGGTTGGTGAAAAACTGCGGTTCAATTCCCCAAGGCTCAAGCAAACCTAGTGGTATCGGAGCTGCTGCGGAAGCTGGAGCCTGTATTGGATATCTCGGTGCGCTTGCAGAAACAGCACCGCTTCTGAACCGTGTTGTGCCTGCAAATGCTCAAGTGTGTACGCAAGGTCAGGTCAAACCTGCTGCCCTGGCACAGGTCGTCCTTGACTACATCAAAAGGCGACCCGCCGTAGCAGGTGATCCACGTCTTGTGGTCTCACTGGCTGCTCTTTCTGAAAAATATCCGTGCCGATAGGACAGTTCGCAATGCGTGAGGTAACGGAAAAAAGGACAACAGATATGGAAGATGTTCGGGCAGTCGAGTTGTACGCTGAGTTCCGAAGGAGCTACCAGACAAAACGGGTAACCATCTCTGTTTCGAGCCCTGACTTAGCTGACGATCTGACGATGCCCGCATTCCCGATGATGATGTTCCACCAGGCTGTCTCAGACCCTCTCCGGGAAATGTCGAGAAGCACGAATGACTTCCAGCGTTGGATCAACATGCTCGCGGCCTGGGAGCCGATATACGAAGCCTGCAATCAAGATGAAAAGCTGAGCATTCTAGGCGAACACATTGCGCCCATCTCCGCTCTGGTACTGGGCGCCCCACAAGCTCTACGGGGCCGTATGATATTTGCGGCTGCAACCGGATGTGGTCATGCAAATTATCACCTGTCAGGTACTCGGCCTGATCTGCAATGGAATGGCTCTGGCCATCTGACAATGAGTGTTGCGTCGCGGATTGGCCAGCCATGGGCGAAATGGCGGCAATTGGCCCCAATCCTGGGCGAGTTGGGTAGAGGCTCAATCTCCGAAGACACGGATGACTACCGTAATCAACGGGAACATGGCCATCCCCGCAACATTGGAATGGGACTTACGGCTTCCGTATTCGTGACGGAGGATGCTGGCGGCCGAAGCTGGGGTTTCGGCTCCAAGGAAGCAATACCGCTTGAAACGGTCATTAATGTCGCAGTGGGTCAACATGCAGTTGTCGTCAGGGCCTACGAAGCGCTCTGCGACCTTGCACATGAACAATTCGAGGCCCTGATGGTGTTTGACCGAACCAACACCGCCACGTAGCAGCACAAGAACGACCTTGGCAAACACAACTGAATCCACGGAAAAGCCGCTCCACCGCCAGCCCGCCAATGCGCGGGCTAAGCCCGTAGGAGGGGACCACTTTCGCGTCCACGTTTACAAGGGGATCAGCATTATGAGCACTGCTACCTGCCGCATCTGCGGGCTTCTTTATGTGTCGTCTTTGGTAGAGGATCAAAAAACTCACGCTGCTATTCATAAAAAGCTAGCAAGCGGTTCACAGCCGCAGAAGGTTCGGGACTTTTCCAAAGCCTTTGGCTGGGCGGTAGCTCATAACGATGGCGGTCTTGAGCGAATGAAAGATCAGCATGACCCTGAACTCGGTAAGCTGGTAGTCGCATTTTCTTGGTGGAGTCGCGCTCTTTCGAATGGTGTCCAGGTGAAGGACTTTGACAGTTACATGGAGGCTCACCTTGCATTTGCCGATTCACTCGTCAGTGGTATAGACGTGGATAAAACCAGCGCAGCGATCAAAAAATGGGAAAGGTTCGCAGGCTGATCACCAGCTAGAGGAAACCACGGCTATGACCATGCGCACGTATGAATACTTTGCTTGCCCCAACGGCCACCAGGGCGAAGAGAAAACCACCGAGAACGATCAGCCATATTCGAAGTGCTGGGAGAGTATTTCGATCAAGGGCCTCAGAAACGGGCCAGATGGCTGCTATTTATGCGAAGTGTGCGGGTTGCTGATGTCTCGCGTCCCGAAGCCATCCGCATAGGAAACGACTATGCCATTCCAAAAATCCACCAGCACAGTTCACACGTACCTACTGGTCCGATCATGCCGGACTACCTTCGCGAGCAGTAGGAACAGCTCCATATCGAATGGCTTGCTCATGTTCGACTACCAATGTAAGTCGATAACAGGTCGATACGGCCGAGCCCCAACTCGTAGCTGATTTGCACTCGGGCATCCTGATCTAGGCGTCGGTCGAGTTGGTAGCAACGGCCACCGTTGATGGGCGCGAGATGATGAGTGATCTGCTCATAGCGTTCGCACGCATAGGCGACCCGAAGTTCGTGGAAGCCTTTGAGGTTGTGCGAATGGAGGATCTCTCGTGCGGGGCGGACGATTTGCCGTTGTAAATCGACATAGCTTTCGTTCGGGGCAAGCAGGTTGCGGCTACCGTTGGGCGAAACCTGTTCGGCAAATTTTAGCGCGTCACGAATAGGATCATTTACCGTGATACAACGAAGCGCCGACGCACGTGAGCGGCCACCTTGGATGCCATCTCGGATGTTGATTTTGCTGCAGTGTTCGGCCTCATGTTTTAGGCGCGGTAGATCGGCCAAAATGGCCTCGCGCAAGCGCATGCCGGTGGCTCGCACCAACTGAACGATGGCCGCTGCACGCGGCATTTGGTGTTCGCAGAGTACGTCGACGATCCGCTTTACCTGTTCGTGGTCTTGGCCTTGCGGCACCGAGCGACGAACACTGGTGCGCTGCATTCCCAATGCCATACTCGGACTCGGCACCTTCACAGACTGATCGCCGCGAAGCGCCGCCATAGTCCGGTTCACGCTGGACAACCGGTTTTGCGCGGTAGCGATACCGATAGCGCCTTGTTCGATTTGTTGGCGCAGATGCCCTGCGTAGTCCAGCAAGGTCTGTCGATCAATCTGCCGCGCATCATTAAATCCCGGCCCATCCTCCGAACGACACCAGCGGACGAACGCCTGCCAGCGATCACTGTGCGCCTTGACTGTGGCGTAATGTCCTCCGCCAAAAAAATCGCGCAATGCTTTCGGTCCGGCATAACTCAGTTGTCGGCCATAGCCAAAATTGCGCCCATCTCTTCTACCAACCAATGCCATGATCAAACTCCTCTCGAAGCCAAACACCTGTGGGGGAGCACTAGCGCGGGCCTGGCGGTTCCTTACGACCGGGAGCTTGTGCATCTCATAAGCGGGCCTCCTGAACACTTCTGCAGATAAGCATTCGTGTCGCACTCAGAGATATTTTTTGAATGTCGCCGTCGTGATGGCCATGGCGACCCCGAGCATCACGGCGCAAGGCAGAAGTACCGCCATTGGGTTGAGCGAAAAGGGTAGGGACAGGTAAAGGATCCAGGGCACGATCAGCAGTGGGATGACCGCTCGCTTGGCCCGATGATAGACAAAGCTGCTTTCGCGCCCAGCGCCGAATTTACGCAGGTCGCGGCGCATCAAACCATCGATGAAGCCGGTGAACATGGCCAGCAGAAGCAGGGGGGTCGCCAAGACCAGAATGGTCAGACGCACCACGAAAGTGAAAGTGACATACACCGCCGCCAGTACAAAATCCTCGATGCTCACATACAGCTGATTGAGCCCGCTCCAGAAGCCGTTGTCCTGGCTCGACGCCCGCGCCTGCTGGGCGAAATCCGTAAAACCGGTCTTGACCAGTAACCACTGCTGGAGGAAATCCAGCCACTGGACAATCGTCTGCCCAGGCTGTTGGATAATCAGTGAGGATGTGAAGTGCTCACTGAGCCAGCCCAGTTCGCTGCTCAGCATCGCCTGACTGTGTCGCCAGCCTTGATCACCCCAGAACAGCAGCAGACCGGCCCACTCGATCAGCATCGAGAACAGCAACGAGGCGATCAGCAAACCGATGACGTGCAGGACCAGGTTAATCGCCGAGACGATTAGCCCTGGGCGCTGGATGGGTTGCGGTGGAGGGTTCTGAGCTGAAGTCATCCTTCTTGACTCCGCGAGATGCACTGCAGGGCCGACGGCGTCATGGGGCCTCCTGAGCAGGAACACTTGCATCCACCGCTGAAGAAGTGCGTGGAGGCGTAACCCGATCTGGATCGAAGTCGAGCGTCGGGCCGCCACCGCTTGCGCTCCACCATTGTCCCGCCTGCTCGTTGTAGGTCGCCCGCATCCGCTGAGTGAGTTCCTGCAGGTCCATGGGCATGGCATCGTCGTTGGAGGGTTTTGGCAACGGCATGCGGACTTTCCAGAGCTGGCCACCGGCCTGGAAGGAGAACATCTGTCCCTTGGGTAGACTGACGATATGCGCTGGCTCGATCAGCGGCACACTGGTGCTGCTGACACGGTCCTGCGAGGACGAAGTGAAGTCTGTATTGGCTTCAGGATCGGAGGTGTCAGTGGCCCCCGACACGAGGGTCTTGGTCAGCACGTTAACCTTGGGCAACTGCTGGGTGAGCAGCTCCGCGGTGGCGGTTTCGCGCACCCGCAGCATCTGCAGAGTGTTGAAGTTACCAATAACCTGGCCAGCTTTGGCGCGGTTGCCGATACGTGCTTCGATATCGCTGAGGGTCTGGGTGTAGGCGGTTACCTGGATACCGGCACCGCCGCCCTTATTGATCAGCGGGATGAATTCATCACCCATCAACTCGTTGAACTCATCGGCGTGCAGGTTAATCGGCAACTTGTCACTGCTGCTGCCCGATGCAGGCAGGCCATGGTCGATGCCGTGTTTGTAGATGTGTCCGGCGACCGAGACCAGGTCGGCAAACATGGAGTTGCCCACAGCGGCGGCCACCTCGGCGTCGGTCAGTGCATCCAGGCCGACATAGACGATGCCACGTTTTCGGATGATCTGCATCCAGTCGAAGATTGGCCGCGGGTCATCTAAGTCAGTGTAGTTGGGGGCCAGTAACTGGGCGGTCTTGCCGGTGGTGAGTTTCTCCAGCAGCGGCAGTAGCGAAGCCACGATTTTGTCGAAGTAAGTACGGTCATATCGTACCGCCGAACGCAGTCCGTCCATTACTGGATCAAATACCCGCTTCACCGCCAGGTACTGCTCGATGGCCACCACACGCTTTTCGCGCCCGATCATATGCCGGGGAATGTTTTTCTCGGTGAGCTTGCCTTCAAGCTGGACGATCACTTCCCACGCTTTCGGATCAGTCTTGGCGAAAAACTGCTGGGCGTATTCGATGAACAGTGCGTCGATGTTGACCACATGCCGCTGGATCTGCAGGTAGTCCGGACGTCGTCCTAGCTCGATCAGGGCGCGGGCGATGATGTTGACGAAACGCCAGGCGAACTCGCGGAAGGCCGCGGAGTTACCTTCACCGCTAAGCTGCCCGGCGATGCGTGACGCCACTTCCGAGATACGACCGAAACGTCCCACGGCGTTGTAACGAGCGGAGATCTCCGGCCACCCCAGATGGAAGACATAGAACTCCTTCTCCCGCCCGGCTCGCTTGGCTTCGACGTACATGCGTTTGAACAGGTCGGCATCACCCTTCGGATCGAAGACGATCACCACTTCATGTTCGACGCGGTGAATGTCCTGGGTGATGTACACCTCGGCGAGTCGCGTCTTGCCGACACGGGTCGTGCCCAGCACCAGGGTATGTCCGACCCGTTCGCCCAGTGGCAGACTGACCTCCGCTTCGTTGGGCTCGACCCCATGCAACAGCGGCGAGCCACCTACTGGGGGCAAAGGGCGCAACGGATTGAAGGCACTGTCCCAGGCGGTGACACGGGCCAATGTAGAGAGCGGAAACGGTGCATGTTCCAGGCGGCGTTCGAGTCCGCGTGCCAGACGATAGCGGGTCGGTTGGTCGACATAGTGAGCAACAGCCGGATCCTGGGCCTCGACCAAGCGCTGGGTGTGCAGGCGGGTCCAGCGAAAGCCGCGGCCCATGAACAGACGCTTGCGGCTGACCGGAATCTGTCGGCTGGTCAGCTCGTAGCGGGGCAGCCGACGGATATTGCGCCGATAGCGTAGTACCTCCCAGGCTTGGCGCAGGCGGATCAGGCCGAACAGGGCATAGGCCAGCGCTGCAACCAGACCGATCTCGGGTGACAGGGCCACAGCCCAGGGCGAGTACACGCACAACACCGCGGCAGCGATGCAGATCGCTACGGTGTACAACTCCACCGCTGGCCGGAGCTTAGACTCCATCGCGTGCTCGGCCATGACCTGGACTCACTGTTCCAGTGAGGTGGCAGTGATCAAGACGGGATAGTGCTCAATCTGCAGGCGGGTGGCGATGTCGTTGCCGTTGACCGGCAGGATGGTGATGCCCGGAGCGGCTGCTCGAATCCGGGCCAGGGCTTCATTATCGGCCACTTCGACGGCGAGGCCAGCCGCGCCTATTTCCTGCAGTTCAGCCGCGCGTTGACGCAGCCAAGTCAGCGACTGGGGATCGTCACCGACCAGAAAAAATGGCCGCAAGCCCGGCATGTTCAGGGCGCGAGACGTGACCTGGCCGGGGCTCAAGTGAGAGCTGTGGACGGGCAGTATCCAGGCTTCATCGGCAAACGTGGACAGGTCCGCCTGCATGGCCCGATCAGGCTGGATCTTGTTGTTTATTGGCGGCCTGGCGACCTGAAAATGGGGGCGGGTGAAGTCGCTAGGCTGATCCCCGGCTACGGTCAGTTCCGGCTGGGCGAAAGGAGCCAGGAGCAGGATGAAATAACAGATAGGGGGGATTCGCGTCATGGCGGTGTGCCTTGTTCGAAGGAAACCAGCAGTCGTTCAAGTTGCCGGGAAAAACCTGCGCGGTAACGTGCGGCCAGCGCTCCTCCCGCCGGGCGGTGATAGCGTCCGGCCGCTGACACCCAATCACCGGCGGCGGCGTGATGCTCCTGCAACAGCGTGGCGGTCACGGCGAGGTTTCGGTAGGGGTCGAGGGCTTCGCAGGGGCTGGAAAAACGTTGTCCGTGATAACCCAGGTTGGTTTGGCCGAGTCCAGCATCGACCCGCTTGGCGTCATGTCGGGCGAGTGCCTGAAGCAAGGCGTGACAGGCGGCCTGGCGAGTGGCGAAGCGGTAGGGGGTTCCGGCGATGTTCAGGGTCCACGGCCAGGGCAGCAGTCGACCACGGACGCGGATACCACTCTCCTGCAGGGCAATCGCGAACAGCACCGTAGAAGGGATATCGGCGTCATGCGCCGCCAGTTGGTAGGCAGGAGGCGGAAGTTCGTCAGCCTGGACGGCGAGCATAGTCAGCATGAGCGCAATACCACTCAGTCGAGGCGTTGCCATTGTCCATTCACCTGTCGGAACGTGGCGGGCAACGGCCCCGGGGCACCCAGGCCGAACCAGCGACCACGGTCATGGTTCAAGGTGATCTGCTGGCGTTGGACCTTGACCGGATCGATGTCCGCTTGCCGAGCCCAGCGACGGACGCGTTCATCCTCGCCTTGGCTGCCCACCAGGTAGATATCGAACGCCGTGTCACTGCTTTGCAGACGCTGCGCTTCGGCGGTGCACGCCGGGCAGTGGTCCTCCACAAACAGGGCCTGGCGTGGCATGACCGATGAGCTGGCAGGGGGCGGGGACGCCATGCCCTGGATCGGCAGCAGCCCGGGAAACAGCTTGGTCCAGGCCGCGGTGTAAGCGTTTTGGTAAGCCAACTCGTGCTCGGCACGTTTGGCTTCCAGCGCTACCTGTAATTCGGCATAGCGCTGGCGCTCTTGGTCGGTCTGGGCCTCGACCCCGAGTGCGGTCAATGGATCGAGGTTCGGGCTCCAGAAACCGCGCGGGCCGGCTTGGATCTGTTCGAAGCGCGTCCACTCCTGCTCCGTCAGACCCCAGCTCGCTGCCTGTTCAGAGTCAGAGCGCGCCAGCGGAGCAGACTGCGTGTCCTGGGTCCGTGACTGTGTCGTGACGGGGTTACCCATTGCAACGCCTGTGGTCAGCAGCGAAACGAGACAGACAACGGCGGGCAGTTGCGCTCTGTTCATGATTGCGTCTCAAGGGAGGTGCACGGTCTGATCTGGCTGAGCGGCCACCGCGAAGATGGCTGAGTTCGGCTCCAGTATTTTCAGGCGCCAAGCCCCTTGCTGCTCACCGCTATGTAGCAGCCGGACATCCGTGAGCGAGCGACTGTCATGAGGTGCGACCGCCAGAAAGCGCTCACCCCCGCGGGACTCGACACTCAATACTGAAAACGGTGGCGAGAGTGGGGCGGGGTTGGGGCGAACGGTCTTTTTCGGTTTGGTCGCAGAAGGCGTCGGTGGTGGAGGGAATGGCTTTGTCTGCTGCTCGACCTGTTCAAGGCGTGCGCGCAGCGCGGTCAGGTCTGCCTGGGTGGCGCAGGCTGCGAGACCATCGCGCAGTTCCTGTATCTCTTGCGCCCACTGATCCAACATGGGATCGAGGGTATTGGCCTGTTGCTCACCGGTATCGACCATCTGCTTCAGGTCTTTCAGCGCGTACTGCAACTTCTCCTGGGTGTCCTTGAGGGCGCTTGAATCATGTTGCAGGGTGTCCAGGGTTTGTCGGTATTGCGTGTTCGTGCTCTGCAGTTCGGCCACGCGTTGATACTGGTTATACAAACCACCGCTCAGGCCGGCGACCGCCAGGCACAGCAGCCCAATGATGAGGGTTTGAAACGTCGAGGCTTTCATGGGCGTGACTCCGACTGATGGGGCGCGTCGGGTGTGCCCCGCACGACCCCGGCATCCATTTTCTGCTGTTCGAAGCAGACCGAACGGCCAACTTCATCGGTCTTGAGTTGCCAGGCGGGGCCAGCCAGCACTTGTAGCGCGCTGCGCAAAGAGATCGGGCCGAGCCGGTAATGGGTCGCGGGCAGGGGCCGAGTAAACAGCACCCTTACCGACGCGGTAACGGGGCAGAGCGCATAGCCCGAGCGCTGCAATACGTACTGCAATGCATCCTGCACTGAAGGGTTCAGGCTGGACGGGATGCTCACGTCAATGATTTGGGCAAGAAGATCGCGTTGTTCCGTGGTGGGCTCGGTGCTAACCAGCGTGTAGCGGCCATAACGAATCTCTGCCGGATGGCTTTCTTCGGCTATGCCCTTCGAGTGCTGGGCCCGATTGGAGCCACTGTCGATCGCGGGATGGGTCGGCAAAGGGTTGGGGATTTGCGCGGTGCAGGCGCTCAACAAACCCAGCAGGCAGACCGGCGTGAAAAAACGCTCCATGGAAAAAACCTCATGTCAGATTCAGTGCAGAACCTGACATGAGGTGAAGGAGCGATTCAGTGAGAAAGTTGATTCAAGGTGGGTCGTGTTAACGCTGAACACGTTGCTATTCATCGAAAATGGCGAGCCCATCCAAGACGGCAGCGTCGGGGTCGAAGATCAACAAACGCAGATCCGCCAATGCCGCCAAATACAGTACGTTGACCAAGGCTTCCGGTGTGCCTGCGTCGAGTTGTTCTTGTCTCAAGCTCGAATAACGATTGCCCTCAATGTTCAGCAAGTTCTCGTCCGTCCATGGCGTGCCGATCAGTTTGCAACCGATACCGCAGCAATCTGGCAGCGTAAAAAGCTCGAACAAGAGGCCGGTTTGCCGCAGAGCGAAGTTACTGACCCACTCCTCCAGATAAAGCATCGCTTCTTCGGGAAGGTGCGCGGTACTGATTTCCCAAGCCCGACTGTAGTGTCCCGTTTCGAAGCTCAAGCGATGGACCATGGCTTGGGCCTCTTCCAGGGAGTACAGATCACCGAGGTGATGCCGTTCGTTGAGCACTTCGCCCATCACGGCTTAAATCACTTGGCGCACCAGGCCGGTGGACTGGCAGCGTTCATCCAAATCATTCGGAATGGATTTGCCTTCGCTGATCAAGGCGAAATCGTCATTGAACAGGCAGGGGAACAGTTGCAGTTCATCGTCGGGCAGATGGGCCTGTGAGTCGTGTACGGGTCGAAAGCAGGGAGGGCAGTCGTCTTCGTAGGTGATCAGTAGCAGTCGTTCGATGTGAAGGTTGTCGTAGCCGCGAGCAAATGGGTTGGAGGCTGTCGGCAGGGCTGGATCTTGGGGTGTGGGGTTCATGAAGGTTCTCCAGAATGATAATGGACAAGGCGCCCGAAGACGCCTGTGAGGGTTAAAGCCAGCCATGTTCGGCAAGGGAAAGTGGACGACCTTCACCCACGATGAAGTGATCCAGTACGCGCACTTCGATCAAGGCCAAGGCCTCTTTCAACCGTGCGGTCAAGACGCGATCCGCCTGGCTGGGTTCGGTACACCCTGAGGGGTGGTTGTGAACAAAAATGGCGGCCGCAGCGTTATGCGCGAGGGAGCGCTTGACGACTTGGCGGGGGTAAACGCTGGCGCCATCAATACTGCCGTGAAAGAGGACTTCGAACGCCATCACCCGGTGTTTGGCATCGAGAAATACCACACCGAAGACTTCATGCTCTTGTTGCACAAGATGCAGTTTTAGGTAGGAGGCCACAGCGCCAGGGGACGTCAGGTTAGGGCCGCGGGCGAACAGCCGACGATCCAGAATCTGCAGTGCTTCGTCGATCACCTGGTTTTCTTGGACGATACGATCAGCCTCGAAATCCGCGGTTTCAATCAGGGTGAGTTGGGTGCTCATGGTAGTACCTCCGAAGAGAACAATCAGGGGTACACGCCCGAGGGGAGGGGAGTGGTGTCCCCGAGGTGGATAGAGAGTCGCGGGTGTTAGCCGATGGCGCGCTGTTTACAGCCGAGTGAATCGGTGGCGTTGACCGTGTAGGGGTGAACCACAACCGTCGCAGGGCAATAGGGAAAAGGCTTTTATTCCCCAGCCAGTTTCGGGATCAAAGTCGGCACTGATGGGCATTAACCGAACCAGTCCTCGATGGATGCCGGCGATGCGTTTCTCAATTTCATCCGTCGTGTAATAGAGCGATAACGTGCTGTAGTCCTCGTAAGCAGTAGCAAACAGGCAGTCGTCGCAAAGCCAGAAGGATTCCATGTTGGTTCTCCTGTGCGGATTGAAGAAAAGGCGCTCGACGGAGCGCCTTGATGAGGAACATCGTGGACTGTTCAGGCGGACTGAACGGTACGGGTGGCATCACGGCGGGCCGTGCGGGGAGTGGGTGGAGATTCAGGTTCGACCCGAGCCTCTGTTGGGTTTGCGGTCTCCTCAGCTTCGGTATCAGCCGATGAAGGAGATGGCTTACTGTTTGGCGCTTGCTCAGCAGGTGCTGTTACTTCCTGCCTGGCGGGCGCTTTGTATTCGAACGTGCCGTTGACCTTGATCCAGTCAATGAACAGCAAACGACCTTTCAGGCTGGCGCCCGGTTGACCTTGTTTATCGCCTTTCTCGTAGAGAAACGGATCGATCCACAGGTCGCCGATACGGAACGACAGCAAGACCTTTTTCTCGGCGTTGACGGCGTCCATATAGAGACGAATCAAGCGTTCAGCTTCACCCCCAGCGACTTTGCAGTCGAAACGGGTGTACTCCACCGCATCGCTGGCACCGTGCAGGGCTGCGATATCGCAAGCCATGAATGGCTGGCCGCGGCGGACTTGGACTTCACGAACACGGTTGAGATAACCGATACCGACGGTGTGCAGATTGAAGTAAGTGGTCGCTTCTTGGGAGTGGTTGGCGTGGGCCATGGTGGTTCTCCTGTTTCAAGGGAAAACGGCGACGCACAGCCCCTGACGGGGAAGTGAGCCTCCGTCAGGGTGGGTAAGGTGAAGGCGAGCGATGAACGACTCGCCACCGGCAAGCCGATGACGATCAGAACGATGCGTTTGGGGGAATAGCGGTGCAGCAGAGAAACGTCTGCGGTGGTGATTCGCAGGCATGAGGTAGTGGGCATTCATTACCGCTGAAGCGGTAACCGCGCGAGCTTCCGAACGCTGATCGCACTTGGGTAAACCACCACGAGCGTGGCGTAGCCTTGAAGGTTCTGGCTACCTGGGCTGGGCTGTCAACGACAGCGAACCACGTCCTTTGTATAAGCCTGTCATAGGGGAGCGTCAAGACGCTGCCACCCGATTTTTGATGGCCGGAATATAGTGGTAGTCACTGGACTGAAGAAAGTGAAGAGTGGGCCTGGCGGGGTGCCAGGCGAAGAAGAGAAAAGCCACCTTTGACGGTGGTACGCAGTCGACAAGCTCCTCGCAAAACTTTATTCACTGCGTCACGCTTCGCCAACCGACCCTTGTCGTGGCCCGGGTCGGAACATGCTGGCACGCATCCGCGCACAAAGGGTGCCCAGTGTTTCCCCGGTGGGCTCCGGAACTGAATACGATCGCTGAAGCGGATGACCGCTATTGCCTGGTAGAGGCAACAGTGGTCATCCGCCACCGTGATCAGGTCGAGCACAAATCAGGAATGAAATTTCGCAGAAAGAGAAGGCTCCGAACTCAAGGAGTTCGACCGAGCTGCCCGGAGCGATTCGGTCTTGGGTCGCCGTTGGCGATGATCCTGAAACACTACAGCAGAGAGGGTGGGATCACGTCAAGCCAGTGGGCGATCCCGCATAAGCCACTACATTGAGCACGATGAAAGAAGTTACTTACTGCCGAGATGATCGGCCAATTGTTCGATGGTTGCCAGGATAAAGGCGCGGTCACTTTCTTTGCCTTGGCCCGTGAAATCGGACAACACTTTATCGACTTAGAGAGGGATCAGCCGCCGTTGATGATGCACTGATCACCCCAATACTCATGTCGATCTCCAGTGAAGCGTCATGAGCGACGCGTATCTTTTCTGATCGGCACTGTTCCCTTACAGTCGGGGTAGTGGGAGCATGACCAGAACGGCCCTGATTTCCCCTTTCGCCTGCGCATTGAGGCGTTGCAAATGGGGCAGGTCGGGCCGGCTTCGACCGGTACCGCCAAGGTGAGTGCGCCACAGTGTTTGACCAATTGTGCAATCCAGTTCGCCTGCTTGGCGACGAACGCATCCAGGGTCAGACGTCCCGCTTCGATTTCGTCCAGAGCCTGTTCCCAGATCGCGGTCATACCCGGATCCGCGACTGCAGCGGGTACCGCCTCGATCAGAGTATGGGCCGCTGCGGAGGCCATTAAGGCGCGTTTTTTCTTCAGCAAATAGCCGCGATCAATCAACCCCTTGATGATGCCGGCTCGCGTGGCTTCGGTACCGATTCCGGTGGTGTCCCGAAGTTTCTGTTTCAGGCGTGGGTCGTTGACCAGCTTGGCCACGTTTTTCATCGCCTTGATCAGATCGCCTTCGGTGAGAGGTTTGGGAGCGGCAGTGCGCATGGATTTGAGTTCGACGTCGTTCACTGCGCACTGAGTACCCTGTTGCAGGACGGGTAAGACTTGGGACTTTTGACTGGGCTCATCCTCCTCGGTGTTTTCGTAGAGCAAGCCTTTCCAGCCCTGGATCAGGATCTGTTTGCCAACAGTAGTCAAACGCTCCCCGCCGCACTCCAGTTCGACCTGAGTTCGATCAAACTCATGATGCGGAAGAAATTGCGCGAGGTAGTGGCTACGAATCAGTTCGTAGACTTGACGTTCTTGTTCGGACATCCGCGCCAGGTTCGCCGGCTCGGTGGTGGGGATGATGCCGTGGTGCGCGGTGACCTTGGCATCGTTCCACACGCGGGAGTGCAGTGATCGATCGAGTCTTCCGAATGTGGGCTGCAGCGCCGGATCCGTTTTGAGCAGGGCATCGAATACTGCGGGTACCTCATTGAACATACTCTCTGGCAAATAACGGCAATCGCTGCGTGGGTAGGTGGTGGCTTTGTAGGTTTCATACAGGGCTTGGGCGATGTTCAGGATTTCCTGAACGCCGAGTCCTAGCTTGCGCGAGCAGACTTCTTGCAGTGTGCTCAGGTCGAAGGGCAGGGGCGGAGGTTCTCGGAAACGCTCAGTCTGCAACGAGAGTACTGTGGCGGTCTTACCGCTAGAAATCTCTTGGGTCGCCTGAATGGCCAGCGCTTGTTGCTGGCAACGACCTACCTCGTCCTGCCCTGAACTGGGTGGTAGCCACGACGCGATGAATGGTTGCCCCATTGAGGACAGGTGCACCTCCACTTCCCAGTAGGGCACCGAGACGAAACTGGCAATCGCACGATCCCGATCGACTACCAGACGTAAAGTGGGTGTCTGGACGCGTCCAACCGACAATACACCGTCGTAGCCCGCCCGCCGACCAAGAAGGGTAAACAAACGACTCAGGTTCATGCCGATCAGCCAGTCGGCTCGGCTGCGGGCGAGGGCTGAGTGGTAAAGCAGGAAGGTCTCCTGACCAGACTTTAGTGAGGAAAGTGCGTTGCGAATCGACGCCTCGTTGAGTGCGGACAACCAAAGACGTTGAACGGGACCTCGATACTTGCAGAGTTCTAGTAGCTCGCGGGCAATCATTTCACCTTCTCGATCGGCGTCGGTCGCGATGACGACAGCAGAGGCTTCACTGAGCAGGCGCTTGATGACTTTGAACTGTGCCGCAGTCTTGGGTTTGACCTCGACCATCCACTGAGCGGGGATGATCGGTAGATGATCCAACGACCAACTCTTGAATTGCTCGCCATAGGCTTCAGGCGATGCTGTCTCCAGCAGGTGGCCGATACACCAGGTGACGGTTGTCTCTGTGCCGATCAGGCAACCATCACCACGCCGAGTGGCCCCGAGTACCTTGGCGATGTCCCGACCCTGGGAAGGTTTTTCGCAGAGGAAGAGGCGCATAGAACTGCTCCGGATTGAGTTCGGAGCAGCGTTGTTGGAAACAGCAGTTGCGAGATATGAGAAACCTGAATTGCAGGTTCCTCATATTAGAAGGTGAGGGCAGGCTTGAATGGGCCGGGGCGGTTTGTAGTGTGGACGACAGGTGGATCTTCACGAGCAGCGAGTAACGACAGGTCAGCCACTTCGCGCAGAGGCGCAATTTTTATGCCTGAACTCTGTCAGTCCGGCGGTGGTTGCCCTCTGCGTTTTTTTGGTTTCGACGCAGGGGAGCTGGCTTGCTCTGCATGTTGGCTGACCTGATTCGCAGATGCCACCGGTTCGCTGGAGCGTTCTCGCATGACCACGCTGTGTACCCGGTGAGGCAGGATGCCGACTCGACGGGCCTCGATCTTGAAGGTGACCCGGGCATTGTCTTCGCTGTCCTCCCACTCATCGCGTACGGTGCGGCCTTCGACCAGCACACGCATACCTTTCTGGTACAGCGTGCTCCAGTGTTCAGCTTCGCGGTGCCAGAGCTCGACCGGCGCCCAATAACCGCCTCGATCTTCATAGCTGCCCTCGCGTGGCACGGGGTTGTCGAAGTACACATTCAGTCGCAGCAAACGGCGTGGCTCGTCATTGCCTGATGGAAATTCTTGAAACTCTGGCGCACTGCCGATATTGCCTTCGCCGACGAAAAAGGTACTCATCGTGATACCTCCATTGCGGTTGTGAACTGGCGCAGCAGCCGTTCGGCACTGTCCATTTTGATCGCGCAGGTCGTGGCCTGGCGGTAGAGCGAATGCACCACACTCATCTGTAGGTTCAGTGCGATGCGATTGCATTCGAAACGGCGCAATCCCTCGCGTACGACCTGCGGCAAGGCTTTGTTGCAGACCTGGCGTTCCCAGACCGAGACTCCCATACGGGCAAAGTCACGGGTGCGCCAACGCAAAAAAGTGCTGCCAGCGCTGGTGTTCTGCAGCACCAATCGGATATCCAGCAGTGAGTAAGGGGGCTGTCCGGCTTGCTGTACAACAGCCTTCATCAAGTCACATAACTGCGCCTCGATTTCCTTTGCCATCTGCGCCAGCTGCTCCAACTCCCCCTTACCCTTAAAAGGTTTTAAAAGGCCTTTTAGGGAGGCAGCGTGTTCGAGCTGCCGATAGGCATCCGGTGTCAATGCTTCGAAGGGCATTGGTTGAGCCGGGATCATGGAATTCATGCTTCGTCCTCCGGCACGTCCACTGTCGCAGATGGCTCTCCCGCTTCCTCTGCCAACACGTCAGCGTCATCTCCACGCCTAATGATCGGCGGCGCGAACTGGGAGCGCCGATGTCCCTCAAGAATGTCCATGGGGGGCAAACCTATCTTCTCGATGGCCGCTATGGCACGGGCGTTGTGAGCCGCCATGTCATCGCGTGTGACTCCGGCATGCCGATAGCGCTGTGCCTGACCGAACAGGCTGCGCAGCAAATGGGCGCCGTCGTCGATCCAGGCTTCCATGTCTCTGCGGCCGATCAGGGCGGTGTGATGGGCCAATAGGGTCCGGCGTACCAGGGTGTCGTAGTCGGTCAGCAGGTAGACCGCCAGAAAACCCAGCTGGCTGCCGATGTACAACGGCAAGGTGACGGGGTGGATGTTGAGGTTGTCACCCATGTCGATCTGGGTCGGCAGCTCTTGTCTGATCCGATCAAGCTGTTGGGTCAGTTCCAGCATCCCAACCTTGGCCTGCATCAGTTTTTCTTCGAGTTGCACGATGGCCCAGTCGGCATACGGATCGTCCTGGGCCGCGGTTTGTTTGATCAGGTTGGTGACACTGATGTAGCCGGCCATGCCCATGATCGAGTGGACGCCTTCGCGTGCGGTTCGACCTTGCCAGATACGGGCGGCGTGGTGAGTGTGCAGGGTCAGGGTGATACTGCTGCGCAATGAACCCAGGTTGAGTTGATAGTGATCGGCCACGGTGTTGTCCTCGCATAAGCTTGGACGGGAACGTTGCGACAGATGAGGGGTAAGGACAGCCAAAAAGCTGAATGCGGTCTGTTCGGTTTGGTGTGAGAGGGTTAATTTCGCAGGCGTTCGCGATTGACGTCACTGGCATCATTTTCATGGTTGGCGATGGCTGTATCGGTCGAATTGCGCAGGTTCGGCTCTTTGCGATTTCACCTTAGAACTCAGTAGATTTGATGCCACTGGCATCAAATCTACTGACGTCCAGGGCGTTTTTCGCGCAGTTGGCGCAGCTCATTCAGGCACGCTTGGGCGAGGGCGGAGGCGGGTTCGCCCTGTCGTCGGGACGGGCGTGCGGGTGCTGTTGGGGGCAGTTCTGCAACGGGTGAGGGCTCTGTCTGGCCTGCCCAAGGACGAAAGTCGCCTTTCAGTGCGCGCTGGATCAGGCCCATCAGATAGGCCGCGGGCTTGCGAATACCACCGGCCGCACAGCGTGCACCGGCTTCGTTGAGCACCGCCTGCCGATCCGCTGGTTTGAGCTTGTTCAGCGCCACGGCGACGGCCTGACGCTCGCTTGGACTCAGGTGCAACGGATCGGGCCAGTGCAGGTTATCCACCGCTGGGGTCGCGCGCGGTACAGTACAAGTACTTTCTTTTAATACAGTACAGGCGGCGTTCGGATTCCGAACTGCGCCGGAAATAGGGGCGTTGGAGCCCGGTTCGGAATCCGAACGAGGACCTGTACGATTCCGAACGCGGTGATCGCCACCTAGTTCGGAATCGTGTAGGGAGTCCTCGGTTGCGAGATCCAATCCTTGTTGCATCCAGTGTTCACCCCAGCTGTCGAGTCGCGTCGGTAGTCGACCCTGATCGATGTCCGTGTCCTGGCGGACTTCTTCCACAATGTGCTGGGCGACGATACGCACCGCCTTCGTCGCATGATCAAGGGCATGTCCGACCAGCTGCAGGTAATCCTGATCCAGTTCCATGGCTTCGGCGGGGGTTAACGGCTCATCGTGCAGGACGTATAGAGAGCCTTGCAGGCGTCCGCTGAGCTGGTCGCGTCCGCGATTCACCAGACTAAGCCAGCGCGTCAGCCTAAGCATGGTCAAGACACGAGCAATGGTTTCACGGGAGGCTGACGCACCGTAGGGTACGCTCGATAGGTAAGGCTGCAAATCCTCATAGCGCGGCGTGACCACGCCCTGACCCTGTAGCATGAGTCGAAACACTTGCCAGGCATTACGTTCCAATGGCGTCAGCCGATGATCCAACAGTAGCCGGCGTGGCACGACTTCGAGTGATTGGCCGCTGAACAGAAAGCCAGCCTGCAGAGCCTTGTAGGAGGGTGGTTCAGTAGTAGGGCGTGCGGGCCAGCGTTCACTCAACTGCTGGGCGCATTGCTGCAGGACACGCTGCCAGCGACTGGAAGGGGCAGTGTTCATGTTCCGTTGCTGTACTGGTCAATCTGCTGCCAGACGATGGTCAAGCTGATCTGCTGTTCTTCGGCCAGCATCATCATGGCGTCGAGCTGATCCTCGGTACCGTCCTGTGCGCGTAGCTGGCACCAACGCTGCCAGAGGGCATGTTCTTGCGCTTCGCTCAAATGCTGAGGGCGGCCCTTACGGGTTTCTATCTTGAGTAGACGCCGGCGCAGGGCGGTTTCCGAATGCGCCAAGCCGAAGCGCTGATACATGATGGTGCTGCTGGCACCCAGCTTGAGCGCTCGGTTGATCAAGCGTTCGTTCTGCTCGTCGCGTTCGGCTTGCTCGATCAACCGATGCAGCACCGGCGAGTCAATCTTGACTTCAACCCAGGGTACGGTGGCATGGGCCAGGCGTGACAGTGTGGTGGGCGGTAAGGATTGCAACAGGTAGATGTCATCCTCACCCAGTCCGAGTGCTTTACAGCGTTGCAGATTACCCAGGCGCAACTCATGCAGCACCTGGGTCAGCATGGCCTGGTTGAGCACATTGAAGGACAGGTTCATGGCAGCTCCTTCGGTGAGTCGTCTTCAGGGGAAAGCGTTAAGTCGATCAGGCGCCGGGCCAGGCGGATCAGGCGATACAGTTTGATTAACAGACTGTCGGGCAGTCGCTCCAGTCCCACATCCACGGCGGGACGATCTGTCAGCGGGAGTTGATAGATACCCAGCAACAGCTGGCCGAACAGGGCTGAGGGCAGTTGCTTGCGATCTTCCCAGTTTACGTCGTCTTGAGCGCGCAGCAGGGCCAAGAGCAGTAGGTGAACGCCGGTCGCGCGAGGCGCGGCAAGATCAACTCGCTCGATGTTGAGGGCGAAACCCAAGCCAAGCTGCTGATCGACGATGCTCTCGGGATGTCCGGCATAGGTCGCCATTTCCCGCGCCAGTCCGGCAATGGCTAAACGCAGTTGCTCGGGGCTATCCAGTGCTGGTGCAATGGTCCAGATGTCGTCGGTCGAGCAGACCTCGACGGTCGGTGCTGTTTCGGTGAAGGTCCCGCGATCGATCTGTTCGCGAATCTGTTGAATGCGTGACGGAGGGCTAACCGCTGGTACGACATTCGTCTCAGGCGGTGTGAGCTGTTCCTCTGGCGTTGATTTGGTCTGGGTCCTAGTCACAGTTGATTTGGAATGGGACTCGGAGGAGGGGGGGCCTGCCGCGGCTTCATTATCGTTCGGCAGATGGTTGTTCTCCGAGGGCGTGGTGACGACAACGCCAGGCGTCGAGATGATCCGATGGGTATCGCTCAGCTCCAGGGCCAACATACGGTAGGACTGTCCGAGCATGCGGCTCATGCGTTCGAGCAGTTCATCCTGGATCTGCTCAAGATCGAAGGATTCGGGCTCGGCATCGAAGTAGCCCAGGGTCTCGAGCCAAAATTCGGTGAACGCAACAGCGGCGGTTGGATAACGGTTCCAGGTTCGTTCCGCCTGGCTTCGCAGAATGATCAGGCGTTCGATCTGGGGCTTACCCAATCCGGCATACAGGGTTTGTGGAATGGCGGGCAGTAGGTGTTCAAGGGTGTCGAGCATCCGGCTGATGTGCGACTGCGAAATCGGATAACCACCAGCGGCAAGACGTCGTGCCAGCTCCCGTTGCGAGAGCGCAGCGCCAGCTGGTTCGAGCATGGTTTTGAGTTTGGCCACCGCCAGAGCCCGTTCGATGAAGGTGAGTTGGCCGTGCAGATCGCTTTCGGCCAGATGGCCGAGAAGGGCGGTTATTTCATTGCTCCAAGGTCGGAACAGGCAATGAATGCGGAAGTAGCGCTCATCACGAGTTTCCTGCCACAGCTCGCCGAGAATCGCCAAGCGCGTATTACCGCCGTTGCGGATAATGAAATAGGTTTCACCCGGGCGGCGGGTAATCGGCGGTGGTTGATCCAACCCGCGTTCACGGATCGAGGCCTTGATATCCTCATAAAGCGGATTACGGATGAAGCGCGGGTTGTGATCGTAGGGTCGCAACTGTTCCAGAGTGACCAACATAGGCGTATCAGTGAGTGGATCGGACAACTGCTCCACTTTTGGACCTGGAGTAAAGTGGTCTTGGTACAGCCTGTCGGTGATCTCTTCCTGACTGAGCTTCTTCATTGGAACAACCTCAATTAACGCCGGTTGCGCAAATGGTCACCGACCTCGAACTTGACGATCTCGGCAGTTCCCGAACCTTCGAAATGTTGGGAGAGTACTGCGAGGAGCCAACCCATGGCCGAGCGTCCACCCTGCAGACGAAAGACCACGGTGCAGTATTCCTCGCACGGTGGATGGTGTGGTCGAACGGATGGCTGAACGATGATGGAAAGTTGATCCAGCATCAAAAGACTCCTTGCCAAACGTTGTTGGCAGCAAGGTTGATAAAAATGAATTGACGATAAATGTCCGGCTTGGCGACTCGTTTCATTGAACCCCCGCGCGTCTGCTCACCTTAGAGATTGCGTCACGCCATTCCGGAAACAACTCGATGGCCAGTGCTTGCATGGTTTCCAGCGCCGATAGTGAGCGTCGTTTACGTGATCGGCGCGTTTCGACTCGGTGGATCGGTAGGCCAAGGGAGGCGGCATTGAGATATGCCACTCGGTCTGGAACTACGGTGTCTAAAACTGAGATGTTGGTAGCCCCAGCGAAGGTCTCGCGAAGGCCACGGATGATCATCTGGGTGTCAACTCGAATGGCGTTCACCTGGTTCAGTAGCAATCGCAAAGGTGGTGGCGGAATGCCCAGGTGGCGGAACGGTTCGAGTTCGCTGAGCAGCTTCAAGGTGCCGCGGCGCAGT
This sequence comes from Pseudomonas sp. Marseille-Q5117, assembly GCF_946901175.1. Classification (NCBI taxonomy): domain Bacteria; kingdom Pseudomonadati; phylum Pseudomonadota; class Gammaproteobacteria; order Pseudomonadales; family Pseudomonadaceae; genus Pseudomonas; species Pseudomonas sp. Marseille-Q5117. Next base: position 162,764 of record NZ_CAMPPP010000007.1, on the reverse strand, counting down.
TCGCGGGCGGCGAGCATTTCCGGCGTGATGGGAGAAAGGGCGAGATCGGATGCCAGAATGACCATCTCCAGCAGTACGCTACGTGCGCCTTGGGTGTCGATCAAAAGCAGGTCATAACGGGAACGGAAATGGTCGAGCAAATTACGCAGCCGTAATCGCCCATCAGGGGCGTGCAGCAGCAAAGTGCTCAGTCGGCCTTGGTCGTCGTTGGAGAGGATGAGGTCGAGACCGGCGACCGCCGTCGTGGAAATTATCTGCGCAGGATCTGTCTGGTTGAGCGCAATGAGTTCGTACGCCCCGGCGATGGCCTCGTGGTTCAAGGCGTAATAGCTGGAGAGCGTGGGTTGGCTATCCAGATCGAGCAGCAGGACGCGTAGGCCAGCATCTGCCAGCAGACCGCCAAGATTGGCAGCCACTGTTGTTTTGCCTACTCCACCTTTGGTGGACACCACTGATACCACACGCATGGCATCAGGCCTGCTGTGCCAAACGCTCAATGATCCACTGTTCGATCTCCAGCGAGTCCCAGCCGACGGCGCGCAGTCCAATGCGTTTGGCATGAGGGAATTTACCTTCCCTCATCAAGTTGTAGATGTGCGCACGCTTGAAGCCGGTTTTCCGCTCCACTTCGTCACGCCGCATAATGTGACGTTCGGTCGGTGGTTGAGGGCTGTCAGCGAGCGAGACGGATGAGCTGGACATGCTGGTCACTCCTGGCGCCGCTTGGCGCGTGGTGGGAAGTGACCTGAAGTGAATAGCAGAAAAGCGAGGGAGTCATTGCACTGCAATCAAGTGCATTGCAGTGCAATGATTTGGTTCAGGTGGTTTTTTTGAGAGCGCGATTGGCTGCCGCGAACTTTTTATCCAGCGTTCGTTTGCTGAGACCGGGAATGTCATTGTGGCGCGCGGTCAAAGCATCGACGATTGCGGCTTGGCTCTTGAACACGGAAAGAGGTTTACCTGCGGGCGACACGTCTAAGACGGTGTTGACCAAGGCACCGATGATCTGCAGGTAGGTGTGTTCACTACGATCGCCGAGCTGTCCCTGCGTTTTTACCAGCGTTTTAAGGCTTTCCTGCTCAAGTCCCAGTGCCTGAAGGTCAGCTTCGACATCTTGAAGCTGACGTTGCAGAGCATCGCGCTCCCGCAGGAGGGCATCCCGCTCGGCTTGGAGCGCAAAGTAAACACCCAGGCTGATTTTATCTTGAGTTTCGTCGTTCGACTCGAACAGGAAGTTGGGCCGCTGATCGGGGTAGTAGGTCTGCATCCAAAGACGTAAGTCGGAGTGTCTAACGGTCAACAGAGTGAGCTCTACGGGGGTGCCCAGGGGAACTGAAGTACCGAAGGAGCCATACGGTAATTCGCCATTGCGGACGGCATCATAAATTTTTTCGGTATTAGACTGTAGGCACGGCCATTGAGGAAACAGGATCCTAAGCTTTTCCGGGTAAGACCAAGCTGCTTGCACGATCTGCGCTTCGTAACGAATGAGGTTGCACCAACGCAATGCGGCGTCGATGGGCCGATAGAAGGTTTTAGCCTGCGGGTTAAATTTGTTTGAATACATGCGCGAACGGACCTCCATTCCTTTATGGATCGGCCTCCAGCAAAACAACATCTCTACATCGCCTACCTGCTGGAAAACTGCTGGCAGTGGCTGTTTTAATCGGATTTTTTTTCGATTAGGTCAATCCATTTACCAGCACCTGAAGAAGTTGCATTTGTTTTGTTAGTGGGTTCGTCCCTGGCAGGTGGGGCGGGATAGCCTTGCAGTTGTAGGCAGATTTCGGTTCCGCATAATAATTGAAACCAGTGTGAAGACCGTCATTTTCAGGGCGGGTTCCAACCGTTAGTCGTCACGTAGCTACTTGTTGACTGACTAAGTTGAGGTCGAGATGTAGAGGCGCTGACTCAATCTTTTCCGCTTCTAACCCTAGCCTTTGCGACGTTCTAATCAAACATTGGATGTAGCGATCCTCGAGATTTTTGATGCAGTGCCCCATAGTTCAAGGGCCGACGGAGGATCTCAGCAAGATCTAGGCGTTCTGATCATGTCCAGCGCACCGCGCACGTTGCCTCCATCTCATCTGATCCTGCTAGCTCAGGCGGTAACACAGGACAAAATGTCTCTGCGTAGGCGTTCGTAGCTCGGGGGAACCCCTTGCTGCATATGACGCGAATGATTAGTACGCAGGTTCGACTTGAGATGTTGACCTAGACCAGCGACAAGCATGCCATGGCGCTGTCGGTGAATGACTTTTTTAAACTCGTTTAGGTGCGAGAGGTCAAGTGATCAAGATATTACAGTTGCTCTCGATTGCGCGAGGAGAACGGATGGATACCTACCACATTACTAAACCGAGAAACTTTGAGTATGGCGAGTTCAGTTGAGAATTTTATGAATGAAATTATCAACAATATGATCTGCCGGGCACTTGCAGAGCTGGCGAGCTGTTTCTGGGGATTCCATAGCGCCCGGTTTTGAGGGGTTTAATGGTGTTCCTCGGTTTGGCATGTGAATTGTAAGGACAGCATTGCCGCTGGACTTTCCAAGTAGGCCCCCCAAGTCTAGGGTTATACCAATAAGAGGTTTTTCATGACTCAACTTGCCGATAAGTATCCTGTCTTCAACCAACAATTCATCGCTGGTGTCTGGCGCGACGGTCGCGATAGCACGGTGTTACAGGTGAACAACCCATTCGATGGCAGCCTGTTGACCGAGATTATCCAGGCTGATCGCGAAGATCTCGATGAGGCCTATCGCAAGGCCGTCGAGGCACAACTGCAATGGGCTACCACCGGGCCGGCGGAGCGGGCGGCGGTGATGCACCGGGTGGTGCAGATCTTCGACCAGCGCCGCGAAGAGATCATCGACTGGATCATTCGCGAGTCCGGCAGCACCCGGCTCAAGGCACAAATCGAATGGGGCGCGGCACGGGCCATTAGTCTGGAATCGGCATCCTTTCCGGCCCGAGTCCATGGTCGGATCCTGCCTTCCAATGTTCCGGGCAAAGAAAACAGGGTCTATCGTGAGCCGCTGGGCGTGGTGGGGGTCATCAGCCCCTGGAATTTTCCTCTGCATTTAAGCCAGCGCTCGGTGGCCCCAGCGTTGGCTTTGGGTAACGCAGTGGTCATCAAGCCCGCGAGCGATACCCCGGTCATCGGTGGTCTGCTCCTGGCACGAATCTATGAAGAGGCCGGGCTGCCGGCTGGATTGCTCAGCGTGGTGGTCGGCTCGGGTGCCAAGATTGGCGATGCCTTCGTGGCGCATGAAGTGCCGAAATTCATTTCTTTCACCGGTTCGACTCCTGTGGGTTTGAACATTGGGCGTCTGGCCAGCGGTGGCACGCACCTTAAACACGTGGCCTTGGAGTTGGGCGGGAACAGCCCGTTTGTAGTGCTGGCGGATGCTGACCTGGAACAGGCGGTGAATGCCGCCGTGATGGGCAAGTTTCTGCACCAGGGGCAGATCTGCATGGCAATCAATCGGATCATCGTCGAAGATGGCCTCTACGACGCCTTTGTCGCACGCTACGCCCAGCGCGTAAGCACTCTCAAGGTCGGTGATCCCGATGATGCCGACACCGTGATCGGGCCGATTATCAATGCCAAGCAATTGCAGGGCCTGGTGGCGAAAATAAGGCGCGCCAAGGAAGAGGGTGCGCGGGTCGTGGTGGAAGGGAAGGTAGTAGGACAATTGGTACCGCCTCACGTGTTTGCCGATGTCACCCGTGATATGGAAATAGCTCGGGAAGAAATCTTCGGTCCTTTGGTTGGCATACAGCGTGCCCGGGATGAGATCCACGCGCTGGAACTGGCCAACGACAGCGAGTTCGGTTTGTCCAGCGCAGTGTTCACAAGCAGCCTGGAACGCGGCGTGCGTTTCGCTCGCCAGATAAAGGCCGGTATGACCCACGTCAACGACATCCCGGTGAATGACGAGGCTCATGCGCCGTTCGGAGGAGAGAAAAACTCCGGGTTGGGGCGCTTCAATGGCGAATGGGCTATCGAAGAGTTCACCACTGACCACTGGATCAGTATTCAGCACAGCCCACGTCATTACCCCTTTTAAGCACCACCCGGAGAATTTTGCATGTTGAAGAACAAAACGCTGGTCATCACGGGTGTCGCTTCCGGTATCGGCGAAGAGACCGCACGCGTAGCCCGCCAGCAAGGCGCCCGCGTCATTGGCGTGGACATCAATCCGCCGAAGGTCGACGTCGACCAGTTCATCCAGGTCGACCTTTCCTCCCAAGATTCTATCGACGCCTTGCTTGCCCAGTTGCCGGAAGGAATAGATGGCCTGGCGAATATCGCCGGATTACCGCCAACCCAGAGTGCCGACCGCGTGATCAAGGTTAACCTGATTGGCCTCAAGTACCTGACCCTGGGAATGCTGCCCAAGCTCGCTGACAATGCTTCCATCGTCAACCTGGCCTCGCTGGCGGGGGTGGGCTGGCCGGATGCTGTGGCGACCATCAAGGCCGCCGAAGATTTGAGCTTCGCCGACACAAGTGCCTTCTGTGAACAGCACGGGATAGTCGGGCCACGTAGCTATTTCTTCTCGAAGGAAGCGCTGATCGCTTGGACTTTGCAGAATCGCTGGACCTGGCGCGAGCGTGGGATCCGTATGAACGCGGTCAGCCCTGGCCCGGTGGACACGCCGATTCTCAAGGATTTTATCGAGACCCTCGGCGCCCGTGCCGAGGAGGACATGAAGACGATGGACCGTCCGGGCCGAGCCACGGACATCGCACCAGTGGTGGCCTTTCTGCTCGGTGACGGCTCAATCTGGATGCGAGGTACTAACTTGGCAGTAGATGGCGGGATGCACTCACATATATTGGCTTCTACTTACAGCTTGTAATCCAAGGCATCAAGACCGTTCGATTAACGAACGGTCGGTGTCTTGCCAACTAGGCAGTGGTGGTGATGGATGGGATGATCGATCCCATTCATCTACATTGTTTGTTGCGCTCGATTTGACGTGGCAAGCATCAGGAAAGCCGTGATGACTCAGCCAAAAAATAATAATTCAGCTGCATTGAATGGCTTACAGCCAATCATTCCCGATTTGCTTACCGACGCTCAGGATCACCTTACTTTAGGCCACACGCCTACCTTAGAGCAGCTCGCTGAAACCCTGGCTTTTTCGCCGGAGGACGGGAGTATCTGGATGTGCGGCCAGCGTGTGATGTTGATGCATAGCTCGGCGCTGGGTGCCCTGCGCAGTGAACTGACAGAAACCATTGGTCTCGATAAGACGCGTGGGCTGTTTACACGCCTTGGCTGGATGGCCGGCACGCGTGATGCCCAGTTGGTTCGTGAGCGTTGGCCCGATGGCGACCACGCGGCGCTGTTTTCGGCAGGGCCGCGGTTGCACGCACTTGAAGGCTTGGTGAAAAACGAAGTGATTCGTTTCGAATTCGATAATGCGCAGGGTCATTTCTATGCCGAGTTTTTATGGCATAACTCGATTGAGGATGACAGCCACATCGCAGCCCACGGTATCGGCAGTGAGTCTGCCTGTTGGATGCAGATCGGCTATGCCAGCGGTTACGCCTCATCGTTGCTGGGGCGGTTGATTGTCTATCGCGAAGTCGAATGCCGCTCCACTGGCCAAAGCCAGTGCCGGATCATTGGTAAGCCGGCCGAGCAATGGCCGGACGTGCAGAGCGATCTGAATCACTTCAACGCCGAAGATTTTCTCAGCCGCAGCGCCTATGAAGACACAAGCATGGCCAGCGAACCGCTCGCGAGCGACGCCGAAGACGCTGATAAACACATGGTGGGAGTGTCCTCGGCATTCACTGCTGCTTGTCATATGCTGCGTCGGGTTGCCTCGACGCAGGCCACCGTGTTGTTCACCGGCGAGTCCGGTGTGGGCAAGGAGCTGTTCGCCCACATGCTTTACACGATCGGCCCGCGTAACGGAAAACCCTTCGTAGCGCTGAATTGCGCGACCTTGCCAGAAAATCTGGTGGAGTCGGAACTGTTCGGCGTCGAGCGTGGCGCCTTCACCGGTGCCGACCGTTCACGCAGCGGTCGTTTCGAGCGTGCTGATGGCGGTACGCTGTTCCTTGATGAAATCGCCACACTCAGCCTGTCCTCGCAAGGCAAACTGCTGCGGGTGTTGCAGGAGCGGGAAATCGAACGTGTGGGCGGCAGTAAGGCCATTTCAGTCGATGTCCGAGTGGTTGCGGCGACGAATCTCGATCTGCTCGAAGAGGTCAAGGCTGGACGCTTTCGTGAAGACCTGTATTACCGCCTGAATGTCTACCCGATCCATTTACCGCCCCTGCGTGAGCGGCGCGATGATATCCCGCTGTTGATGAACTATTTTCTGCGTAAGTTCTGCAAGCGCCACGGACGTTCGGTCACCGGCTTCACCATCCGTCTGGTCAATGCGTTCTTGGCTCACCCGTTTCCGGGAAATATCCGTGAATTGCAAAACTTGATCGAACGCGGTGTCATCAGTGCGCAGGACAACGAGCTGATGGACATCCATCATCTGTCCCAGGGCGGGCGCAACCCCATTAGCGATGCCATTGGCCTCAATGCCCAAGGACATTTGGTGATGGGCCCTTTGGAACCGTTACCTTCCGTCGTTACGGAGAGACCTCTGAAGACTGTGGCGGAGGTCGGTGGCGAGCAGCCGTTGACACATCTGCGCGCTTTCCTGCGGGGTGATCAAACCAAGTTGGGCACCTCTCTGGAGGAAATAGAGAGTTTGCTGGTCGGCACCGCCATGCAGCGAAGCCATGGCAACTACACATTGGCTGCGCAAATGTTGGGGATGACCCGGGCTCAGTTGAGCTACCGGGTCAAGGGCCGCTATCTTCAGGTCCGGAATTGACTGACGAGATCCCTTAAATCGCCTTGCAGGAGGGCTAGGCGCTGGTTAGCCTGGGAGATGCTGTCGGCGTTGGTCGCACTGTGTTCGGCCAGTCCGCGAATGTTCAACAGACTGCGGTCGATCTCGCGGGTAACATGAGCTTGCTCGTTGGCTGCGTTGGCAATCTCCTGGTTGCGCTGGTTTATCTGCTCCACCGAGGCACCGATAACTTCCAGCGCCCGCTGGGCCGATTCGCAGGTCTTGCGAGAGTCTTCGGCTTGGACATTGGCTTGCCTGACCGATGACAAGGCGCACCGAGTCTCGCTGCTGACGCCCTCGATCATTCGTTCGATTTCCACAGTCGACGATTGGGTGCGTAAGGCCAGCGCCCGCACTTCATCGGCAACCACCGCAAAGCCACGCCCTGAATCACCTGCTCTGGCTGCCTCGATTGCCGCGTTGAGCGCCAGCAGGTTGGTCTGCTCAGCTATCGCGCGGATCACGTCCAGCACCTTATGAATGCCCTCGACTTGGCCCGACAGGCCTTCCATAAGATTTTGTATTTCACTCAGATCGCCGCACATTCTCCTGATCGCCGCTACCGACGCCAACGCCCGTTCATGGCCTTGCCGTGCGGCCATCTGCAAGGACTGAGTGGCACCAGCTGTGTCCTGGGCATGGCGCGCCACCTGTTCGGCGCTGGCGCTCATTTGGTTGACGGCGGTGGCGGCTTGCTGCAATTCAGCATTCTGCGCGTTGAGTTGGCGCGCGCCGTCTTCGGTCAGGTCGCCAACCTCTGTCACGGCCACATTAAGCTGGATGGATGCTTGGGCAATTCGCTGAATGGCCGACCGAAGAGTATTTTGCATTCCCCCCAGAGCTTTCAGCAGAACCCCTAGCTCGCCAGGAGCACCGGCAGTTGCCTCCTTGTCTAAATGACCTGCTGAGATGTTTTTCGCTAATTGTCCGGCTGCCCCCAGCGGTCCGGAGATCGAACGAATCAGCCAAAATCCCGCTCCCAGGCAAATAAGCATGCTGGCGAGCACTGTCAGTAAGGTCGCACTCATGGCCGTGCACTTACTTTCAAGTGACGTCTGATACGCCTCCAGGGCGCTAGCCGATTGCAGCTGGAACAAACGACGAAAAACGTCCCTTTGGGCCAGGAAGGCGCTGTCAACCGGACCGCTCAGCAGTGTGAGGGTGCGATCAAAGTCATTTGCCTGGAAGGCCCGTACTGCCTTGTCCATCCTTTCGAGAAAAACGCTGCGGGTTTTTTCCAGCTCTCCTAACAATGCCTGCTCTTGAGGGCTTTTGGGCGTAGCTTGATAGCGCGTCCAGAGTTCAATGACTTCGTTTCGCAAAGGTATAACGCTATCAACGATGCGCTGGGTTTTAGATTCGTCGCGCTCGATCGCGCCTAGCAAAATGGGAAATCGCGAGGAGCTGTTGATTTCCAGCATCCTTCCCAAGTTTTCAATATTCAGCAGCTTGGAGCTGTACATATCTTCCAGTTTAGTACTGGCTTGTTCAAGGCTGTACAGGCTCCATCCGCCGAGCAGGATAAGCAGCAGATTCAACAACACCAGCAATGCACTTAGACGGGCCTTGATTGTGCTTAATATGGGCGTCATGTTTGATCCTCCTGGTTGGCGTGAGCCAGATAGGCTCTTTGCAGAGCCTGAGGGTCATCGTTGAAGCGCTGGGGATCGCCTTCCAGAACAACGCGGCCCTGATTCATCACATAGACGTAATCCGCGAGGCGTAAGGCGACCTGTGTGAACTGCTCGATCAGCAGGATCCCTGTGCCGTTTTGGGCCAGCAACTCAATGACCCCCTCCAGGCGTTTGACTATCACAGGTGCCAATCCCAGGGACATCTCGTCCACCAGGATGAACCTTGGCCGGGCCATCAGTGCATGGGCCAGGGCGACCATCTGCTGCTGGCCGCCGGAGAGGGTTTGGGCGGCCTGGGTACGGCACTGGGCGAGCTCAGGAAAAACCTCGAAGACCTCCTCCAGCGCGTTAGCCAGTTCTGCGTTGGAGAGCAGGTTGCCCGCAGCCTTGAGATTGTCCAGCACGCTCAGTCCGGCGAACACGAGGTGACCCTCGGGAACGGCGGCGACGCCGGCACGGCGGATGCGTTCGGCGGACATGCCAGTTAGCGACTGCTCGCCCAGGCACACCGAACCGTCGAGCAACGGCAACGCCCCGGCGATGCCCATGACCAGGCTGCTTTTACCGGCACCATTGGGGCCGAGCACGGCCGTGATACGACCTGGTTCGATGTTTATGTCAATTTGGTCGAGCACGCGCTTGCCGCCGCGGGCCAGGCTCAGTCCGCGGATAATCAGTGAATCGGTCATTGCAGCTCCTCATCGCCCAGATAGGCAGCTTTTACCCGTGGGTCTTGAAGCACCTGGGGGGTTGGTCCGTAGGCGATCAAGGTGCCGAAGTCCAGCACCAGAGTGTTGACGCAGGTGTTGGCGATGAGTTCGACGTCGTGGTCGATCATCAGGGTGGTGGCGGAGAAGCGCGGGCCGATACCTAACACGATGCGTTGCAGTTCGGCCATCTCGTCGCCGCTCAGGCCTCCGCCGGGCTCGTCGAGCAAGACGATGCGCGGCTGGCCGGCGAGGGTCTTGGCCAGTTCCACGCGGCGCCGTTCGAAGCCATTGAGGCGCGCACCCAGGGTGTCGGCCTGGTCGATGAGGCCAGTGAAGTCCAGCACGTCCTCGAGTTGGCGGCGCTTTTCGGCGCGGTTTCCGGGAAGGGCGTCGAGCATGGCGCGAATGTTATCGAGTACGCTCAAGTCCTCGACCACCAGTTCCCTCTGAAAGGAGCGGCGCAGGCCCCAGCGTGCCCGAAGGTGCGGGGGCAGGGCGCCGAGGTCGCTGCCGAATGCCCTCAGGGTACCGGTGCGCGGGGTGACGAAGCCGCTCAGCACGTTGAGCAGGGTAGTCTTGCCCGCGCCATTGGGGCCGATAATGCCGACTAGAGGAGCGTCGATGGTGACGCTGATGCTCTTGAGCGCCTGGACGCCGCCAAACCAAACTGACAGGTTGTTTAGCTCAATCATGGGCGGGCCCTCCAGTGCTGCAATCGTGCGAGCAATTGTCCGGCGATGCCCTGGGGCGCTGTGATGAGCGTGTGCAGCAAGGCGATGCCGAAGATCACATATGACAGATCACCCGCCAGCCCAAGGTTATCGAGAAAGGCCGGAAACAGTCGATACAAGACCCCGGTGATGATCGCGCCCAGAACGCTGTAGGCCCCGCCGACAATACTTAGGGCCGCGAGCATGATCGATTCGCTGGCTGGAAAGGAGCGCGCATCCAGCGTGCCCAAGCTGGCCGCGAGCAAGGCTCCGGCGATCCCTGCGAGAAACCCCGCCAGGCAAAACGCCCAGCTCTTGTACAGCGAGACATTGATCCCGGCCGCCATGGCACAGGCTTCGCCCTTGCGGATCAGCGCCCAGGCGCGCCCGGGGCGGCTGCGCCGGTGCCATTCGATCAGCAGGAACCCCAGGCCCGCCACGGTCACGCAGTAGCGGAACATGCCGATGTCGCTCTGCCCGAGCCAGGGCCGGGCCATCAACATACCGCCCGCCGGGTTGAAGCCACGCAAGCCTTCGCCGCCGTTGGGAAACTGCACGGCGGTGATCAGCACGCTGAAACCTGCGGCAGCCATCAGCGTGATCAGCGCCAGGTACAGGCCGCGCAGTCGTAGGGCGGGCAAGCCGACCAGCATACCCGTGAGGCCGGCGACGATCCCGCCGACCATTAGACTCAGCTCAAAGGGCCAGTGGCCGCTATGGGCGACGCGCAGCGACACCCAGCCGCCGACGCCGACCAGTGCCACCTGGGCCAGTGAAACCAGACCCAGGCGGGCATACAACAGGCTCAAGGAGGCGGCGGCTAGGGTGTAGATTACCGCTGTGGTGGCAACCCGCAGCCAGTAGGCGCTCAAGCCTTCGGGTACGACTACCAGTAACAAGGCCAATGCGCCGAAGGCCAGCCACTTGAGGGCCTGGCGTGGATCGGCGGGGCGTGTCGCAGCGGGGTTTTGCAGTGTGTGAGTCATCATTCCATGCCCCTTATTGATGGCTGGCGAACAGCAGACGGTTATTGCGTTGCAACCAGAAAATTGCCAGCACCGCGAGGACGAACGGCGTCGCGGAGCGGTAGGGCGACAGCGTTGGAAGTAGGGTACACAGCGACTCGACCACGCCGATGAGCAGACCGGCGGCGAGGGTCAGCGACAAGGACTGCAGACGCCCGATGATCGCCGCCGCCAGCGCCGGGATGACCAGGAAGGTCAGCGCGCCGGCGTCCAATCTGACCAGTGCCCCCAGCAAGATTCCGCTGATGCCGGCCATCACGCCGCTGATAGACCAGGCCAGCACCTCGACCCGGATCACCCGGATCCCGACGATGGCAGAGAGCTGCCGGTGGCTGGCCAGGGCGCGCATGAGTAAGCCAATCCGGGTCCGGGCGAGAAACAGCGTGATAGCGGTGGTTAGCAGCAGGGTGGCGATAAACGCCAGTAGCCGTGTCAGGGTCAGGCGCACGCCCATCAGGTTGAACGCAATTGCGTCACTGGGCAGGTCCAGCCTGCGCGGGTTCGCGGGCCACAGGCTGTAGAGCAGCCCTAGCAGAATCAGCAGCACGCCGAGGGTGGCCATGGCCTTGATCACCGGTTCGCGGTGTTCCAGGCGCGGTGAAATCAGTAGGCCATAGCCCAGGGAAATCAACCCGGCCACCGCAACCCCGGCCAGCCAGCAGAGCGGCGCGAAGCCGCCCCACTGGCCCAGTTGCCAACTGATCAGCGCCGCCGCCGCTCCTATGGCGCCATAGGCCAGGTTGAGGACCCCAGTGGCCCGGTACAGCAGCACCAGTCCCACGCCGGATAAGGCATAGATCGAGCCGATTGCCAGGCCCGCCATCAGAAAGATCAGATAGCTATTCACGCGCCTTGTCCCGATTCATCCTGACGATAGATCGCCGGAATCTCGACCTCGAAGCAGCCTTCTAGGTCGCTGTAGCCGAGGTCTTTGACCTGCACCATCATTCCAGCATGGTTTGCCATGTGTTTGTCCCCGGTGCCAAAGGTCCAGGGCGCGCAGAGCAGGTCAGTGCGGTAGTCCTTCACGCCGCGGAGGGCCTCGCTGACCGAGGCGCGGTCGATCTGGTTCGGATCCATTTTGCGCAGGGTCTCGACGAAGATGTTCGCCGAGACAAATCCGGCCTGGGAGAACGTGTCGATCCGGTTGCTCGCCCGGCTGTCACCGACCCCGTACTTGGCCATCAATGCCCGCCAGCGTTTGGCGTCCGGGCCTTGGCCGTCGAGGCGGGTCAACTCGATTTGCACCGCCAGGTGGCCATCCCAGTAGTCACCCAGGGCCGCTGGAATTTTGTTGTCATAGAGCGGCGTGGCGGCAATCCATTTGTACTGGTCGCGCAGGTCCTGTTCCTGGGCTGCCTTCAGCACGCCCAGTCCAGCGCCGGCCGGCAGGTTGAGCAGGATGGTGTCCGGGTTGGCGGCCATGGCCTCAAGGATGACCCCGGTGAAATCCGCCGCCGCTGGGTCAAAGACTACAGAAACGCCTTCCAGGCCCTGTTGCTTGAGCCAGTCGTTGACCGCGTCACAGGACCAGACGCCGTTACTTGGGATATTCAGTCCGATGCATGCAACGCGCTTGCTGCCTTGTTTGCGCACAGACCACTGCACTGCGCCCAAGTTACTGGGCAGCGGACCCTGGTTGGTGGTGGCGATATTGCGCGCCTCGAAGCACTCGCGAACCGCACAGCCGGAGGCCATGGAAATGACTTTTTCCTGTTCATAGAGCTTTGCGTTCACCGACATTTCGATAAAGCTGCCGCTGCCAACCAGGGCGACTACCTTACGATCTTTGACTAGTTTGGAAGCTGCCTGGGCGGCTGTTTCCGGGTTCCACTTGTCGTCTTCGATGGCGTACTCGATGGGCCGACCACCGATCCCGCCGTTCTCGTTGACGCATTTGAAATAGGCACGGGCTGCTGCAGCCGCCGAGCTAAAGTCATCGGGGCCGGTCTTGCCGACGATAGCGCCGACGAGGATCGGCGTGCCACTTGCCGGCGCGCTGCCTGGCGGGCCGCAGAGAGTGGGTTCAGCTGCCAGTACCTGGCAGCCGTAAAGCAGACCAAGCAGGGGCAGCGAGTGCAGCCAGGTTGTCGAAAGATGGGTTTTCATAGAGTGCTCCACAAGGCAATGGGTGCAGGCGTGGCCGGGTAGACAGATGCCTGGAACCTGGCCATCAGGCACGCAAAGTCTGGCTTGCGGCCTGGTTTCGGGGTTCGGGGAAACGTTGAGATCAGATTGGAAAGACCAGCTTTAACCAGTAGGCATCGCCTTCGGCGCGGTTGCGCACGCTGCTTTCCTGTTGCCATTTGGCGCTGAGGAACCAGCCCTTGCCGCTGTCGTACTTGATAGAAGGCCCAATGGCGAACGCCCGGCCCTTGTTAGCGGTGAGCTCGTCGCCATCGGCGCGGTCGTCGGTGGTCTGGCGATAGAAATAACCACCCACTCCTACCACCCAGCTCGGTGATACCGCCCAGCCGACGGAATAGTCGAAGTGGAACTCCTGCCCGGAGCGGTAGTTCGTGGCACTGTTTTCGATGTTGAAGTCGTACATCATCTTGATGTCGGCGTTCAGGCCTGTGGGGTCGATGTACGACGCTGCGATGACCGGTTCGACCACCCAGTAGTTGCGGCCGATATTAGCCAGGTCGTGGCGGTCGTACTCGCCGGTTGGGGCGATCACGTCGAGCGCGATTAGGGAGTGCAGTTTGTCGCTGTGATGGAAACCCAGAGCCGAACCGAAGTACATATCGCCCAGACCTCGCTTGCTTTGGGACTGGCCGTTGAGATCGACCTTCATGTCCACCAGCGGCATGATCGAGTGGAACGCCAGTGACCCGCCCAATATTTTTTGATCGGTGACCCAGATCAGCCGTGGTGAAACGGCGTCTGCCCTTACCGAAAAATCAACCGGCACCTTGTTCCCATGATTGTCTCGCAGGGAATCGGCCTGATAGTGGCTGGCAAAGATCTGTGCGTAGAGTCCCGGAGGGGGCATCGCGGCTATCGCCCAGTTATCCGCGCCCATCGGCGCGCTGGAACCTCCGCCTTCGGTGGCCATAGCGGCCTGGCTTGTGAACAGTGCAAGCGAAGACAGGCAGGCGAAGCGCAAAGCGTTAAGACGGAGCATTGCCATGATTGATGTTTCCTTATTTTTGTTATTCGCCTTATCGGCAGGTACTGCCTTATCAATCCTTGTGCCAAGTTCACGAAAGTCTTGAAATACGATTAAATATGTTTAAAAACAATTGATTATGCATTTGGCCTGGCGTGACCTGACAGCCCTGGATCAAGCCGGGGTCAGCATTTGCTTAAGAAAAGTATTCAGGAGCGAATAAGTTTTAACGGAAGGTGAGAGCCGGACATTGGTGAGGTTTGCGTGTCATTGGATCGGTACTGTCGATGCCGACGCCGAATTGACCCAGGTTTCGAGATGTCACTGATGCAGTCTGTTCCTCGCGAACCATTACCTGTGGTGTCGATTTGGAGATGGGTCTGTCTTGCGCCGGCACCTGGGTCAATTCGGCACCGGCCTCAATACACTTCATGATTCGGCGTGCAGTCGAGCGCGGCGTGACGCCGGCCAGGCTTGCCAAGTCGTTGAGCGTCGACATCAGCCATATCATCAAGAAAATGAATCTGCTGGATGGCGTATGCGTTGAAGCGGCCGAGTTGCTTAAGGATCAGCACTTCTCCGCCGACTTCGGCGCGGCGTTTCGCAAACCCGCTCAACGACGATACCGCCGGCAACAGCCCGTCGGAAAATGCGCACCCAGACCCGCCGTCTGAGCCGGGACTGTGGCTGACTCATATCTGCTCCGACCTTTTCGTGTCGAAATAATATATTTCTCAGATGGTGCGTTGACGCTTACCCTCAAAAAAAACAAAAAAGAGCAGGTGGACTATGGCTTCAAATGAACGCTCAAAACATGTCACACAAGGTATTTCGAGATCGCCAAACAGAGCGATGTATTACGCACTAGGCTTCGAAGAGGCCGACTTCGATAAACCCATGATCGGGATAGCCAACGGGCAATCTACAATCACTCCCTGTAATGCAGGTCTTCAGCCACTTGCCGATGCCGCAACATTGGCAATCAAGACTGCAGGAGGCAACCCTCTCGTATTTGGCACTCCGACAATATCTGACGGTATGGCAATGGGAACAGAGGGGATGAAATATTCGCTCATATCTCGAGAGGTTATAGCTGATTGTGTTGAAACAGTAGTACAAGGTCAGTGGTTGGACGGCGTATTAGTGCTTGGCGGCTGCGATAAAAACATGCCTGGCGGAATGATCGGAATCGTCCGGACAAATGTTCCAGCGATCTACGTTTATGGTGGAACGATCAAACCCGGTCGTTGGAAGGACCAAGATCTGTCAATTGTCTCAGCGTTCGAAGCTGTAGGGGCATATATGGCTGGGGCGATGACCAAGGAAGACTTCGATGGAATTGAGCGTAATGCATGCCCGACTACCGGATCGTGTGGCGGGATGTATACGGCAAATACCATGAGTTCCTCTTTTGAAGCCCTCGGCATGTCCCTGCTAAACACGTCGACTCTAGCAAACCCTGATCCAGAAATTTTGATATCTGCAAAGCGTGCAGGCGAAGTATTGGTCGCAGCCGTTGAACGCAAACTAAAACCTCGGGAAATAATAACTCGAAAATCAATAGAAAACGCAGTGTCATTAATTATGGCGACTGGAGGTTCCACCAATGCCGTTTTACATTACTTAGCGATTGCAGATGCCGCCGAGGTGGATTGGACACTCGATGATTTCGAGCGAGTTAGGCGAAAGGTGCCTGTAATTTGTAATCTAAAACCATCCGGCGATTACATGGCTGTAGACCTTCAAAAAGCTGGGGGCATACCTCAAGTATTAAAAATCCTCTTAAATGCGGGTCTGCTGTTTGGCGAATGTATTACAATTACAGGTAGAACTCTCGCGGAAGAGTTAGCTCAAGTACCTGACCTTCCACCCCCTGATCAGAAGGTAATTTACCACATTCAGAACGCTCTATATCAGCACGGACATTTGGCCGTTTTGAAAGGCAATTTGGCCCCGAATGGTGCTGTCGCTAAAATATCAGGCTTGAAAAATCCCTCCATTACAGGTAGGGCTCGTGTTTTCGAAGACGAAGAATCTGCAATGAACGCCATCCTTGATGGGGTGATCGAAAGCGGAGATGTCATGGTGCTACGATATCTTGGGCCGAAGGGCGGCCCAGGAATGCCCGAAATGCTTGCCCCGACATCTGCGCTTGTGGGGCGAGGATTGGCCGAGAGCGTAGGTTTGATCACTGACGGACGATTTTCAGGTGGCACTTGGGGATTAGTCGTTGGGCATGTAGCACCTGAAGCCTACGTTGGCGGGCCAATTGCCCTAGTAGAAAATGGAGATATGATTACCATTGACGCTAGTAGTCTTACTCTAGAACTTCACGTTTCTGAAAAAGAGCTTAGAAACCGGCGCTCACTATGGACGCCTCCTCCTCAACGATATACGCGTGGCGTATTAGCTAAGTTTGCAGCATTAGTTAAGCCGGCCAATGAGGGGGCGAGCACGGGGTGAATAACAGGCCGCAATATAACTTCTGTATTAATTTATAAATATAAAAGGATTGCATATGCGCGCTATAATAATTCTCAGCAAGTTTCTCGGGAATACGTTTGCATACTGGGTTCTAATATTTGCAGTGCTATCATATCTTATGCCGCAGTGGTTCATCTTTCTAAAGCCTGCCATCATTCCGCTTTTGGGTTTAGTGATGTTTGGAATGGGCTTAACACTGAAAATCGAAGACTTTTCAGAGGTGATCCGGCATCCAGGAAGAGTCGCATTAGGTGTGATAGCACATTTTATTATTATGCCAGGGGTTGCGTGGTTACTGTGTCAGGTTTTCCATCTGCCTGCAGAAATTGCCATAGGGGTAATATTGGTTGGGTGTTGTCCTAGCGGAACCTCATCAAACGTTATGGCCTGGTTGGCCAAGGGGGACTTAGCCCTTGCCGTAGCTATTGCGGCGGTCACGACATTAGTTGCTCCAATTTTGACTCCGGCACTTATTTGGTTGCTTGCATCTGCCTATTTATCTGTCTCTTTTATAGATATGCTTTATTCGATACTACAGATGGTAATGTTGCCAATAATTTTGGGGGTTATGGCTCAGAAAATTATGGGGAGGAGGATAGATGTAGCAATTGACATACTACCTTTGATATCGGTAGTTAGCATAGTGATGATTGTCGCGGCGGTAGTCTCGAATAGTCAGTCAAAAATTGCTGAGTCCGGGCTTGTAATTATTGTCGTAGTTATTATACATAATACTTTTGGCTTCCTGCTCGGCTACTTTACTGCAAAACTCTTTAAGCTTCCGCTTGCGCAACGAAAATCTCTTTCCCTAGAGGTTGGTATGCAAAACTCCGGGCTCGGTGCTGCCTTGGCTAGCGCGCACTTTTCACCCATTGCCGCTGTTCCGAGTGCCTTGTTCAGTGTTTGGCATAATATATCTGGCGCACTTTTGTCCACGTACTTCAGGAAAATGAAAGAAGATTCACACTCGGATGTTAAGCCTGGTGAAAACGGAAGCACTAACAAAATACTTCAGTAGTTTGTATGTACTGCGGCCTCGAATTCTTGAGGCCGCGGTACAATAATAGAGGCTTATACAGCACTAATTTTATAAGTAAGCTACTTCCTATAACGTAAGAGCCAGCCCTACCAGCGCAGTGACCGCTGGAGATTCACCATGGGCATTCCAAGCTATAGCTGTCTCAATAGTTGGGCACGCCCCCTTGATACTGAAATAAAATACGCCCCGCCTAGTCAAATTTTTCATCGAGCTAGGAACTAACGCGTATCCCATGTTTTGCGATACCAAACTGATCATCGTTTGCATCTGAACGGCCTGTTGCCCGAACACTGGCTTAAGGCCTCTTAACTCAAAATAACGAATTATTAAATCATACAAGCCGGGAGAGAAGTCACGAGGAAAAAGGATTAGTGGTAGGGATATAACTGAGCTAAGCTCGATAAGATCTTCGCAATCTAAGTGTAATTGCCCCTGCAACATGTCTGCAGGGGCAGCAATCACCAGCGGCTCAGATTTTATGATCTTCGAATTTAGCTCGCTCGGAAGCACTGAATCATGAGATGGTATTATGATGCCGACATCTATGTCCCGACTAAGAAGCCCTCTAATTTGTAAGTCGGTTGTTGATTCTCGCAGCGTTACTTCAACCTGAGGAAACTTGTTTTTGTAGCTTGCAACAAGGCCGGGTAATACACTATAGATTGCGCTCCCTACAAAGCTTAAGCAAACCGTGCCTATCTCGCCTTTTTCTAAACGAAGAGCAACATTTGGCAAGTGTTCAACGTCGTGAAGAACACTTTTCACATACGGCAACCACAGTGCAGCGACCGGAGTTAGTGATACGTTCCTCTTGTTTCGATCAAACAAACGAAAGCCTAGTTTTTTCTCAAGGTCTAAAATACTTTGACTAAGTGGTGGCTGGGTCATGCTGAGCCGCTCCGCGGCGCGACCAAAATGTAGTTCATCAGCTACAGTAACAAAGTGTCGAAGTTGTCGCAGGTCTTTCGTATTCATCGCCGCTCTTCCGGTAAATTAATTGTTTTTGTCCGTAAAAATTGATAATGAAATTTAATAAATAAAGGAAAAAACTCGGGAGCCTAGTTAATCCATTGTGATCCATAAGCCTCATGCGGTCTTGTAAGCTTAAGGAGGCGCCTGATACATCTAAAGAGCTCACGCATTGAACAAAATCCCCCCCTCTTTACCCTCAGGCATGTGAAACGCCGACTCCAAAATACTATCGGCTGTAGGGTTGTAGCCAAACAACGGTTATTAGCAAACCACCTGCATGAGGACTATTCCGCAAATAGTTCCACTTGAGTCTCGAATACAGAAACTCAGCTTAGAACCAAAAAAGCGTGCATCACCCTCCTGTTATGCAGGATTTAACACAACACGCCCCATAAAGGGAGTGGCAAGGTAGCGCCTGTGGACATAACAGATTCTCAATCGGGATGAGCTAGCAATAGGACTATAAATGTGCGGCGAGAATCATGTAAGTACTAACAAAAAGGGAAGTTGGTGATTTCATAGATTCAGCATAAACATCGGCTGACTCGGAGCCGAGGATATGCTCGGGCGACATTGACAAATGAGTACAGGCGATTACTATTAACTCTTGTTTTTAAGAGCTAATGACACAATGGGACTCAAAAATCTTGACGCTAGCATTGTGGACTCACAGATCCCAATCGCTGACAAGCTCTCCCGAGGTAATATTATGGCCTCGGCGTGCCCATCTAGAAAAATACTCAAGCACCTGACGAGTCAGTGGGGGGTTCTAGTTTTAGTTACTTTACTTGGAGGGACTCATAGATTTGGCGCACTTAGAAAAAAAATCGATGGAGTAAGTGAACGAATGCTCGTCCAAACTTTACAATCGCTCGAAAGTGATGGCATGCTGCTGCGACAAGATTTCAGCACTAACTCTCCACATGTAGAATATACCCTAACCGAGCTTGGTATTACTGCTGCAGAGAAGATTCAGAGCCTGGTCGATTGGATCGAGTGCAACGTCAACGTGATTGTGGATGTCAAAGAAAAAGGAACTAGCGACAATTAATAGCGAATTGTTGTTTTTTAACTGCATGCGCGTTATTTGATTGCGCTGCGTAATGTTGCAATAAGGCTGTTGTGCTATAGGTTTTTCGGAGTATAGCCAAATATTTTAATCTAATATTGATGTTCGCAAGCTTATGTACTAACTTTTCAGTCATTTCTGTAGGGGGATTTAGTTTATATCTTAATGTTGAACTGCCACCGGAACGCATCGCCCTGGCTCAATGATTTTGGGAACCAGGGATAATTTGTTCTTTGTACTTATCTTTAAGTTAGTCATAGCGTAACGATTTACCTATCACCTAATATAAAGGGGGAGCGGTGCTCCTGTCTTTTGTGGAGCTTGTTTATGGAGTGTTATTGTGATGGATCGCTCCAGGCCCACCGCAATACATCCCCAATCAAAGATGCAATATGATTATAATTGTGCCCGCCCTCGCCTTGTTCAAAACGGTAAGTGTACTCTTTGTATTCAAGAGATGATGCCAACTGTTCATTAGCCAGCCTCCAGTTACCAAATACTGTATCTAAATCGCTTTTACCATCCTGCAAGTAAACTCTAATCGACTTCTTTTTACTGTGCCTGACAAGGGATATATAAGAGTCTGCTCCTCGAATATTTACAAAGCTTCCTATTGACGATATGACTATCCCAAATGAATCAGGGCGATGCCATGCCACACCAAATGCACCTGCGCCGCCAGAGCTAGCTCCCATAATTGCACGATGTCTTGGATCCTTGGAGATGTTGTATTCATTTTCTACAGTTGGAAGAATTTCTTTGATAAGAAAATTTGCGTAATCAGAATTTACAGAGTCGTACTCAACGCTTCTATTGCCCTCTCCGCCATAAATGGGAAGTCCAACCCCACTATGTGATGGATTAATAAACACACCTATAATTGGTGGTATTTTCTTATCATGTATCAAATTGTCAAGTGCGGTAGGTGCCGAGAGCGAGTATTTAGCGTCGTCGTTGCTCAGGTATGATGAGCCATCTAGGAAAACCATTAATCGTGTGCACTCACACTCATTGTATTGAGCGGGAACATAAATCCAGAAATCATGGTTTTTAGCGCCATATTTTTTGCTGTCTGTCGAGACGTATTTTTTTATAAAACCCTGCGGGATGCCAGGTGTCCGGGTAAGTTCAGGGGCTGGTGGGTAATAACCGCCGTCCTTTAAATACTCTAATACATCCTTGTCAGGGATTCCTGGGAAGTCAAGTCGGATTCTCTTTTCAAAATTATCCATGTGCTATCTTAAACCTTTTAGTAAATGGTAGTATTTTGGTCTTTTATTTATATAAATAGCCTTCTGCTTGAAGGCGGCATGTTGCTCGGGCATATTTAATTAAATATTGGGCAGCGTTATGTGGTTCCTTAAACAACTGCCTATCTGAGCGATTGAATAGCAAGCTTCTACTTTTGCGCCAATGCCACTCGAACAGATGATGAAAGGGCTGTTGTAGGGTGTCCGATTATTTTGGATAAAGACTTGTCACTTGAATATAGTGCATTTTTAGATGCTCCGTCATCCCAAGATGCAATCGCTTTTGCAAAATTTTCTTCTACGCCAGCCTCGATAAGAGCTTCAGCGTAGCTTTTTTCAGGAATATCTACATAGGGAATCGCCCTACCAATTTGTTTGGAAATTTCTGCTGCCAGTTCTTGAAGCGTATAGGCATGATCTCCCGCTAACTCGTAGGTTTTCCCTTCATGTCCATTCGTCGTAAGTACTACCGTCGCTGCTTCGGCATAATCCTTGCGCGGAGCTGATGAGATACGTCCTGTTCCGGCAGATCCATAGAGCGCCTCATTAGTGAGTGCGGCGGGAACCGAAGCGGTGTAATTCTCGGTATACCAGCCGTTGCGGAGTACTGTATAAACGACACCAGATGCCTTGAGGTCTGCCTCAGTTTGAACGTGCTCCGCAGCTAGACTTAACGGGGACGTATCTGCACTAAGCAGGCTTGTGTATACGATACGCCTGACTCCCGCCTCCTTAGCCGCTCGGATGACATTTGCGTGCTGCCTGACACGCTGACCAATGGCATTACTCGAGATCAAAAGCAGAACCTCAACTCCATTGAGAGCGCTTGCGAGCTTGTCAGGAGTTTCATAGTCAAAACTCCGCGCCTCCACTCCAAGCGAAGACGCAGCCTCTCTATCACGTACCAAAGCGACAATTTTTTCATTTGATGATTTCATTTTTAGCTGATTCACGACCAGGCGACCTAGCTGCCCAGTGGCTCCGGTAATGGCGATAGTCATAACAAGTTATCCATCGTTTTAAATAGAAATGTCACTCTAAAAGTAAAATTTTAATTTTGTAAGTACGCACAAAAAGGGAAGCTGGTACGCAATTATCTGATATCAGTTGTTGCTTCGGTTTCAAATCATTTTTTTAATTTTTTCGTTACCGATAAAATTCAGGTGTTTAGCATCGACCTGAAGTATTTCTGTTGTCGGCGCTGAATGAAAACAAACCCACCCTGCCGATTGAAAATTGACCCAAGGCGGATTGCTGATTTTCGCATCAGCAATTGTGGATAAGCCTAGCAGCAGTGTCCCGCTGACATCGGCACTGAGCCCCTCCGCATGCAGGCATGCGGAAGGTTATTAAACGGCTCATCGTCCTCGGAGCCGTCATCGCGCTTGCGCTTTCGCTCACGTGATTTGATCTTTGTCTGGGCGACCAAGCTGCTGTGTTGCAGGTGGTAGGACTCGTTGCCCGCTTCGACGATGTGGTAGTGGTGTGTCAGCCGATCCAGCAATGCCTTGGTCATCTTGGCGTCGCCGAATACACTCGACCATTCTGATAACCTGAGGTTGGCCGTGATCACAACGTTGGTGTGCTCGTACAGCTTGGACAGAGGTGAAATAACAGGGCTCCGCTGCTCTGGCTGAAGGGCAAATACCCAGTTCATCGAGTATCTCCAGGTCTGTCTGTAGCCGCCCTTGAGCAATTGGGCCTGCCTTACCCTCGTACTTTTTCAGGGAAGGTGATTGTCAGTCAGCCTCACGTCGAGCTGGATCGTAGGATAGTGGGCGAGAAAGGGCGCCACTAATGGTGCATGGTAGCGGCGCCCGAATGCGACTGGCGCGGTGAGTTTGAGGGGGCCGCTGGATGTGGCGTCCAGCTCCGCGACCACGCGCATGGTGTCATCGAAGTCGGCGATTGGCGTGGTTGCTCGTTCAAGATAGAGGCTGCCGACCTCGGTCAGGCTGATTTTGTGGATCGAGCGGTGGAGTAGGGGCACGCCGAGGGCGCCTTCGAGCTGTGAAATCTTTCTCGCTACTGTCGAGGTGGAGACGTGGCTTTCCTTGGCGACTGCTGAAAAGCTGCCGGCCTCGATCACCTTCATGACGCTCCTCATCGCGCCTAGATCGTCACTGCTGGAGTCTTTCAACTCGGATTTCATTGATGATCTGTCTTTGCAGAATTCGCAAAACCGATTTCGATTTTACAAAAAACCGGTCTTCTACGCAAAGGTATAGAATCGATCTGGCTCGGATTGCTGCGGGTAAGTCACGTGCTTTGTTAGAAAATCATCTGTTGGTTATGAAATTCGACTCGGCAATTCAAGTAACAAGCTCAACTGTCAAGGCAGCAACTTATCGTAGCTCCCTCTGGGCATACGCAGCAGAGGCGTTGAGAGCGAATATCATCACGGAAAAATGATAGAGATAATCGATGTGATGGCTGGCTTGGCCGTTATCGATTGCTTCGACCCTCGCTCAAAATGCTTTCCTAACTATTACAACAATCGCTTCCAAAGAAGCATGTATCAAGGAGACGCTCATGAAGCACGTCAGCAAAAGTGCCGGCGCACAGACCGGTCATTCTGACCCCTCCCATGTCAGTAACGAAGATCTCTTCGCATCACATGAAGCTGGATACGAGAAAAAGCTTAAACCCCGACATGTGCAGATGATTGCCATGGGCGGTGCGATCGGTACGGGTCTTTTCTTGGGAGCGGGCGCACGTCTGCAGATCGCAGGGCCTGCTCTCGCAGTAACCTATCTTGTCTGCGGGATCTTTGCTTTCTTCATCATGCGTGCCTTGGGTGAACTGGTGATGCACCGGCAAACGACCGGGAGCTTCGTCTCTTATGCCCGCGAGTTTCTAGGCGAGCGATCCTCTTTTGTCGCGGGTTGGATGTACTACCTTGCATGGGCAACTACCGGTATTGTCGATATTACCGCAATCGCGATTTACATGAAATATTGGGGAGCATTTTCCGATGCCCCTCAGTGGGTTTTCGCGCTTGGCTCACTGGCAATCGTGACCGTGATCAATATGATCGGAGTAAAATACTTTGGAGAGCTGGAGTTCTGGTTTTCCTTGATAAAAGTGGTTGCCATAAGTCTTTTTTTAATAGTAGGTGTAGTGTTTTTGGCAAGCGGACATCCTATTGATGGTCACGCGACCGGATTGCACTTAATCGCAGAAAATGGAGGCATCTTTCCCCATGGCTTGATACCCGCCGTACTTATTATTCAGGGTGTGATATTTGCTTATGCAAGTATCGAGCTCGTGGGTGTAGCGGCCGGTGAAACTGCGAACCCGGAAAAGGTCCTACCGAAGGCGATCAACACCATCATGTGGCGCATAGGCCTGTTTTATGTGGGATCGGTAGTCTTGTTGACCTTGCTCCTACCATGGACAGCCTACAGTGGCTCGGAAAGCCCGTTCGTAACCTTCTTCGGTAAGCTTGGTGTGCCTTACATGGGCACTATAATGAATATCGTCGTGCTTTCGGCTGCGTTTTCGAGCTTGAACTCAGGATTGTATTCTACCGGACGCATTCTTCGCTCCCTTGCCATGGGCGGCTCGGCACCAGGTTATGTATCTCGAATGAACTCCCGAGGTGTTCCCTACGCCGGGATCTTGGTTACTGTCGCTGTCATCGCCATCGGTATACCACTGAACTACCTTGTCCCAACCCACGCATTCGAGGTGGTGTTGAACGTAGCCGCGCTTGGTATTATTTCGACATGGGGCTTCATCGTGTTTTGTCAAATTCGATTCCGTCAGGCGGTGAAGCGGGGGGATATAAGAGGTGTTTCGTTCCGCATGCCAGGTGCACCCTTTACTTCGTGGGCGACGCTTGTTTTTCTTCTCGTTGTGGTCATTCTCATGGCGTTTGACTACCCGAGCGGGACCTCTACGGTAGCGATGATTCCAGTGCTAGCGGTCGGTCTGACTTTAGGCTGGCGCCTTACCAAGAATCGGACTCAGGTTGCTGCAGTTTCCGATCTCCCCGCCTCTCATAGCAAGGCCTGATGAGCTAAGCATGAATCGAGGCCGCTCTACAGAGCGGCCTCTCCTATTGACTGGCACTGATCTGCTCGGTTTTGTTAGGTCGGCTAAGTGGATCGGGTTAGCTAAAACACATAGATGAACGCCCGCTTCTTGCCCTGAGTGTGTAAAAACGCCCAAAGCCTCATCGTCTTGGATTTTCGACGTTCGTTGGTTGTGCACCTCGCCTGCCGCCACGCTGAACTTCGAGCCCACAGGATCGGTGGTGAATACGTTGCGCTTTTCGATCTGGTAGATCGCCGCGTCGGCGCTCAGCTGAGGCCAATGCAGCCAATGAAACGCTCGAGCGGGTAGGTATGGCCATTAATCGCATCATTGACATAAACCTGAAGATTGCCGCGGACGACGAAGAACAGAGTGCAACGAGAGGAAATCTATCGCAACTCGACGTACATCCGCGATATCAGTCTTGAAACATCCGGCAGTGCGGACAAGCAGGTTCGTCAATGCTCAGTGATGGTGGACCCCGTCGGTCTGCAAGACAATCTTCTCAGTCCCTTAAGGATTTGCATTTCGCCATTGAGAGTATCAACCGTGGGTCTACGCGGGCATTGGCCCCTTAGCACATGGGATGATTCCAACAATGCCAAATGTTCAGGCTATAGAACAGTTACAGATCACAAAAACAACTATTCCACCGAGGTAAGAAAGATGAGTGCGGCTTCCCTGTATCCCGTTCGTCCCGAGGTTCTGGCCAATACGCTGACTGATGAGGCGACCTACAAGGCCATGTACCAGCAGTCGGTCGTTAACCCGGACGGCTTCTGGCGCGAGCAAGCCAAGCGCCTCGACTGGATCAAGCCTTTCACCACGGTGAAACAGACTTCTTTCGACGATCACCATGTCGACATCAAATGGTTCGCCGACGGCACCCTGAACGTTTCCTACAACTGCCTCGACCGTCATCTGGCCGAGCGCGGCGATCAAATCGCGATTATTTGGGAAGGGGATGACCCTGCCGAAAGCCGCCACATCACCTACCGCGAGCTGCACGAACAAGTCTGCAAGTTCGCCAACGCCTTGCGCGGCCAGGATGTACACCGCGGCGACGTGGTGACTATCTATATGCCGATGATCCCTGAAGCCGTGGTCGCCATGCTGGCGTGTACCCGGATCGGCGCGATTCACTCGGTGGTGTTCGGTGGTTTCTCGCCGGAAGCCCTGGCGGGTCGGATCATCGACTGCAAATCGAAAGTGGTGATCACGGCCGACGAAGGCATTCGTGCCGGCAAGAAGATCCCGCTCAAGAGCAACGTCGACGACGCGCTGACCAACCCGGAAACCAGCAGCATCCAGAAAGTCATCGTGTGCCAGCGCACCGGTGGCGACATCAAGTGGAACCAGCATCGCGACATCTGGTTCGAAGACCTGATGAAAGTGGCGGGCAGTGTCTGCGCGCCGAAAGAAATGGGCGCTGAAGAAGCACTGTTCATCCTTTATACCTCCGGTTCGACCGGTAAGCCGAAGGGCGTGCAACACACCACCGGCGGTTATCTGCTGTACGCGGCGATGACCCACGAGCGTGTGTTCGACTACCGTCCGGGCGAAGTCTACTGGTGTACCGCCGACGTCGGTTGGGTCACCGGCCACAGTTACATCGTCTACGGCCCGCTGGCCAATGGCGCGACCACGCTGCTGTTCGAAGGTGTGCCGAACTATCCGGACATCACCCGGGTGGCGAAGATCGTCGACAAGCACAAGGTCAATATCCTCTACACCGCACCCACCGCGATCCGCGCGATGATGGCGTCGGGCAAGGCCGCTGTTGAAGGCGCTGATGGCAGCAGCCTGCGACTGTTGGGTTCGGTCGGTGAGCCGATTAACCCGGAAGCGTGGGATTGGTACTACAAGAACGTCGGCCAATCCCGTTGCCCGATCGTCGACACTTGGTGGCAGACCGAAACCGGCGGCAACATGATGAGCCCGCTGCCGGGCGCTCACGGCCTCAAGCCGGGTTCGGCGGCACGTCCGTTCTTCGGTGTAGTGCCGGCGTTGGTGGACAACCTGGGCAACATCCTCGAAGGCGTGGCCGAGGGCAACCTGGTGATCCTCGATTCGTGGCCAGGCCAGGCGCGTACGCTGTTTGGCGACCATGACCGCTTCGTCGATACCTACTTCAAGACCTTCCGTGGCATGTATTTCACCGGTGACGGCGCCCGTCGCGATGCCGATGGTTACTACTGGATCACCGGTCGCGTGGATGACGTGCTCAACGTCTCCGGCCACCGCATGGGCACCGCCGAGATAGAAAGCGCAATGGTCGCGCACCCGAAAGTCGCCGAAGCGGCGGTGGTCGGCGTGCCGCACGACATCAAGGGGCAAGGCATTTATGTGTATGTCACCCTGAAAAACGGCGAAGAGCCGAACGAGCAACTGCGCCTGGAACTGAAGAACTGGGTGCGTAAAGAGATCGGTCCGATTGCCTCGCCGGATGTCATTCAGTGGGCGCCGGGGCTGCCGAAAACCCGTTCGGGCAAGATCATGCGACGGATTCTGCGCAAGATTGCCACGGCCGAATATGAGGGGCTGGGGGATATTTCCACCCTGGCCGATCCTGACGTAGTGCTGAAACTGATCAACACGCACCGAAGCATGAGTGAATCGCCCCGGATTTCGTAGATAAATCCAAAAGTCATTTTCTAAGCGGATTTTACTAAGTGCCCATCGTCCACATCGGGTCGAATGGCGACCACCACCCGTTGTGACTGATCCACACTTGTCCTCCCTCAACTGGGAGGACGAGCCATGAACACTATTGCTATAGCCATCAGCCTTGGAACAAGGGAAAGCTTGTCAGGTAGAAAGCCCCGCTCCGAGTAAGAGATATCTGGGCATCCGGGTAAGACTTCAGCTTGCTGAGAAGACACGTGATTTGGCGTTATTCAACTTGGCCACCTACGGCAAGCTACGTGCCAGTGACTTAACCAAACTGCGAGTGCGAGACATAGCCCATGAGAAGCATGTGTCGTCACGGGCTAGCGTGATGCAGCTGAAAACCCAGCATCCAGTGCAATTTGAAATTACTGAGCAAAGGCGAACAGTTCTGGAGGGCTGGATGCATCGGGCGCATCTCCGCAGCGAGGACTTCTTGTTTCCAGCCCGGTTGCACGACTAAGACCATCTCTACCAGACAATACGCTCGAATGTTCAAAGCGTGGGCGACATCTATCGTAGGACAAAGAACATGAGAGCTGTCCAACTCCTGCTTAGTCATACGCAGCTGGAAAGCACTGTCAGATACCTGGGAATCGAGGTCGATGGTGCCCTGGAAATGGCGGAGCAGACAGGAGTATGACCACCCGCCGCGACGGTCAATGCTAGACCGTCGCTATCCGACCCAGGCTGTGTGAAAACACTCGCAATTGTCTAATCTTCTGATCGTCGAGATCGTAGCGGGGCGATCATGAAGCGATTTATTGAGGGTGAGGCTCGGACGCAAGTCACCTTGCATCTGGAGTGTCTGGACAATTACGTAGCCGGAGAAACCAGCGCGCGTGGTCGATGTTTTCGTCGATGAACTCGACCTGGGCGCACTCGGTTTTGAGGGCGTCGATCCTGCCGCAACTGGTCGTTCGGCCCATCACCCTGCGGTGTTGCTGAAGATCTATATCTACGGCTATTTCAATCGGACTCAGTCCAGCCGCCGTCTTGAGCGCGAGGCCGAGCGCAGCGTCGAGTTGATGTGGCTAACGGTGCGTCTGGTTCCGGACTTCAAAACCACTGCCGACTTTCGCAAGGACAACGGCAAAGCCATTCGCAGCGCCTGCCGCCAGTTCATAGTGCGTTGTCGCAACCTCAATCTCTTCTCCCAATCGATCATCGCCATCGACGGTAGCAAATTCAAAGCCGTCGATAATCGCGACCGTAATTTAACTCAGGGCAAGGTGAAGGCTCGCATATAGCAGATCGAGCAGAGCATTGAACGATATCTGGCGGCGATGGGTTCGGCTGATCGGGCAACGCCCGAAGTGGCCGAGGCCAAATTGGAGCGGCTTAAAGAAAAGATAGAAACACTGAAAAAGCAGATGCAGAAACTCAAGGAAATCGAGACGTTGCTCCACGAAAGTCCAGACCAGCAGATATCCCCCACAGGCCCAGATGCACGCTCAATGGCCACGAGCGGCCGAGGCACCGGAACGGTTGGCTACAACGTACAAACAGCTGTTGACGACAAACACCATCTGATAATTGCCCATGAGGTGATCAACGTTGGTAATGATCGTGGGCAACTGAGCAATATGGCGAACCAAGCCTCTGCGGCAAACTCCTCTTTCGGCGGGACTTTCACCCAAAAGATTGCGCCCATGCTGGGCGCACCAAAAATAAACCCGGAACTCAGTCCGGGTCTATTTCACAGCCGGCCGTCGATCAATGCAGGATCTGGCTCAGGAACAGCTTGGTGCGTTCATTCTGCGGGTGGTCGAAGAAGTCGTTCGGCGCGGCCTGTTCGACGATTTCACCCTTGTCCATGAAGATCACGCGGTTGGCCACGGTGCGGGCGAAGCCCATTTCGTGGGTCACGCAGAGCATGGTCATGCCGTCTTCGGCCAGGCCGATCATGGTGTCCAGTACCTCTTTCACCATCTCCGGGTCGAGTGCCGAGGTCGGTTCGTCGAACAGCATGATCTTCGGCTTCATGCACAGCGCGCGAGCGATCGCCACACGCTGTTGCTGACCACCGGACAGTTGCCCCGGGTACTTGTGCGCCTGCTCAGGAATGCGCACACGCTCCAGGTAATGCATGGCGATTTCTTCGGCCTTGCGCTTGGGCATCTTGCGCACCCACATCGGCGCCAGGGTGCAGTTCTGCAGGATGGTCAGGTGCGGGAACAGGTTGAAGTGCTGGAACACCATGCCGACTTCGCGACGGACCGATTCGATCTGTTTGAGGTCGTTGGTCAGCTCCACGCCATCAACCACGATGCGGCCCTGCTGGTGTTCTTCCAGACGGTTGAGGCAACGGATGGTGGTGGACTTACCCGAACCCGACGGGCCGCACAGCACGATACGCTCGCCTTGTCTGACGTTGAGGTTGATGTCTTTCAACACGTGGAACTGGCCGTACCACTTGTTAACGCCCTGCATCTGGATAATGCCTTCAGGGCTCACAGGCTGTTTGATCGCTTCGCTCATAACAACAACTCCTAACGCTTGTGGCCTGTGTCGAGCTTGTGTTCCAAATGAATGGAATAGCGCGACATACCAAAACAGAAAATCCAGAACACCAGGGCGGCGAACACGTAGCCTTCAGTGGCCATGCCCAACCATTTCGGGTCGGCGGCGGCTTGCTTGACACTGTTGAGCAGGTCGAACAAACCGATGATGATCACCAGGCTGGTGTCCTTGAACAACGCGATGAACGTGTTGACGATGCCCGGGATCACCATCTTCAGGGCTTGCGGCAAAATCACCAGACCCATGCTGCGCCAGTAACCCAGGCCCATCGCCGCAGCCGCTTCGTATTGCCCCTTGGGAATCGCCTGCAAGCCACCGCGCACCACTTCAGCGACGTAGGCCGACTGGAACAAAATCACGCCGATCAGCGCCCGCAGCAGTTTGTCGATGCCCATGCCTTCGGGCAGGAACAACGGCAGCATCACCGAGGACATGAACAGCACAGTGATCAACGGCACGCCGCGCCAGAATTCGATGAAAGTCACGCAGACCACTCGAATCGCCGGCATGTTCGAGCGCCGCCCCAGCGCCAGCACAATGCCCAACGGCAAGGCGCCGGCAATGCCGACCGTGGCGATGACCAGGGTCAGCATCAGGCCACCCCACTGGCTGGTGGCCACGTTGGTCAGGCCGAAGATCCCGCCGTGCAGCAGGAAGTAGGCAATGATCGGGTAAAACACCAGAAAGCTCAGGCCGTAGATCGCCTTGCGTTGAAAACGCGAGATGAACAACGGCGCCACGCCGACGATGGCCAGCCCCACGGTCAGGTCCACGCGCCAGCGCAGGTCGCCGGGGTAGTAGCCGTACATGAACTGCCCGAAACGCTGTTGGATAAACACCCAGCAGGCGCCTTCTTTAGTGCAATCGGCGCGTGTGGTCCCGACCCAGTTGGCGTCGATAATCGCCCACTGCAGGATCGGCGGCACGATCAGGTAAATCAGGTAGAACGCCAATAGTGTCAGCAGGGTGTTGAGCCAGCTGGAAAACAGGTTGGCGCGCATCCACGGAATCGGCCCGAAGACTTTGCTCGGAGGTGGCATATCAGGTTTGAACGTATGCGAACTCATGTGCGTTTCCTCACCGCTCGATCAGCGCTATGCGCTTGTTGTACCAGTTCATCAGCAGGGAAATGCTGATGCTGATCGCCAGGTACACGCTCATGGTGATGGCAATAACTTCGATGGCCTGGCCGGTCTGGTTGAGCACCGTGCCCGCAAACAACGAAACCATTTCCGGGTAACCGATACCGGCAGCCAGCGAGGAGTTTTTCGCCAGGTTCAGGTATTGGCTGGTCAGCGGCGGAATGATCACCCGCAAGGCTTGCGGGATGATCACCTTGCGCAGCGTCGATCCAGGGCGCAGGCCCAGGGAGCGCGCGGCTTCGGTCTGGCCGTGGCTGACGGACTTGATGCCCGAGCGCACGATCTCGGCAATAAACGCCGCCGTGTAAACGGTAAGCGCCAGGGTCAACGCCAGCAACTCAGGGATCAACACCCAGCCGCCAACGAAGTTGAAGCCCGAAAGCTTGGGCATTTCCCAGTGCAGCGGCGCGCCGAAGATCAAGGTGCACAATGCCGGGATCACAATTAACAACGCCAGGCCGGCCCAGAACTTGTGGAACGGCACGCCGGTGGCTTCAAAGCGCTTGTTGGCCCAGCGCGCCATCAGCACGATGGCGACGATCGCCACCACTACGCTGGCCACAAACGGCCAGAACCCATCAGCGGCCAGCGCTGCCGGCATGTTCAGGCCACGGCTGCTGACAAAGAAGGTGTCGCCGAAGTTATGGCTGTTGCGCGGCCCTGGCATGGTCAGGAACACCGCGAAGTACCAGAACAGGATCTGCAGCAGCGGCGGGATGTTGCGGAACACTTCCACATACACCGTCGCCAGCTTGTTGATCATCCAGTTGGGCGACAAGCGCGCCACGCCGATGACGAAACCCAGCAGTGTCGCCAGGATCACGCCAATGAATGTCACCAGCAAGGTGTTGAGCAAACCGATCACGAAGACCCGGGCATAGCTGTCCGATTCGGTGTAGTCGATCAAATGCTGCGCGATGCCGAAGCCGGCACTGCGCTCAAGAAAGTCGAAACCCGAGGTAATACCTCGGTGCTGAAGGTTGGTCTGGGTATTGTTGAAAAGATAAAAGCCTAGCGAGATCACCACCACAATCGTGATGATCTGGAAGAGCCACGCACGCACTCTGGGATCGCTGAAGCTGAACATCCGCTTTGGTGCGCCGATTTGATTTTGCATGAAGTGCCCCGGAAAGAATGGAACAGAACATCACCCGGTGGTTGGGCCACCGGGTAACAGAACCATCAGCGA
Source organism: Pseudomonas sp. Marseille-Q5117 (assembly GCF_946901175.1). Lineage (NCBI taxonomy): Bacteria > Pseudomonadati > Pseudomonadota > Gammaproteobacteria > Pseudomonadales > Pseudomonadaceae > Pseudomonas > Pseudomonas sp. Marseille-Q5117. Next base: position 130,326 of record NZ_CAMPPP010000007.1, on the reverse strand, counting down.
TCAGCGCACAGGAGGTGCGTATTGAATGCCGCCATTGTTCCAGAGGGCGTTCAGGCCGCGGTCGATTTCCAGCGGGGTGCTCTTGCCGAGGTTGCGCTCGAACACTTCGCCATAGTTACCAACTTGCTTGACGATCTGGACAACCCAGTCTTTCTTCACTTTCAGGTCTTTGCCGTATTCGCCGTCAGCACCGAGCAGGCGCGCAACGTCCGGGTTCTTGGTGGATTTGGCTTCAGCTTCGACGTTTTTCGAGGTGATTCCAGCTTCCTCAGCGTTGAGCATGGCGTAGCCAACCCAGCGCACGATGGCCAGCCACTCGTCGTCGCCGTTACGCACGACTGGGGCCAGTGGTTCCTTGGAAATGGTTTCCGGCAGCACAACGTAGTCCTTCGGCGAGGCCAGCATTGTGCGTTGAGCGAACAGTTGGGACTTGTCGGAGGTCAGCACGTCGCAACGGCCGGACTCCAGCGACTTGGCGCTTTCTTCAGTGGTGTCGAAAGTGATCGGGGTGTATTTCAGACCATTGCCACGAAAGTAGTCGGAAACGTTCAACTCGGTGGTAGTACCGGCCACAATGCAAATAGTCGCGCCATCCAGTTCCTTGGCACTTTTCACGCCCAGTTTGTTGTTAACCAGGAAGCCTACGCCGTCGTAATAAGTGACGAAGCCAGGAAATTTCAGCCCCATGCCGGCGTCACGGGAACTGGTCATGGTGGTGTTACGCGACAGCAGATCGACCTCGCCGGACTGCAGTGCGGTAAAACGCTCTTTGCCATTCAGTTGGGTAAATTTGACCTTGGTCGCATCACCAAACAGGGCAGCAGCAACAGCACGGCAGAAGTCAGCATCAATGCCAACCATCTTGCCGGTAGAATCCGGAACCGAGAATCCCGGCAATCCGTCGCTGACACCGCACTGCACGAAACCTTTCTTCTGCACCGCATCCAGGGTTGCACCCGCCTGAGCGAACCCACTGACACCGAGTACTGCAGCTGCAGTTACCACGGCCAGGGTGGATTTAAACGTCTTCATTCGAACCTCCAATTTTGCTCTTATTGTTGTAATAGTCAGGAACGCGCTTTGAGCGAGAGTCGAGGCAACCAGTGATGGCAACTCCCAGCCATCAGATATCATTTTTCCATGATGATATTCGCTCTCAACACCCCTTCTGCAATGGGTGTGTACTGGGGGAACTACGATAAAATGTTGCGCATATGGTGAATTACCGAGTCGAATTTTCATAACCAACAGATGGTTTCGAACGGAGTGCGTGACTTACCCGCGCAATTCGAGTCAGACCGATTCTATACCTTTGCGTAGAAGACCGGTTTTTTGTAAAATCGAAATCGGTTTTGCAAATTATGCAAAGACAGGTCATCAATGAAATCCAAGTTGAAAGACTCCAGCAGCGACGATCTAGGCGCGATGAGGAGCTTAATGAAGGTGATCGAGGCCGGCAGCTTTTCAGCAGTCGCCAAGGAAAGCCTCGTCTCGATCTCAACAGTAGCGAGAAAGATCTAACAGCTTGAAGGCGCCCTGGACGTGCCCCACCGCTCGACCCCAAGGCCGGCAGCCTCATCTTGAACGAGCAACCACCCTAATCGTCGACTTCGATGAGCCCATGCGACGAATCGCATGGAGCTGAACATGCCACGAGATTTCGAGTTCTCGCGGAATAATTGGGCAGTGAAAGATGCGGATTTATACCGCTTCCTGTTCCGAAATGTGCGCCAGCGCGGAACCGTGTTCGGACCGCCCGAACATCGACCCTGGCTTCGGCGAGATGCCGTTCCAGCCCGGGTCGGCCCAGTTTATGAGGCTATTTCGGCAGGCCGCTGACAATGCAGGTCTGCGTTGAACAGCATTGCAGGCTTTCCCGACGGGCGATGAATCCCTTCGATCTCAGGGATGGTTAGACTAGCAGCGTTGCGCTGAAAGAATTGCTCCCCCCTCGATGCTTTCGGGTGCCCGGACGAGTGATACCGGTCGATCGTGTAACAAGGGCAAAACCCAGTCGGCCACTCTGACGTAATAACCGGCTAATCGACTAATTGTTGGCGCTTGGTCAGGCCGGTCGATGGATTCTATCACCCGCTTGCCGGTGACAATTGTTTCTAGAAAGATCAAAATAGCTTGTAAATATCATCGTCAATTTTGCTGGTGCGAATGATCTCCCTGCAAGGTCTGCGGCTCTTTACAGTCACTACTAATTGAAACTAAAATCCTCATGAGAATTTATATACGATCTGACCATCTCAACGAAATGCGATAACTGGGATGAGCGGTTGTCGGTCCGCCAAACAAGCTCCCAATTCTGCTTGATGTTCAAATCAGAAATTTCCATGAATAGCACAGAATCTGGGGCATAGGGTTTGGTTGACTCTGGGAGTACCGTACAGCCCATACCTGCTGCAACCAGAGTTAGCATAGATGCTACATCAACGCCATTGACCGAAGCTTTCGGTATGAACCCCGCGTTGAAGAAGCAATGGATCATCTCATCATGCCAAGAAGGTGCGGCATTTCGGGGTAGCCATATAAACTCCTCCTTGTTCAGATCTCGTAAAAATTTAGGTTTGCCCCTTCTCCATTCCCAGTCTGCGGGGTACGCCAGTAACATTTTTTCTGAATAGACTGGAATTCCCTCGAAACCAGGATCGTCTAGTGGCCTAAAGAGCGAAAACCCAGCATCTAATTGACCATTCAATAACATGCTTAATTGGTTGTTTGAAACAAGATGACGTAACGTTACCGAAACGCCTGGTACCTCTCGTCGATAAGTTCTTAGAACTTCTGCAATTATTGGTGCCACAATGGGAATTGAGGGAAGGGCAATGGAAAGATGTCCAATTTCCCCTCGTCCAGCTCTTTTAGCACGTTCCATAGCCGCGCTGGAATCATCGAGAAGCCGGCGTGCATCCGTGAGTAACTGCTTTCCTGCGTCAGTCACCAATACTCCTCGCGTCGTTCGTTCGAACAGCGCCGTTCCAAGCTCCTCTTCTAATGCCTGGATTTGTCGCGTCAATGCGGGTTGCGCAATGTGAACCGTTTGAGCGGCAAGGCTGATGCTGCCGTGCTCAGCGACGGATACGAAATAACGTAATTGTCGGAGATCCATGGGGATACCTTTGCGGCATAGCGGTGATCATTTATCGGTATTTTACGGCATATCTGGCGCCGCTTACTATCGTTCTAATTCCGTAAAGGGCGCACCTGCAGCATGACACAGCTCATCGTTGACAAAATGAATTCCGAATTTGGCGCTTATCGAGCACTGCGTCGAGACATACACGCTCATCCAGAGTTGGGCTTTGATGAACATCGTACTGTAAGTGTGATTTGCAAGGAGCTTGATAAGCTCTCGATCGAATACCATATGGGGATCGGTAAAACGGGAATTGTCGGGATAATTCGGGGAGCTCAAACCTCTAGTGGTCGGGCGATCGGGTTACGGTCTGATATGGATGCGCTTCCGATTCGGGAATGCACCAATCTTGATTACGCGTCAGTTAGCGATGGGCGAATGCACGCCTGCGGTCATGATGGACACGTAGCTATGCTGCTGGCCGCAGCGGCCTATTTGCAAAGCACTAAAAATTTCAACGGTACCGTGTATCTAATTTTTCAACCAAACGAAGAGGGCTTGAAGGGCGGTTTAGAAATGGTGAAGGACGGCTTATTTGAGCGGTTTCCTATGCAGCAAATTTATGCCATTCATAATTGGCCGTCCCTGCCTCTCGGTTCAGTATCTATTCCAGTCGGTGCAGTAATGGCAGCCTCTGATGTACTTAAGATCCGAATTCAGGGAAAAGGTGGACATGGGGGCATAGCTCCTCAGCGGACGGTGGATCCAGTTTTGATTGCCGGGCATGTGATAGTCGCTGCGCATTCGATAGTAAGCAGAAATTTAGACCCTCTAGATGTGGGTGTTATCAGCCTGTGCAGTATTGCCAGCGGCAGCTTAACCGCATGCGCGGTCATTCCTGAAGAGGCTGTTATAACTGGAACAGCAAGATCAGTTCGCCCCGAGGTTCAAAAACTTATCGAGACACGCCTTCGTGATACTGTCGAAAGTATCGCTCGAGGGTTGGGAGGCACCGCGTCACTGGAGTATAGCCGAGGGGCACCCGTGACTTGGAATTCCGAGGCCGAGGCGCTTCTTGCACGCCGCGCTGCTGTGGATGTGGTCGGCGTAGAAAACGTAGTCGCACATCCTCTTCCTAGCCTTGGCGGAGAGGACTTTTCTTTCATGCTCCGCGAGTGCCCTGGCGCCTATATCCATTTAGGGACGGGGGATAATGCGCACCCGCATGATCTTCATAGCTCGAACTTTGATTTCAATGACGATGCGTTACCAATCGGTGCCTCCCTACTCGCTCGGATAGCTGAATTAAGCTTGCCTTTGAATCAATAGTCTTTGTTAAGAGTTTTATAAATTAACTCAATAGCATGATGGCATGATTAACGTGCTTTTGGGTGGCATGTTGATAGAGTGAATCGTAATTGTACGGTCATTTTGTACTGACTAATTGGTCAGCTGCTTTTTCATCATGCAGATACCTAGCATCAGTTTCGTTTGCTTATAAATATCAATAGGTAAGTGGCTTCAAAGATTTTTTTGCTGCCTCTGGCTTAAAAGAATTGTGTTTTTACTATAAAAATAGTCGGCCATGACCGACGCTTGGAGACGTTATGAAGCCAGCCGTTTCGACCACCGAAATGCCGTGTGGAGAATCAAACCAATTGCTCGATGTGCGTTGTCAAAATCAGAAAATTACAAAAACCGGCGTCGCGGCAGCGGTAGCGGGTAACGCTATCGAATTTTATGACTTTGTAGTCTATGCGTTTTTTGCTGTTTACATTGGCAGAGCGTTCTTTCCTGCCGACAGCGATACCGGCAGCTTGCTTGCTTCTGTAGCTGTGTTCGGGGTCGGTTTTTTTACGCGCCCATTGGGTGGCGTATTAATTGGTGCTTTTGCCGATAGGGTGGGGCGCAAGGCAGCGATGATATTGACGGTCGCGCTTATGACCATCGGTACATTAGGTATTGCAGTGACACCCAGTTATAGCAGTATCGGTATTGCTGCCCCGGTCATTGTGGTGTTTTGTCGCTTGTTGCAAGGGCTTGCGTTAGGCGGTGAGGTAGGTCCAGCTTCTGCGCTGCTCATTGAAGCGGCTCCTCCTGAGCAACGAGGGCTCTATGCTAGCTGGCAGATTGCGAGCCAAGGCTTAGCTGCAATTGCGGCCGGTGCATTTGGCGTATTTTTGTCAGCCACGCTGAGCGCAGAGGATCTTGCCTCTTGGGGATGGCGGATTCCTTTTATTGTAAGTCTTCTGCTAATTCCAATCGCTATCTACATTCGCCGTCAGTTGCCTGAGACCTTAGTTAGCGAGAGCGACCGTAGTACTGGAGATGTAGTCAGGGCGCTATTTAGAACACACGGTAAATTTGTTGCTCTTGGTGTATTGGCCATGTTGGTGGCGTCAATCACAACACAGGTTGGTAACTATATGACCACCTACGCCATAAACACGTTGCACCTGCCGGATACTTTGGCCCAAATCAGTACCGTCATAGGCGGGGTAGTGCTGTTCATATCGGCGCTGATAGGCGGCGTGTTATGTGATCGATATGGTCGTAAGTCCGTGATGATTTGGCCGCGCGTGGTAACGCTAGTACTAATTGTACCATTGTTCTATTGGCTGACAAAAAATCCGAGTCCAGTTGTTTTGTATAGTGTCACCGCGATAATTATTGCGTTGAACGGTATGACAACTGCAGCAACGTTAGTAGCGATACCAGAATTTTTCCCCCCGGCACTTCGTAGCACTGGAACGTCGATAACTTATGCCGTCGGCGCGACAGTATTTGGTGGCACGACGCAGTTTATTATTACATGGCTGATTTCTGTCACGAATGACGCCTCAGCTCCAGGCTACTATGTGATGGGGGCGTGTGTGCTGAGTTTAGCGGCTATATTTTTGTTGCCTGAAACGAGGCACAAAGACATTTCAGTTTGAGCGGGTGTTGGTTTCGGTGAAAGATCTGGGAGGCGGAATCAGTTTTAAGACTACCTGACCTCCTTTATATTTAAATTTTAAAAATACACCGTTTAGCATTAAATCCTAGTTTTTGCTCTCCCACTCCCTCCCTATGGGTAAGCCATGCCCCAAGAGGAGTGCATGTGTCATTTGCCAAAAAAAACGGTTAATCGTACCCATGTAATATGCAGGAAATGCCATGAAAATAACAATACTATCGGCGTTAATCGCTTCACTAACTACTATGCCCGTCGCTCAGGCAGACCCCGTCAGCCTATCCTTATTCAAGGTGAAAAGAAAAGATGTTAAAGCTCAGGATACTGCTACTGGTTTCGTCAATGGTCAGTATTTAAGCGGCGTAACCCGTAACTGGTATTCTCGTGAGCGAGCGACTAAAGGCCCAATTTACAGGCATTACGAAGCAGTTGGCAGCAAATCCTATTCCCATAATCGTGATAATTGGGTACAAAGCATCATTGTCGATTATTCTTCTGGTTTCACTCAGGGAACAATCGGAATTGCTGCGCAAGTGGCGGTTTACAGCGATGTCGCTCTTGAGCGCGACCGCGAGAGTATTGGCGGGCCCAATAATCGAACGCTGACCGATAGTACCGGAGACGTGGAAGATCAGTGGAGCAAAGTGGGTCTAGCTAATATCAAAGCGCGTGTAGCTGACACCACTTTAACCTTGGGCCGCCAGGCAGTGAATACTCCGGTGCTAGCAATTTATGGTAACCGATCCTTGCCCTCCAGCTTTGAAGGTGCAAGTCTCACTAGTAATGAACTCGATACCATGTCATTTCAAGCAGGCGTATTTGACCGCGTGTCGCCTCGCACCGAACAAAGCCAGAAAGGTTTGGCGACGAAGTATGGATCGCTACCGGTGGAGACGAATCGAATTTCCATGCTGGGCGTCGATTACACCCCGAGCGCAAACTTGCGTACGAGCCTCTACACTTCTGAGCTGAAAGATATTTGGCGCCAATACTACTTCGGTATCAAATATAGATGGGCTGACATCGATAATATAAGATTGAATAGCGTGTTTAGTTACTATCGCAGCCAAGATCAAGGTCAAGCAATCCTAGGAGCGATCGATAATAATGCCTACAGTTTTATGCTTACTGCTGGCTATCTAGCCCACAGTATCACTTTTTCATGGCAGCAAGTGATCGGTGATGAATATTTCGATGTGGTAGGGGAGAGCGGGGCAAATTACCTGGCTCATGTACTATATTCAGACTATAGCGGTCCTAATGAGAAGTCGATGCGTATAGGCTACGACTTTGATATGGGGTATTTCGGAGTGCCAGGTCTCATGTTGAATGTTTACACCGCCCGCGGTTGGGGTATTGATGGCACCCATTACAAAGGTACAGGTTACAATGTGAGAAATCTAGATGACGAGCACCATTATGAGGTTGGCGTGGGAGCAGGTTATACAGTTAACAGCGGAGGATTGAAGGGTGCCAGCATAAAAACTTTATATTGGGTTCACCGAGCTAGTGCAAATCAGATCGATGGAAATGTGAACGAACTGCGTATCGTTACTATAGTTCCTTTTTGAGTAGTGCTGGGTGAGGTTGACTCTTTGCTAAGTTGAAGTGTAATACCGAGCTGCTCAAAAACACATAACTTTATACCGAGGCGCCCATGGCAGGGGGGCGAAGAATGCATCAGGTAAAATACAACCCAGAGTTCAAGCTAGAAAACGCAGCCAAAAGCACAACAATATTCCTTATAGTGCCAATAAGGCACATCAAGCTTACCGAAGAAGATTAGCGGGCATAAGAGACGAAGCTTCCGGTCGTTTGCCGGTGCATCACCAGTTCACCCAAGGCTCGCATGATGAAGAAAACAAAGATCCCGCAGATCAGTTGCGAGGGCAGGCCCCTGCGATCTGCAGACGGGCGCCCGGTCCAGGAAAAGACCCGTACCAATCGCACCGGCCATGGCAATCATCTGCACACGTCGGAGTTTAAGCAAGCCAGACCGATTCTATGCCTTTGCGTAGAAGGCTGGTTTTTTGTAGAATCGAAATCGGTTTTGCGAATTATGCAAAGATAGGTCATCAATGAAATCCAAGTTGAAAGACTCCAGCAGTGACGATCTAGGCGCGATGAGGACCTTCATGAAGGTGATCGAGGCCGGTAGCTTTTCAGCAGTCGCCAAGGAAAGCCACGTCTCCACCTCGACAGTAGCGAGAAAGATTTCACAGCTCGAAAGCGCCCTCGGCGTGTCTCTACTCCACCGCTCGACCCACAAAATCAGCCTGACTGAGGCCGGCAGCCTCTATCTTGAGCGAGCAACCACCCTAATCGCCGACTTCGATGACACCATGCGCGTGGTCGCGGAGCTGGACGCCACACCCAGCGGCCCCCTCAAACTCACCGCGCCAGTCGCATTCGGGCGCCGCTACCTTGCACCATTAGTGGCACCCTTTCTCGCCCACTATCCTACGATCCAGCTCGACGTGAGGCTGACTGACAATCATAACGACCTAGTCGCCGGCGGATTCGATCTCGATATCCATGAAGGTGAGAATTACTTGGACAACCTCGTGGTGCAAAAGCTATCGCGCAATGACAGTGTGCTTTGCGCAGCGCCGTCTTACCTGGAACGCCGAGGGCGCCCCTTGCACCCTGACGATCTGAAGCAACACAACTGCCTGCGGTACGTCCATCCCGAAGGAGATCCGCGCTGGCACTTGGTCCGCGACAAAGAGCGGCACAGCCTTTTGCCAACAGGCAATCTGGTCTCGGACCACTCGGAGCTTCTGCTGGAGGCCACATGTGCAGGGCTAGGAATTGCCGACTTCGAGATCTGGCTAGTGCGCGACCATCTGGCTACGGGGCGCCTGCAAGTAGTGCTGCCCCGTTACAAAATGGAGAACACCCTGACGGGCCGCCACATCTATCTTGCCTACCTAGCAAACCGACGTGGTTCAACGAAGATGCGGGTGTTACGAGACTTTATCGCCGATCAGTTGCAGCACGTAGGCAGATTTTCGGATGAAGAATTAAGTAAGATACAGGGCGAGGACACCTAACCGTCCCCGCCCATTTTAGAGGAAGAGAGCTCAGGGACGCTTGAGGTTGAAGGTAAACTCGGCGTGTCCAGTTTCCAGTCCCATCGTGTTCAGCATTGGAGGTCGATGATATTTGTTCAGCAGCCCCCGCTGCGTTGCAGTACCAATCTGCAGGCGTTCTAGGATCTCGCTTACGAGTCGGTAGAGCACCTCGATGTTGCCATCCTCGACTTTGACAGAAATCCCGATTGCCCCGTGCGCGCCAAGGCGCCGGGTTTGCTCCGAGGCGCGTATTCCCAGCCCATAACACGCATCAGCACCCAACTTGCCGACCACCTTGCCTTCGAAGGCGCGCATCAACTCGGTGCAATAACGCTCCTCTCCGGCCACCATCTCAGGATAATTGGTCATGGCATGATAGATCCGCGCCAGCGCCTCCGAACGTACGGATAAAGACTCAACTCCTTCCGCTGAGTCAGCGCCCTGAGCGAGCTTGGCATAGATCAGTGCCAGTTTATCGAGAGGGAAAGCAGGCGTCGGCAAGTTGCAGCCATCGATTGCCCACTCCACTGCATCAACTGGCATCTCGCACAAATCGGCCATCACGCGTTTGACATGCGACTGTAGGGGATGATCTGATTCGTTATATCCCGAGAAGTCTTGGCCTAGCGCCAGTGCAGCGCCTAACATTCCTACGTGCTTACCAGAGCAGTTGCTGCAGCAGGCCGTTGGCGTAAAGCCGCGCTTGATCCACTCCCGATTAACTGCATCTGAAACTGCGGCATGGCCACCACAACGCAGATCCGACTCATTGGCCCCTACTTTGTGAAGCATCGAATGAGTTCGTTCGATGTGGCGTTCCTCGCTGCTATGCGAGGCGCACATCAGGGCAAGGTCCGCATCATCGAAGCCGAACTGGCCAAGTGCACCGGTTTCAATCACCGCTAGCGCCTGAGCCGGCTTTGCCGCTGAGCGAGCCAGCGTCATGCGATGTGGATCGCCGAAGCAGTAAAGTATGTTCCCTATCTCATCCACCACTGCCACATGGGCATAATGAAGATTTTCCACGGAGTCGCCGCGATAGGTCACCAGTGCCAAATTATTGTTCTCCATCTTCATATCCCTTCATCGAATGTGCAGGCATGCCTGTTTAACCAGTCCTGAGTGTAAAAGTATTAATCTTCGGCGGAGAGGTTAAGAAATCGAAATCCGTATTGCGCGGGACGCAATACAGATTGGGACGGACAAGTGACCAAGGGCGGTGTGGTTCGCCCAAAACCACCAACCGCTTTTACCAGCCAATTTCAGCATCATCTACTGGGTATCAAGAACAGTGCCTGCCAAACCAGTTGGATGGCTAATGAGCCGGTTGCATCGATGACGATAATCAGCTTGCGACCGTAAGCATTGAAGCTTGAGAAGTGTCCCCGACCCGCACAGCGCTGTCATTCAACTCAATAATGCTGCTGGCAAGGTCACAGGTTAAGGATTGCACGCGAGCGACAAACCCGTTGATTGCGCTAGCTAGACCCGCGAACTCAACATGGGCCGCTGACCAGAAGTCGGCGTGTCAAATCCCCGTCCCCCTCTCCAATGTCGACTATTGTTGCAGTCAGTTCGCGCAATGGCTTGAGCAACACTTGAATGAGTAACCCCAATAATACGAGGATGATTGCTACCATCCAAGATGGTTGCGATGAACGCTAGGTTCCGTGATTTGGTGGCGGAACGAAGGCCTTTGTCTGCTCGATGCTCAGGCGAGAACCATTTGACCGACGGTAGTCCTGTCGCGGGAGTAAAGCTCACCATGCGTTAAACCCCTCCTTGGCGCGTTTTGCTGAATTCCGATTCTAGCGTGGGCTACCTGCTGGGAAAACGTCTTTAAGATCCTTGAGAACCTACTCCGCATAGTTGCTGATAAGGATCTTGCCATCAGGCTCGACCAGAAAGGCTTCTTCCAAACCGCCTACATCCCAGAAGGCGAGCATAACGTACACCGTGGTCAGATTCAGATTACCTGCGATAATCCCGCAACCTAGTGGCCATCTCGTTGCAACGGTGTCGAGATGGTCAATCCCTACTTACCCGTCGAGGCGAATACACTCGGGGGGATAATAGCCCCAGTGACGTTGTCTTTACTTGAAGTATTTGCGAGCTAAATTTTTCCTAGATTGCTTCATTTATTGATTGAAAATTATATCTGGCAAGACGGGGCTTTGAATAAACCAGTCGGGTTGCATGAATACTGCAACAGTTATGTCGGTGAGCTCATAGATTATCAGCTCATCAAATTGCAAGTGCGAACTTTCATGAGCGGGTCGTGAACATTCGACCAAGGCATCACGTGGCTACTTTTTCACACGAAGTGTACGTGAAGGTAATTCGCCAAATAGCTCTTTATAGTAAGTGGAAAACATTCCCATATGCCAAAATCCCCAGCGCGCTGCAATGTCGCTCACCATCATTATCGCAGGGTCAGCGGTAAGTAATTCGCGGTGCGCACCATTTAATCGAAGGTAACGCAGAAATGTTACCGGATTTATACCTAAGACTTTTATAAAGCCGTAGTGTAGGGTTCTTCGACTTATGCGGAGTTCTTCACATATTTCCAATATTGAGGGTGGCTCGCTTCTGCGCGAAAGAATATATTCACGAGCTTTTTCTACGATATGTCTATGGACGAATTGCGCATGATTGGTTTTTGGTAGCTTGTCCAGCATAATGAAGCCATTGAAAAAGCTGCGCATTACATCGTCCAGCAAAGTCAAACGACTCGATGGGGTGGCAAGCGTGTTTGGGTTGATATTAACGCCATTAAAAATTCGCAAGAAAGAGTCGCGGAAATTGTTGCAGATCGCTTCCGAAACGCTTGTTGCACCGTTGAGTTTTAAGACGTGATCTATACAGATCTCCTCTATTTTTTCCGCGTATTCTTGTAGCATGCATGAGTCAATAACTGCTACGCAGATGTCGGATTGTTGTGGGGTCTTGAAGTTAAGTTCTGAATTAGGACTGAGAAAGAAAATTGAGTTTCTTTCTAAGCGATCACCACACCAGAACCCTTCACCTTCGATCTCTAATGGCACGCCGACAGCGAAACTGTTTTCCCAGGGATGTCCATGCTGATCAACCTCTTTGTTCATGGACTCTCTAAATATTTGAATCGGCCCTAGGGATATGTTCGTGAGTGATCCTGAGAATTGCCCGGTGCTAATTTGCACATAGTCTTGCTGCCATTTTGGCAATGCTTCGGCCTGTTGAAAGGCGTCGCTGGTATCTAAGTGAAAAATCTTTGCTAATCGAACCGAGTCAGTAAATTTTACACTTTCATTTTTGGTGCTATTGCTATAGCTGTTCATCTACGCCCCACCAGCCACGAAATGGCTCAGACTTTATTCCGTCGAATCCATCTTTACCTCCGCGTGCCATCGCGGTTTCCAATTCTGTACTAGGTGCCATTCGCCTTTGGCGTGCGGCATCAGAAATTAGTATTTGACATCAGATCTAGGTACGCAAGCGTTGCGCTGAGGTGCTCGTCAGATGTTGCCGATTTCTGATAGTCGGTCGAACGGTTTTGCCGTTCCTTGATAACGCCGTTTGCCCCTTGTGAATAGACTGATAGCCGGGGCGCGTGACATGCAGGTAATGGGCTGTATCGGTAGGCCTGACGAGTGTCTTTCGATCAAGCCACGAGTTTCACGCTCTCATCTAACAATAATTCGCCGCCCAAGCGGCATTTTTGCACCAACGAGGTGGCCATATGATCTATGCACAACCCGGAACCCCAGGCGGCGTCATTACCTTCAAGCCTCGCTACGGCAACTTCATCGGTGGCGAGTTTGTCGCCCCGATCAACGGCGAGTACTTCACCAACACCTCACCGGTCAACGGTGAAGTGATCGCCGAATTCCCGCGCTCCAGCGCCGCCGACATCGACAAGGCGCTGGACGCGGCGCATGTCGCCGCTGATGCCTGGGGCAAGACCTCGGCCCAGGACCGCTCCCTGGTGCTGCTGAAAATCGCCGATCGCATCGAACAGAATCTGGAAATCCTCGCCGTCACCGAAACCTGGGACAACGGCAAAGCCGTGCGCGAAACCCTGAATGCCGACGTGCCGCTGGCCGCCGACCATTTCCGTTACTTCGCCGGTTGCATCCGCGCTCAAGAGGGCGGTGCCGCCGAGATCAACGAACTGACCACGGCCTATCACTTCCACGAGCCGCTGGGTGTGGTCGGACAGATCATTCCGTGGAATTTCCCGCTGCTGATGGCCGCCTGGAAGCTCGCTCCAGCCCTGGCCGCCGGTAACTGCGTGGTGCTCAAACCTGCCGAGCAGACGCCGCTGTCGATCATGGTCTTCGCTGAGCTGATTGCCGACTTGCTGCCACCCGGCGTGCTGAACATCGTTCAGGGTTTCGGTCGCGAAGCCGGTGAGGCGCTGGCCACCAGCAAGCGTATCGCCAAGATTGCCTTCACAGGTTCCACCCCGATTGGCGCGCACATCATGAAATGTGCGGCCGAGAACATCATTCCAAGCACTGTCGAACTGGGCGGCAAGTCGCCGAACATCTTCTTCGAAGACATCATGCAAGCCGAGCCACAGTTCATCGAGAAGGCCGCCGAAGGTTTGGTGCTGGCGTTCTTCAACCAGGGCGAAGTCTGCACCTGTCCATCGCGAGCGCTGGTGCAGGAGTCGATCTACGACGACTTCATGAAAGTGGTGATGAAGAAGATCGTCAAGATCAAGCGCGGCAACCCGCTGGACACCGAAACCATGGTCGGCGCCCAGGCGTCCGAGCAGCAATACGACAAGATCCTCTCGTACCTGACCATTGCCCAGGAGGAGGGCGCCGAGTTGCTGACCGGCGGCGCGGCCGAACGTCTGGAAGGCGACCTGTCCAGCGGCTATTACATCCAGCCAACCCTGCTCAAAGGTCACAACAAGATGCGTGTGTTCCAGGAGGAAATCTTCGGCCCTGTGGTGGGGATCACCACCTTCAAGGACGAAGCCGAAGCCCTGGCCATTGCCAACGACAGCGAGTTCGGCCTCGGTGCCGGCCTCTGGACCCGTGACATCAACCGCGCCTACCGCATGGGCCGGGCGATCAAGGCCGGACGTGTGTGGACCAACTGCTACCACCTGTACCCGGCGCATGCCGCATTCGGTGGCTACAAGAAGTCCGGCGTCGGTCGGGAAAACCATAAGATGATGCTCGATCATTATCAGCAGACGAAAAACCTTCTGGTTAGTTACGACATCAATCCGCTGGGCTTCTTCTAAAATAGTAGAGATGCGCTCAAGAGAGCATCCTGGAAGTGTGGATAGTGAATAATAATAAGATCTATTCAGTTCTATATTTAACCGTTCTCTTCCTTGCAAGCTTTGGTGCAGTGGCTGTATCCACGACATTAGCGTTGGTATTGGGAAGTAGGTAGTTTAAATGACTATTAGTAATAGGCATTTTCTAAGAACTTCAAGTTCGGGGCCCATAGAAGAGGCATCGCCGCGCGATTCGAGTGACATGAGACTGAGTCGGATCATTCGAAAACTTGGCGAGGTTGATGCAAAGCTTGAGGCGGTAGAGGCAGCTCTTTACCGTTTTTTTCCTGAAATAAAGATTGTTCGGAGAGCGTAGGACTTTGGACTGCCTTACCGAATCTGATAGCGACATCGATAATGTCTTGCCGTTTTTTGATACCTGGCCAAGCGTACCTTTACGTATCGTGTGGATACGTTGACTCTTGTCGGCGGCCGCGCTACCCCATAAACAAAAACTACTAGGGAGCCAACAATGCGCGATAAATGTGCATTAGCCTTAACTCTGCAACCCATTGCGTTTGCAATCTCGCTGGCGATCATGCCGGTGGTTGTTTATGCCGAATCCGCCGCCGATGCAAAGGCGCTTCTGACCAGTAAGTGCGTTGCCTGTCACCTACCCCAAGAGGGCGGTATGAACCGTATCGACCAATCCCGTCGTACTCCTGAGGGTTGGGATATGACGATCGGGCGAATGATCTCCGCCCATGGTGTTCGACTCACATCCGATGAGCGACAGACGCTGGTGAAGTATCTGGCTGACACGCATGGGCTGGCACCTGAGGAAACTCAGAAGCGTCGTTACATCCTTGAACGGGATTTCACCCTAATTGAAACTCCGGATGACAAAAAAGTCTCCGAGACCTGCGCCCGGTGCCATTCCTATGCGCGAATTGCTTTGCAGCGCAGGACACCAGAGGACTGGAAAAAACTCGCTAATTTCCACGTAGGCCAATATCCGACCATCGAAATCCAGCAAGGTGGTCGCGATCGCGACTGGTGGGATATCGCCTCAAAAGAGATGCCAGAAACCTTGGGCAAGCTCTATCCGTATCAATCGGAAATCTGGAACAAATGGATGGCTGCGCAGAAATCGAGTGCTGCGGGCAAATGGCGCGTAGTCGGCCATCGACCAGGTTGGGGGACCTATGAAGGTATCGCGACCATTGCCGGAGGCAACGACCGCTACACGCTGGACATGCAAATCAATTACGCCAATGGTAAGACTGAAAAGGCCGAGGGCAAGGCAATTGTCTACACCGGCTATGAATGGCGCGGCAGCATGAAACAGGGAGAGCTCCAAGTTGCTCAGGTGTTCCAGCTATCTCAGGATGGTAAGACGTTGAGTGGACGCTGGCATCAAGCGGGCGTGGACTCTGTTGGTGGGCATCTGAAGGCAGTTAGGATCGATAAAAACGCGCCTACTCAGATCCTGGCCATAGCACCAATAGCAATCAAGGCCGGCTCGACTAAGGAAGTCACCATTTATGGAGCCAACCTGAGCGGCAAGGTCAACCTCGGTCAAGGTCTTACAATCAAGCGGGTGATATCAGAGTCAACGGACAAGGTCGTTGTCGAAGTCGCGGCTGATGCAAATGTTACAGATGGCATACGCAGTCTGGACGTTGGTGGTGTTCCGGCCCAGCAGGGGCTAGCGGTTTACAGCAAAATCGATTTTGTCGGTATCGAGCCCGACGCCGCCATGGCTCGGATAGGTGGAGGAGGTGGTCCGCTGCCAAAAGTACCGGTGCAATTTGAAGCTGTTGCCTACGCAGTTGGTCCAGATGGCAAAAAAGATACCGCCGATGATCTACGACTCGGATATGTGCCCGCAACTTGGACGATGGAAAATCTCAACGCCAATGCTGAGGAAATGAAAGATCTTGAATTCGCCGGGACCATAGAACCAGGCGGCTTATTTATACCAGGCGATGCGGGTCCAAACCCCAAACGTAAGTACTCCACAAACAACGCTGGTGAACTTAACGTTATTGCGAGTGTTGATGATGAGGGGAAGAAAGTTAAAGCTGCCAAACCCCTGATTGTGACTGTACAGCGTTGGAACGATCCACCCATCCGCTAATAAATAGGATACGCAGTCATGTCCATGTCCAATGTGTTCTACGTGAATCGCTATAGCTTTCATGATGTAGCAGTCGACGGAAAGCGGATGCTTTTTCATATTCCATCGAGTGGGTTGTTTCAGCTAGACGAAGTAGGAACCGCGTTAATCGATTTTTTGAAAGAGCACGATCAGATTTCGCTTGTAGATGTTCAAAAACGCTTCGGTAATTTGATATCGGATGATCATATTGCGGAAACAATGGGCAGCTTCAAGGAGCTTTCCATTCTGTGTGATGAGCCAGCAACACCTG
This sequence comes from Pseudomonas sp. Marseille-Q5117, assembly GCF_946901175.1. Classification (NCBI taxonomy): domain Bacteria; kingdom Pseudomonadati; phylum Pseudomonadota; class Gammaproteobacteria; order Pseudomonadales; family Pseudomonadaceae; genus Pseudomonas; species Pseudomonas sp. Marseille-Q5117. Next base: position 113,564 of record NZ_CAMPPP010000007.1, on the reverse strand, counting down.
ATGATGGTATGAAGGTCGAGATTCGCGAATTTCCGCTGAGTACGATTATTCTCAATGTTAATACAGGCTGTAATCTGAGTTGCACTTACTGTTACAAAGAAGATCTGGCTATTCCCTCGAAGGGCCAGAAAATGAATTTTGAAACGGCAAAAAAAAGCGTCGAACTACTGTTGGAACAAGGTAAGTCGCGCGAGCAACTTAATGTCGTCTTTTTCGGCGGTGAGCCACTGACGAATTTAAAACTGATTAAAGAGGTCGTTGAATACACCGAAAAGCGTTGTGCGGAACTTGGGAAAAAAGCTGATTTTTCCATGACCACTAATGCCACATTATTGAACGAGGAGGTCGTGGACTACCTCGACAGTCATCGATTCGGAATTTCGATCAGCATGGATGGCCCGCAAGCTGTGCATGACCGTCGGCGCATTACCGTAGGGGGGCAGGGTACCTATCATGTGGTCGCAGCCAAAGCGCGTATGTTACTTAGCCGCTATCGCTCCAAACCTGTCGGTGTGCGTGTGACGTTGACTGCTGGCCATACCGACGTTGTTGGTATTCACGAACATTTAAAGAATGACCTGGGATTTGCGGAAGTAGGCGTTGCGCCCGCCACATCGGGGCCAGTTACGGTGTTCAACTTGAGCAGCAAAGAACTCCGTGAAGTCTTTGATAGTATGATGGAGTTGGGTCGGGCCTATCGGGATGCTGCCCTGCAGGGTCGAAATAACGGTTTCTCGAACATGCATCAGTTGATGAGCGATCTCTATGAGGGTCGCAAGAAGGCCTTGCCGTGCGGCGCGGGCGTCGGTTTGCTGGCTGTTGATAACAATGGCGACTTGAATCTTTGCCACCGTTTTACAGGGTCCGACATGCCTAAGTTCGGTAATGTCGATGAGGGAATAGAAAAAGAAAAGCTTGGGAGTTTTTTGGAAGCTGCGACCGACCGTTCAAATAAAGGTTGTTCGACTTGCAGGATTCGAAATTTGTGTGCAGGTGGTTGCTATCATGAGTCCTATGCCCACTTTGGTGATCCTCTTTCTCCTACCTATCACTATTGCGATTTGATGCGTGAATGGGTCGATTTCGGAATTGGCGTTTATACCGAAATTCTCGAAAAAAACCCAAGCTTCTTCAGAAAACATCTGAGTACTAGGAGTGTCCAATTATGAATCATATGAAGCCCATGAATCAGAAGGCGCATCAAGTTGAAGTGGCCGTGGCAAAAGGTGAAACCGAAGAAGTCTTGGCCATGTCGGCAGTCGCGGGTTGCGCCACGACCTTTGATCCAGGCTGGGAAGTCGATCCCTTTCTCGGTGTAGCGGGACTCTGCCAGCCTATGGAAGCAGACTTGTACGGCTGTTCGGACCCCTGCTGGTGGCCAGCACAGGTTCCCGATAGTTTGAACACGTATACCGAGTGGAGTGTGAGTAGTGATTCTGCGCCACAGGACTGGACTAATCTTCAATCCGTCTTCCCAAAATAACGAGATTCCACTAGTCATAATCCACGTGATGGGTTGATAGGAAGTCATATGAACAAAAATAATCAACTTCCAGCTCGTTCGGCGCTGTTTGCGACCGCGATTGCTGTTGGTCTTGGCTTTTACAGTCAACTGTCCTTGGCCAAGGATTTTCTGATTACTGCAGCGCGTCCAAACCTGATTATTGTAGCCGATGCAGAGCAACGAAAAGTTGTCAATACATTTAAGATTCCCAATACTTCCATGGGTAACAGCCCAGGTGCCTTGGCAGTGTCGAAAGATGGGAAGACTGTTTACGTGATCCATAATCGCTGGGAAAGCGTTTCAGGTATTGACTTGGAAAGCGGCAAAGAAGTTTTTCGCGCCGATCTATCAAGTGGTGGCGTACGCGGTAAAGCCCCTTATGCAATCGACATAAGTCCAGACGGCAAAGAGCTGGCCGTATATGTAACACAAACCGAGTTGCTGCCGGGCGAATATAAAATTAATGACCCCTTTATTGCCATCTTCGATACATCAAGTGGACTCTCCGCTAAACCCGTAAAAAAGCTGAAATCACCGCGGCGGGTCTCTACGCTTGTCTACTCGCCGGACTACAAGCGCCTTTATGCGTTCAGTTGGGACATGTTGGTGCTCGATCCAAAAACGGGCGAGCAGATTGGCAAACATCCTTGGCGCAGTTGGAAACGCAGCAATTTCGGGGAGCCGGATACTCTGGCAATCTGGCCGCAGTTCGAACAAGCCAACGAGTTTGCCACTCCGTACTACATTAATTACCAGAATAATGATAAATCCGTCACCCAGCGGGCGGGAATTTGGTCTTTGGATATTGTCAACGATAAGGTTCGCTTCAGCGAGTTCGAAGATGCGAAAATCGTCCTCTTTTCGACTGTGATCAACCCGGTTCGTCGTAACGAGGCATACACCGTTTACACACAGCTGACCAAAACAGACGTCGATACTGGCAAATTAATCAAGCGCATCGACTTGGACCACACATACTATAACGTGAACGTCTCCAGTGATGGTAAGGAGTTGTATATTGGCGGGACTGTTGATGACATTGCTGTATATGACTCGCAGACCTTGGACTTCAAGGGGAAAATCAAAATTCCCGGTGGCGGTGACCAGGTTCTAACGTCGCTCCGTATCGTACAGCGTTAGCCCTAAATCATGGCCTCAATGTTTCGCCATCAGGGCCCCGGGAGCATGCCTAAAGGCATGCTCCCATTACGGGCAAACCCCAGCCATTCGATGTGGCGTTGGCTAATGGGGTTTGTTCGTCCTCATTGGGCAGCTCTGTCTCTTGTTCTCGCTCTATCGCTGACTGCAGCGGCCGCAGGTCTCGTGCAACCTTACCTAACCCAGCGACTGATCGATGATGGCATCTTGAAGGGACAGTTGAGTGTCGTTTATGTGGTTGTCGCGATCATCGTCGTGATGGCTCTTCTTTCTGCCTTGTTGGGTGGCGTCACCCGCTATGTGTATGTAGGCACCTCGGCGAAGGTGCTGCACTCAATAAGGGAAGATCTGTTTTCTCATCTGTTAACATTGTCTCCCGTTTTTTTTGCTACGACCCGGCAAGGCGATATTTTGCAACGTCTCGATGGCGATATCGCCGAGATTCAGCGGTTCGCCGTTGACGCCATTTTGAGCGCGATCAATAACAGCGTAATGCTGATTGGATCGTTGATTATGTTGGCCTACATGAGTATTGAACTCATGTTGCTGATGCTGGTTGTACTGGTCATTAATGGAACCTTTCTGAAACTGATCAGACCTGCCTTGGAGCGCCTGACAAGGCTTACTCGCGAAAGCGGGGCGGACATTGCTTCGTTCTTTGTTGAAATTCTATCCACTTCGAAATGCGTTCAGATGTTCAATGGCCAGGATCGGGAAAAGGCTCAGCTCGCGGTTTTGCATAAAAATCTGCGTATCCAGACGTTGTCGCTGCAGATCTACAGTTACCTCGCGGGCTCTTTTCCCAGCGTTGTGTTCTCCCTGGCGGTTGCCGCGGTGTTTTGGGTAGGAAGCAACCGGGTTATCAATGAAGACGCCATGACTCTTGGAGTGCTCATTGCGTTCGTCACTTATATGCAAAAAGCCAACGGTCCCTTGCAAGCACTGCTGGGTCTTTACGTCGGCTACCAGCGTGCCAAAGTCTGTCTGAACCGTGTCCAAGAGCTAACACGACAAGAAACTGCGGTACCACAAACCAAATCGAACAGTATTTACAGCGTGCGCGGTGGAGGGGAGATTTGGTTCAAAAATGTGTTCTTCAGCTATCCCACAGCGGAAAAGAGCGTCTTCGAAAATCTGAGTTTTCATATCCACCCCGGAAGTAGAGTGGCGCTTCGCGGGGATTCCGGCATGGGAAAATCTACTATCGCAGATTTATTACAACGACATTTTGATCCTGATACTGGGCAGATTATCGTCGATGGTGTAGACCTTCGACAACACGATATTAAAGCATTGCGCCGCTCGGTCGTGGTGGTATCTCAAGATATTCACCTATTTAGCAAGAGTGTCTTGGAGAATATTCGCTACGGCCGTCCCAATGCATCCGACGAAGAGGTCCTTAAGGCGGCCAGCTTAGCAGGACTGGATAATCTCATTGAGCAATTGCCTAATGGCATCATGACCTCGATAGGACAACGGGGTGCAGCACTGTCGGGCGGACAGCGTCAGCGGGTTGCACTTGCAAGAGCTCTATTGATGAGCCCCTCTATCCTTATTCTCGATGAGAGCACGAGCGGCATCGACATGCGCCTAGAAGAACAAATCCATCAAGAAATCGACACATTGTTTGTGGGTAAGACACGGATATTCATTAGCCATCGTCCTTCGCTCCACAAAAAATTCGATGTGGTAATCGATTTGAACGTCCACGAACTGGAGAGGGTGAAGTGAACCCACGTATCGGCATTATCGATAGCGGAGTATCAGAGGCCTTGTTTCCTCATGTTGCCGTATCGAAGCGATTCGACGAGCTTCCCGGTGCCGATCCCGCTCAGCCCGATGCAGTGGGCCATGGAGATCAACTGGCGCGAATCATTTTGCGCCATTGCAACATGGCGGAACTTCACATAGCACAAGTTTTTCAGGCTACGCGGCAAGCGCCAATTAGTAGGGTTTTGGATGCTATCAACTGGCTGGTTGTAAGTGGTGCGCAGATAATCAATATGAGCTTCGGCATCGGCTTACCGTCCGATAAGCTCCGCGATGCTTGTGAATATGCCAAGGCACGAGGCGTGCTGTTGGTTGCGTCTGCGCCATCTACGGGAAAGATTGTTTTCCCTGCGGCTTATACGAGCTGTCTTTCGGTGACCGGAGATGTGCGCTGCAGTGTGGAACAGATTTCCTGGCTTAACCAAAAACATGCCGAATTGGGTGCCTGTTCGATGATCGACCCCAGCGACGCAGGACAGGGAGGCGGGGCCAGTCTGGCTTGCGCACGGGTAACGGGTATGGTTGCCCACCTAATGGCGGCGGAAAATATTCCTCTGCATAAAGTTCCTAACTATCTACGAAGTAATGCGTTCTATTTTGGCCCTGAGCAACGTCGAACATGATCCTTTCGCAGATGGGAGGAACACCTCGCTGGGTGTGGGTTAGTGTGGCCATGATCCTGACTGCGGCAGCGTTATATGCAAACTTCGCAATTGGTAATCCCCTGCTCTTGGCCACCGGCACTATTACGTTGGCGAGCATATTTCTCCCCAAATTGCGCAAGAAGATCCTCAGTCTATCTATCGGCGTGCTCGTGGGGACAAGCATCGCACTTGCTCTCGCTTTGGTTTTGGACAGGTTCGACATTCGCTATGTCTGGCTCTATAGCAGCGAAGCTTTGCCAAATTATCTGAAGATCGCCAACGTATGGGGGGGCGATGAGGGCACCGTTCTACTGCTGGCTACTTTTTGCCTGCCAGCAGCCCTCCGTGTTGCCGACGCTAATAGTTTTGAGGGGCGCTTCGCGCCATTGATTCCAGCCTGGTACATACTCACCGCAGCGTATCTTGGCCCCTTTACGCACACACCATCCGACTGGCAGGCAGCACAGAGCAGCCAGGGTATGAACGCTCACCTGCAGACATTCTGGATGGCGTTCCATGCACCGCTAATTCTCGCTGCATACGCCTGGGCGCTAGCTCCCGCGTCGAGCGCAGTACAAGCGTTGGTTGATGGCTCCGGAAGCTTCCGCAACACAGCTACACTTTATGGGCGTCGAGCATGGCTGGTGCTCACAGCCGGTATCGGCTTCGGCATGATCTGGGCCTTGGAGGATTTCACTTTCGGTCAACTCTGGCACTGGGACCCGGTCCAGACGTCGGCCTTCATTCTCTGGGCGCTCTTGGGTGCAGTTCTGCATGGAGTCCGCACCTGGAAGGTTGATGGCGCATTCGCGCATACTTTACCGCTTTTCAGTCTTACCATTGCTGCTTCGGCTTGTTTGGCCATGGCCATAACGCGTTCCGAAGTTCTCGCCAGCTCGCACCGCTATATTGGTACGACCTCCTGGATGAGTCATCTGTGTCTGGCGACTTTGATACTCCTAGTTGCGTTCGGGGTGGTACTGCGCAATTTCATTAGTAAAAAGGCCAACGCGCCATTGAGCCGAAGCACCACACTGGAGACGTGGCTATCTGTATATGGCTTTGTGTTCGCCGCGTTCTTCGCTATCTTCGGCCTCGCACAAGCTTATTTCTACGCCGGGATGAGCGCATCAAAGCCCAGTAGCCTGAGGCCTTTCTTTGAGACACTAAGCAATTGGGCCAGTTCGGCCGAAATGGATTCTCTGCGTCAGGCCTTCTCGCGCTGGGATGTCGATGGTCATACCTTAGGCCGCTGGCTGCTGCCAGTCATCGTCACGTTGGGCTTAGCTGGCAGTCATGTATTCATCCGGAAAGCCTTTCGAAGGGGCGTCTCTCGTACTTTTACCCTCATAGCAACTGTTGTCGTGGCACTCGTGTGCTGGCGTGGTGGTTATCTCTCATACGCCTATAAAGGTACCGGCGTATTATCCCAAACCATCGTATCAGCCATCCACCTAATAGATGCTGCTCTAGTAGCTGGCTTGTTCCTGTTGCTGGCCAGCCTGCTTTGGTGCATCACCAGCGTATGGCGTGGCCGAGGAGTTGGGGCGTTTCGCTATACCGGTAGTTTGGCGCTTATCCATGGTGGAGCAGTTATTGCGCTGGTAGGAGGTCTTGCGGCGACAGTGCTCAATAGTTATGCACCCGTGCTCGTACCTCCGACTGATGATCCTGCTCAGTGGCACAAGGTCGCTGAGGGTATGGAACTGCGTGTTTCGCCCGATAGTAACGCCGCTAATTTCTCCGGATATAAGGCAGTAGCCAATGTCGAGATCAGGCAGAACGGTGTGGTACTTGCTGGCCAAGCGCTCTTTCAAGACGCACGAAGTTTGCCACCAGGTTATCAGGGCCCGGTTAGACAATTGTGTGAACTCCTCGATTATCGCTATGCCAGGCATGCTGGAGATCCGGGATATCTGTTGCACCCGTTCATCGTGCGGGGCTGGGCGAGTGATCTGCAAATCTGGCTTCCCGCATCTCCTAGGCTTATGGACTCTATGAATGCTATTGGAGCGGACAACCAGACATTGATTATGGTTCGGCGCTATCCGTTGGTGTCGTTTGTCTGGGTTGGTTTTATATTGATGCTTCTAGGGATGTTGTTAATTCCTAGGGGCCAAGGGAGGTCAAAATGAAACGCATCACCGTGCTTGGCGCTGGACCTGCAGCGGTGGTTTCTGCATTGCTGCTACAGCAAATGAATTTTGCAGTGCAAGTTCTTGGTCGACGTCGTCGAGATTCACTTCTCGAGGGTGCCTCTTCTCGGGTTGCGGAGGGCCTGCGTCGCGCCGGTTGCAAGTATGCCCTTGAAGTTATGGGCCCCATATGGGAGCGCGCTTCCTCTTGGGGTGGCGAGTACCAGATAGCCAACGGAGAACATGTGATCGAGCGCAGTCTGTTCGATAGCGCTCTGATCGACGATTTAGAAGAGGCAGGTATCGACTTCCATGATCTGACAGTGATGGGTATTGATCGCATCGATGATGAGGTCCGTATTTACACTAGGCAACCCGACAATAGGCCGTTGACCTTCTTTGCTGATTATCTGATCGACGCACGAGGCAAGTCGACACCCAAGGTGGCGAAAAATATCCTGGCCGGACCTTTGAGCGTAGCACTCAGCCGCCACTACTCCGGAGGAAAGTGTGGAACTAGACGAACAATTTCCGAATCGTTCGAGGATGGTTGGGCGTGGGGCACTGCGGATGTGGACGGTAAGTGCAGTATACAGTTTGTTGTCGATCCATCCGTTCTGGAAAAGAGTGGTGAACTTAACACGAGGCATGACTATTTTTACACTAAACTGCAGGCCATCCCCAGAGAGTTGGGTGACGTCAGAGCCTGCAGCGAAACAATAGCTCGCGGTGCGCAAGCGGTTCTTCGCGGTAACTTGATAAACCCATTCTCATTACGTGTTGGGGACGCTGCCTACAGCAACGATCCGCTTTCGGGGCATGGTATGTACGAAGCAATATCCAGCGCCTTCGCGGCGGCGCCAGTGATCAATACGATTCTGAACGAGCCCGCCCAAGGGCTATTAGCGATGCACTACTACGAGGATCGTGCTGCACTGACGTTCGCTCAGCGCGCAAAAGCTGGAGTGTCCTATTATCAAAATGAGCTTCGATGGGCCGAGCGTGGATTCTGGGCTACGCGGAGCACATGGGACCAGTGGAAACCTATTTTAGCAAGCAAATGTAGCGGAGGCTTACTTACGGTTGCACCGGTTGTGGAGGATGGCTTGATTAAGTTGAGAAGCGTCGTAATTACTGATCAGCATCCTCAAGGTGTCCGCTTTTTGGGTGGTATAGACTTGACCGAACTTATTAGCCACCTTTGCGAGCATGGGGCATCTGACGCAATGCAAACAGCTGAATCGCGATTAAAGGCGGACTCGCATCAGATCTCCGCGGCTATCCATTGGTTATCTAATCTGCCAGAGCTTTCTGCCCCGTCTTTCGACAATTTCATAGCGCGACTTAGGATGGTGACAATCGCCACTGCAAACTGACAGCTGCTATCTAATGAGTCGTGGGGATTGATAGTTTCCAAATTTTTAAATCAAATAATAATTCAAGCCCGAGGATTCGATGCTGACAGTATCACCGTACCCCATAATCTTTGATTTCGTTGTTCGAAGCTGACCGGCGAATTGAACTATGAGGAGGTTCCCCAACATTTAGTGTGAGTCTCGATAGATTCCACTGACGGCTTGAATCTAAAAGAGCGCGATCCTTGACCAATCCCGTCCTGCCAACCGTTGCTATTGCCTGTGAGCGAGGCCTGCGTCTGCTGTTCGAAAATCTCGAATTGAGACTGGCCAGTGGTGAAATGGTGCAAATCAGTGGCCCCAACGGCAGTGGCAAGACCAGCTTGTTGCGCCTGTTGTCCGGCCTGATGCAACCGACCGCCGGTCAAGTGCTTCTCAACGGCCAGCCGCTCAACGAGCAGCGCAGTGAGCTGGCGCACGACCTGCTGTGGATCGGCCATGCCGCCGGGATCAAAGACCTGCTGACCCCGGAAGAGAACCTGAGCTGGCTCTGCGCGTTGCATCAACCGGCTTCCCATGAGGCGATCCGCCAGGCGTTGGCCGCTGTCGGGCTGCGCGGATTCGAGGATGTTCCTCGCCACACGTTGTCTGCCGGTCAACAGCGTCGCAGCGTTGGCGCGGTTGTATCTGGAAAGCCCGTCGCTATGGATCCTCGATGAGCCGTTCACCGCGCTCGACAAGCAAGGCGTGGCGCAACTCGAAGAACACCTGGCCTCACATTTCGAGCGCGGCGGCATGGTGGTCTTAACTACTAACCACGCGCTGACCCGGATGCCGGCCGGCTGGCGCTTTGCAGGCGGGATTGCAGGGCATGCCGGCGACTGGTTATCTCCTGTGGCTTGGCAGCTTGACCGCCTTGGCGATAACCCTGACACCTTTTGCAATAGCGGCTGGCCTGAAGATCAGTGTCGGCGAATAATGAGATCTGGTTGTTTTTTAACCAGTAAAGACCCTGGCTGGAGCGTGACAACGCACAGCAACCGTGATGGAAACAGTAATGAACTGGACCTGGTTTCATAAGCTCGGCTCACCCAAATGGTTTTATGGCATCAGCGGCAAACTGTTGCCGTGGCTGAGCATCGCAGCGTTGCTGCTGATCAGCGTTGGTGTCGTTTGGGGCCTGGTCTTCGCGCCGCCGGACTACCAGCAAGGCAACAGCTTTCGCATCATCTATATCCACGTTCCCGTCGCCATGCTGGCGCAGTCCGTCTACGTCATGCTGGCGGTGTGCGGCATCGTCGGGCTGGTGTGGAAAATGAAGCTGGCCGACGTCGCCCTGCAATGCGCAGCGCCCATCGGTGCCTGGATGACCGCCGTGGCGTTGGTCACCGGGGCGATCTGGGGCAAGCCGACCTGGGGCTCGTGGTGGGTCTGGGATGCACGCCTGACGTCCATGCTTATCCTGTTGTTCCTGTACTTCGGTCTCATTGCGCTGGGCAACGCCATCAGCAATCGTGACAGCGCGGCCAAGGCCTGCGCGGTGCTGGCGATTGTCGGCGTGATCAACATCCCGATCATCAAGTACTCGGTGGAGTGGTGGAACACCCTGCACCAGGGCGCGACCTTCACCCTCACCGAAAAACCGGCAATGCCGGCCGAGATGTGGCTGCCACTGCTGCTGACGGCGTTGGGTTTCTATTGTTTCTTCGGTGCGGTATTGCTGCTGCGCATGCGCCTTGAAGTGCTCAAGCGCGAAGCGCGCGCCAGTTGGGTGAAAGCCGAAGTGCAGAACAGCCTGGAGGCCGCTCGATGAGTTTTGCGTCATTCGGCGACTTTATCGCCATGGGCCATCATGGCCTGTATGTCTGGTCCGCCTATGGCATCTGCCTGGCGGTGCTGGCCCTCAACGTGGCGGCGCCGGTCCTGGCCCGCAAGCGGTATCTGCAACAAGAGGCGCGTCGTCTGCGCCGGGAGAACGGCAAGTGAATCCGCTGCGCAAAAAGCGTCTTACCATCATTCTCGCGATCCTGGTTGGTGTCGGCGCTGCCGTCGGCCTGGCCCTGAGCGCCCTGCAGCAGAACATCAATCTGTTTTACACACCGACGCAAATTGCCAATGGCGAAGCGCCGCAAGACACGCGCATTCGCGCCGGCGGCATGGTCGAGGCCGGTTCCTTGCAGCGCTCCGGCGACTCGCTGGACGTGAAGTTCGTCGTCACCGACTTCAACAAATCCGTGACTATCACTTATCGCGGCATCCTCCCGGACCTGTTCCGCGAAGGGCAGGGCATCGTCGCTCTGGGCAAGATCAACGCCGATGGCGTGGTGGTCGCCGACGAGGTGCTGGCCAAGCACGATGAAAAGTACATGCCACCGGAAGTGACCAAAGCGTTGAAAGACAGTGGTCAATCCGCTCCAACACCCGCGAAGGAGGGTTGATCCATGACTTCCGGCATTTTTATTCCTGAGTTGGGCCACTTGGCGATGATCCTGGCGCTGTGTTTTGCGCTGGTTCAAGCCGTGGTGCCGTTGCTTGGTGCCTGGCGCGGCGACCGTTTGTGGATGAGCCTGGCGCAGCCGGCCGCGTGGGGCCAGTTCACTTTTTTGCTGTTCGCCTTCGGCTGCCTGACCTACGCCTTCATGGCTGATGACTTCTCCGTCGCTTACGTCGCCAACAACTCCAACAGCGCCTTGCCGTGGTACTACAAATTCAGCGCCGTGTGGGGCGCGCACGAAGGTTCGTTGCTGCTCTGGGCCTTGATCCTCGGCGGCTGGACGTTCGCGGTGTCGGTGTTTTCCCGGCAATTACCGCAAGTCATGCTGGCCCGCGTATTGGCCGTGATGGGCATGATCAGCACCGGTTTCCTGCTGTTCCTGATTCTTACCTCGAACCCGTTCAAACGCATCCTGCCGCAAGTGCCCAGTGATGGCGCCGACCTTAATCCACTGCTGCAAGACATTGGCCTGATCGTTCACCCGCCGATGCTGTACATGGGGTACGTCGGTTTCTCCGTAGCGTTTGCCTTCGCCATCGCGGCGTTGATGGGCGGTCGCCTTGATGCGGCGTGGGCGCGCTGGTCGCGTCCGTGGACAATTGTTGCCTGGGCCTTCCTCGGCATCGGCATCACCCTCGGCTCGTGGTGGGCCTACTACGAACTCGGTTGGGGCGGCTGGTGGTTCTGGGACCCGGTGGAAAACGCCTCGTTCATGCCGTGGCTGGTGGGCACTGCGTTGATTCACTCGTTGGCGGTCACGGAAAAACGTGGCGTGTTCAAGAGCTGGACCGTGTTGCTGGCCATCGCCGCGTTCTCGCTCAGCTTGCTGGGGACCTTCCTCGTGCGCTCCGGCGTGCTGACTTCGGTGCACGCCTTTGCGTCGGACCCTGAGCGCGGCGTGTTCATCCTTATCTTCCTGCTGTTTGTGGTCGGTGGTTCGTTGACGCTGTTCGCCCTGCGCGCACCGGTGGTCAAGAGCCAGGTGGGCTTCAACCTCTGGTCCCGGGAAACCCTGCTGCTGGGCAACAATCTGGTGCTGGTGGTGGCGGCTTCGATGATTCTGCTCGGCACCTTGTACCCGCTGATTCTCGATGCGATGACCGGCGCCAAGCTGTCGGTGGGCCCGCCGTACTTCAATGCGCTGTTCATTCCGCTGATGGCATTGCTGATGGTGGTGATGGCGGTAGGCATGCTGGTGCGGTGGAAAGACACCCCGGTCAAATGGCTGATGAGCATGCTCACGCCTGTATTGCTCGGCAGTGCCGCGCTGGCCGTGGTGGCTGGCGTCGCTTACGGCGATTTCAACTGGGCAGTGCTGGCGACATCCATGCTGGCGGCCTGGGTGTTGCTGGCCGGTGTGCGTGACATCTTCGACAAGACGCGGCACAAAGGCCTGATCAAAGGCTTGCCGACGTTGACCCGCAGTTACTGGGGCATGCAGGTTGCGCACTTGGGCATCGCGGTCTGCGCCCTCGGCGTGGTGTTGTCGAGCCAGAACAGCGCCGAGCGCGATCTGCGCCTGGCGCCGGGCGAATCCATGGATCTGGGCGGCTACCAGTTCGTCTTCGAAGGCGCCAAGCACTTCGAAGGTCCGAACTTCACGTCCGACAAGGGCACCGTGCGGGTGATCCGCGATGGCAAGGAAGTCAGCGTGCTGCACCCGGAAAAACGTCTGTACACCGTGCAGAATTCGGTGATGACCGAAGCCGGTATCGACGCCGGTTTTACCCGTGATCTCTATGTCGCCCTTGGCGAGCCATTGGGCGAGGGCGCCTGGGCCGTGCGCGTACACGTCAAACCGTTCGTGCGCTGGATCTGGTTCGGCGGTCTGCTGACTGGTTTGGGCGGGTTGCTGGCGGCAATGGATCGTCGTTATCGGGTCAAGGTGAAAAGCCGCGTGCGTGAAGCATTGGGCATGACGGGAGCGACGGCATGAGACGTTGGTTGATGCTGTTGCCGCTGGTGATTTTCCTGGTGGTGGCTGTGTTCCTTTATCGCGGTCTGTACCTGGACCCGGCCGAGTTGCCTTCGGCAATGATCGGCAAGCCGTTCCCGGAGTTTTCCCTGCCAGCGGTGCAGGGCGACAAGACCCTGACCAAGGCTGACATTGTAGGTAAACCGGCACTGGTCAACGTCTGGGGCACCTGGTGCATTTCCTGCCGGGTCGAGCACCCGGTGCTGAACAAACTGGCGGAGAAGGGCGTGGTGTTCTACGGCATCAACTACAAGGACGTCAACGCTGACGCCTTGAAGTGGCTGGTGGAATTCCACAATCCGTACCAACTGGACATCCGTGACGATGCAGGCACGCTGGGCCTGAACCTTGGCGTTTATGGCGCTCCGGAAACCTTCTTCATCGATGCCAAAGGCATCATCCGCGACAAGTTCGTCGGCGTGATCGACGAACAGGTCTGGCGTGAAAAACTGGCGGCCAAGTATCAGGCGCTGGTGGACGAGGCCAAGCCATGAAGCGCTGGATAGCCGCTGTTGCATTGGGCTTGAGCATGGCCGGCGTCGCGCATGCCGCCATCGACACCTACGAGTTCGCCAAAGAAGGTGATCGCGAGCGTTTTCGCGAGCTGACCAAAGAGCTGCGTTGCCCCAAGTGCCAGAATCAGGACATCGCCGATTCCAACGCACCGATCGCCGCCGACCTGCGCAAAGAGATTTACCGCATGTTGGGCGAGGGCAAGGACAATCAGCAGATCATCGACTTCATGGTCGATCGCTACGGTGATTTTGTCCGCTACAAACCTGCGCTCAACGCCAAGACCGCCTTGCTCTGGTTCGGCCCCGCCGGCCTGCTATTGGGCGGTTTCGTGATCATCGCCGTGATCGTCCGCCGTCGTCGCGTGCAATGCACGGACACCAAAGACGAGCTTTCTGCCGAGGAGCGCGAGCGCCTCGACCATCTGTTGGATAAAACCAAGAATGATTGATTTCTGGCTTGCTGCAGGTCTGCTACTTCTGGTTGCCCTGAGTTTTCTGCTGATCCCCGTCCTGCGTGGTCGCCGCGCCCAGCTTGAGGAGGATCGTACTGCCCTGAACGTCGCGCTGTATCAGGAGCGCGTGGCTGAGTTGCAAACCGAGCAGGAAGAGGGCGTGCTCAACGCTGCGCAACTGGAAACCGGTCGCGCCGAAGCGGCCCGTGAGTTGCTCGCCGACACTGAAGGCGCCGATGCACCGCGCGCGGCACGCCTGGGCAAACCGTTGCCATTGCTGGCGGCGATACTGGTGCCGGTGTTGGGGCTTGGGCTCTACCTGCATTTCGGCGCGAGCGACAAGGTCGAACTGACCCGCGAATTCTCTCAGGCGCCAAAGTCGATGGAAGAGATGACCCGCCGCCTGGAGCGTGCTGTCGCCGCTCAGCCGGATTCGGCTGAAGGCCTGTATTTCCTCGGTCGCACCTACATGGCTCAGGACCGTCCTGGCGATGCGGCGAAGATTTTCGAACGCACGGTGAACCTGGCCGGTCGTCAGCCGGAGCTGTTGGGTCAATGGGCCCAGGCCCAGTACTTCGCCGATGGCAAGAAGTGGTCGGACAAGGTTCAGGCCCTGACCGACGAAGCGCTGAAAGCCGATCCGAAAGAAGTCACCAGCCTTGGCTTGCTCGGTATTGCTGCCTTTGAAAGCCAGCGTTATCAGGACGCCATCGACTACTGGAATCGCCTGCTGGTGCAACTGCCACCGGAGGACAGTTCCCGCGCCGCGCTGCAAGGCGGCATCACTCGGGCCACCGAGAAACTCGAAGCCAGCGGCGGCAAGGTCGCCCAGGCGCCCGCCGCCAAAGTGGCGGCACTGCTCAAGGTGCGAGTGGATCTGGCGCCAGAGCTGGAAGCCAAGGTCCAGCCGGGCGACAGCGTATTCATCTTCGCCCGCGCCACCGCAGGGCCTCCGGCACCTCTGGCCGCCAAACGCCTGACCGTGGCTGACTTGCCGGCGACCGTCGAGCTGGGCGACGCCGACGCAATGATGCCGCAGTTGAAACTGTCGAACTTCCCTGAAGTCCAACTGGTTGCACGCATCTCCCGCGCCGGTCAACCGACTGCCGGCGAATGGATCGGTCGCAGCCAGCCTCTGGCCAGCAGCACCACCGCGCCGCAAACACTGACCATCGACAGCCCGGATAAATAGTGATGATCGTTAATGATCGTTGACGCGAGATTTCACATAGGGGGGGGGCTATAGAATTCGGAAAAATCGTACGCTATGGTTTTCCGACCCGCCGTAGCGGCCTGAATTTCCCGTCTTCCAGCTTGCAGTTCTGCCGCCAGATATAGTCGCCGGTCGAGTTAATGTGCTACCAGCCCAAGAGAGACAGGTACTGATACAGGTCGGTATTCACCGGCTTTCCGGCGTCAGCCAGCCCTTGGGTAGCGCGCTCTAGGTAGACTGTGTTCCACAGCGCAATGGCGGCGGTCACCAGGTTAAGACCGCTGGCCCGGTAGCGCTGCTGTTCGAAGCTTCGATCCCTGATTTCACCGAGGCGGTCAAAGAACACTACCCTGGTCAAGGCGTTGCGCGCTTCGCCCTTGTACAGCCCAGCATGCACACGACGACGCAGCTCGACGCCTTGCAGCTAGTCCAGGACGAACAACGTGCGTCCAATTCGGCCCAACTCCCTCAGGGCGACGGCAAGGCCATTTTGACGCGGATAGCTGCCCAGCTTGCGCAGCATCAACGAGGCGGTAACGGTGCCCTGTTTGATCGATGCGGCCAGGCGCAGAATCTCGTCCCAGAGAGTGCGGACTTGCTTGATGATCAGCGTGGCACCGATCATTGGGCGCAGTGTCGGGTAGTCCTGGACACTATTTGGTACATACAGCTTGGTTTCGCCCAGGTCGCGGATACACGGCGCAAAGCGAGAGCTGCATTGACCGGCGCTTTTACGAGGGCGGCGCCTTGTCCGAACTGAAGAGTGCGCTGCGCACCGGTGACATTTGGGTGAAAGGCTCACGGCAGTTCCGTGACTTTGACGCTTACCTGCTACCACCCGCGAAGTTTGTCGCGCTCAAGAAGGAACAGACGCGGCCATTGGCGATCAACCCCAACAGCGAGCAGTACCTGGAGGCGTTTACAGCTGCTGGACGAGCAACTTGCGACAATCGCCAAGCGGGCCAATGGCAACGAGTTGCCCGACGCCATCCTCACCGAGTCCGGACTGCGGCACTGGCCGAACCGCCAAACGCAACACTGACATAAAACGCTTAGTTTAATACTGCCCAAATGACGCGCTTGCAAGTTAGGCGCGCATGGCTTCCAAAAGACTGGCTGCGGCCCCGCAAGTTGGCACTAGCTGCAGTAGTAAAGGGCGCGCGGAGACAAGGTGAGAGCTTTGCCCGCGCTGTGGCCGTGCCATCGGGGGACTTGTCAGTAATCATTATCTATCTCAAGACCTCTCCTTAGCATCACCCACTTGGGGGATGGCTCTGCACCTGCTTAAACAGCAAGCTTTACGTGCAAGTGAATAAAAACCTGAACCTAATGTCAGGAATTATAACTTCTCATTCTGGATGGGCGAAATGCGGAAGATAACAATAAAAAAAACTGCAATCTTGTCGATTCTGGCGACTAGTATCATCGCCAGTAAAAGCCATGCAATAGATCTCAACTCGCGCGACTTCATTCCTGCTCCTTTAGATACAGATTTCGCAGTCGTTTACCTACCGACTGCATTTTCAAATGACTTTCACGGACCGGCGGACAACCTCGGAACTGCTGAAGTACGTGCCTCAGCGCTTGTATACCGACAGGTATGGACTACTGACATTTGCGGACTTAAATGCACGCCTCAGTTTATCATCAAGTATGTTGATATCGATTCGAAAGCGCCCGGCATGTCCCGCTCTGACCAGGATAGAGGCATAGGGGATCCTACGGTTGGCGCGACACTTATGTTGCTCGACGAACCGGCGTCAGGCACATATATCGGCTTGATGGGTCTTCTTACAATCCCAATCGGCGAATACGATTCCAGGTCACCTAGTACATCTCCAGGAGGAAATCGCTGGGCCTCTGATATCAATCTGAACATAACTAAGAGGCTTGGGCATAACTGGGTTGCTGAAATCAATTTTGATGTAGAGGGTTATGGAAAGAATGACGATTTTGCGGGAAGCGAACTCAAACAACGTCCACTTTTCCGATCGCAAAATTTCATATCTTACGATTTCTCCCCCTCCACCTACGCTGCATTGAAGCTTGAAATCACTCAGGGTGGTGAGCTGGAGATAAACGGCCGCACCATTGCAGACAGTAAACAACGATATACACAACTCGGTGTTGAGGCTGCTCACTGGCTCGACAAGAGTAATCAAATAGCAATCTTTGCGGGCAAAAACATTTCATCAAGCAACAGTTACGACATGAAAAGTATGGGGCTTAGATACGTTCACGTCTTTTAACTCCCCCAAAACTAGACGAGAGGATGTGTGATGGGCGTATCTAACGATCGAATGAGAATGCTGACGGTAGTACTTGCCAGTAGCTTGACAATCATGGGGTCAATAGTCATTACCCCTGTGTTTCCTAAAATGCTCGACGTTTTTGGAGGAGGCGATAATGCGCAGTTACTGCTCCAATTGGCAATCACTGGGCCTGCAATGGCTATATGCCTGTTCTCTCCGTTGCTCGGATTGCTATCCGATAAAATAGGTCGTAAGCGCCTGGTGATAGGCGCTACTTTCTTTTATTGCGTCCTTGGTGTGGCTCCCGTGTTGTCTGACACGATGAGTGCGTTTGTCGTACTTCGGATATTATTCGGGTGTACCGAAGCCGTCATAATGACATGCTGCTTGGCGCTAATCGGTGATAATTGGAGCGGCCCACAAAGACAGAAAGTTCTGGCTTGGCAGGTAACATCTATCGGATTGGTAGGTGCTTTATTTTACGCGCTGGGAGGAGTGCTCGGCGAGTTTGACTGGCGTGCCCCATTCTATCTATATGCTCTTCCGATTTTCTTACTGCCGCTGATGTCACGCTTCCTCCAATCTAAACCTAGCGCCTCCAAACCAACCAAAGTAAATTATATCGCTCGCACTAACTACACTGTCGTAGGCATAGGTTACTTTACCATCTTCCTATCGATGGTAATGTCGTTTACCTTGCATGTGCAAATGCCTATCATTTTAGGTCGCCTCGACATAGCGTCACCGTTACTAATTGGAATTGCTTCGGGATGTTCGCTTCTGTTTACCTTGGTTGGCGCGGCGATTTGGCCAAAAATGCGAAGCTCGCTCGGCATTAACTTCGGAAACTTCGTGGTTTTTGGTCTTTATGCAGTCGCCATTTACCTTCTCTATTCTGTGAGCACGTATGAAATGATCATAGTAGCGGCGGTCCTGCATGGCGTTGCGTCCGGCATCGCGCCCCCAAACACGATATCGCCAGTTATGGAAGCTTTAGCATCATCACACCGAGGTCTTGGTATGGGTCTATTTACCTCCTTACTCTATTTAGGCCAATTTTCCAGCCCGCTTATTATTGCTTGGCTCAGTTGGGGATTGGGTGGCTTCTCTATATCGCTGCTAGCAATGTCCATTATAAGCCTCGTTTATAGTTTACTTTGGTTGATTCCGCGACGCCGTGACGGCCACGCTTTTCAGTCAACTTAATGCGTTGAACCATGTAGTGCTTGAGGTCGAGCTAGCTGATAGCCCTTCGCTTGAACAATTCGAACCAAGGAGTATTTGATGAGTAATACGAGACACGCAGCGGGAAACTCCAATATCTGGTCTTGGTCTGGCGCTGAGATCGCCCAGGCTATCAAAGAAAAACAGATAAGCTCGGAAGAAGCGACAAGAAGTTGCCTCAAACGCATCGAGGAAATTAACCCTGTAGTAAATGCGCTCAACAGAGTCGACGCGGAGAGCGCGATCAGAGCCGCTCGAACAGCAGATATCGCCTTATCTAAAGGAGAGTCATTGGGGCTACTCCACGGCGTCCCGCTTGTGACCAAAGACAACTCTGACGAGATTGGATTACCAAATACAAACGGTAATCAGCTTTTGCGTCATGATGTAGCACCCTCAGATTCACCCCAAATTAAACGCTTACGTGACGCTGGTGCCGTTTTTATTGGACGCAGCAACACGCCTTTGTATTCCTTCCGATGGGACTCAGAAAATACTCTGCACGGTGCGACACTTAACCCGTGGAGTAAGGATCACACTCCGGGCGGCTCTAGTGGGGGAGCGGCAAGCGCTGTGGCCTGCGGCATGGCGCCGCTCGCTCATGGAAATGACATTGGGGGATCGATTCGGCAACCGGCCTACTGCTGCGGGGTCGTCGGATTACGGCCGACTCCGGGGCTTGTTCCAAGCTGGCTCGGGCCGCGCGGCGGAAATCAACCATTGTCATTTCAGATAATGTGCTCAGAGGGCTCTATCGCTCGATCCGTGGCCGACGCATCCTTGATGGTACAAGCGATGGCTGGCTACGATCCCCGCGCCTCCAATGCCTACCCCTCCACCAGCTCCCGCGCTAAAACTCCCGGCTCTATCAAGATTGGTGTTCTGCTCGATGACGGCGTGACACCTAGAGATCCGCTAGTAAATGACTCGTTGATGAAAGCTGCAACGATCTTACAAGAACGCGGTTACACAGTTGAGGAAGTGAAGCTCCCGATGGTCGTTGAGGCATTTAGGCTGTGGTATTTGTTGGTACTTGAAGAAATGCGTGTCGTTGCAGCGGATATCTATGCCTATGGTGATGAACTCACCAGGAAAACTACACAGCATAACTATGAGGTTGCTAAGCGTTGGTGGGGAGCAGCACCGACGCTAGCGGACTATTCCGAAGGGTATGCTCGAAGGGGTACCCTTGCGGCACAGCTTCAGGCTGTACTAGAAGAAAACCCTGTCATCCTTCTCCCGGTGAGCAATGCACGCCCCTGGTTCAGAAATCAGATTTCTCTGAGCCTGGAGTCCGCGCAGGAGTCTGTTGACCAGGGCTGGTCGCTGATGGGCATCGCAGCTCTGGGCTTCCCGGCTATGTCCATTCCAATGGGTATCGTGGACGGGCTGCCCACCGGAGTGCAGCTCTTAGGTAAACGTTTTCACGAGGCGGATCTCGTTGAGGTAGCAGCAGTGGTTGAGGCTGACACGGGAACGTTCACCCCAATCGATCCGAAGTTTCGATAAGTCTCATTTAGACTCCTAGCCCCTGCTGTAGAAATGGAGCGGGGGCATTTCCATACCGCTATTTCCACAGGTATGCTAGACCCTGATGTGCAGCGCACGTTTCGCCTCATTCGGTTACATAGTCGTGATGTGGCACATTTCTTGCTGTCTCCGGTAGTAGTTCGAGGCTTGCGAAGAGGCTATGAAATGAATATAAAGATGAAGCCAACTGCCCAAAATCAAGAAATAGATAGAGCTCTCGGCCAAAACCTTGCTAATCAGGCTATTGAAATCAGGAGCGAACAGCACAAAGTCAATACCGCAATCAGCGCTATATACAGAGCAGCGCTGTCAGGTTCTGCGCATTATCAACAGGAGTTACACGCAATAATAGGCTCCTGCTTCAATTTTGATTCCAGCTGGAAATTTCGCACTTCTGATCGCAAGAAATGGAGTGTGAATTATAGCAACTTATTCAACTTGCCGACATCTTTCATGCGCGACTGGGAAGTCGATGACATACCTGGGATTGATGTGTTGGCCAAGATATCTCATGATTCAGTTGGAAATGCTGTTGCTCTTTCGTTACCAGAGGTTGATGGGCCCAAAAAGTATATTCAATGGTGTCAGTCTCGCGGATTATCATCGATGATGACCATTGAGATTGAGGATGAAATGGAAGGCGGAGTATTCAATCTTTCGTTCTACCGTGCGAGGCCAGAATCGTTTTCAACAAAAGACCTGTTGAAACTTGAATTGCTTGCGCCGCACATTGCTGCTTCGATAGAAATCAATAAGCAAGCAAAATTTACGCAGCTTTCGAGAGAGCGCTCAGGAATAGCTGTTGCTGATCGCACTGGTAAGATCCGAGACGTCGACAAAAGGTTTACTGATTACTTGGAATCAAGATACGCTTGGACGAGCAATTGCCTCCTGCCTTCGCCCCTGTTAGTCGATGCAGAGAATTTAATAGGAGGTGCTGCATCGGAGAATATAGAAGAATTTACCATTATACCAGTTGATGGTTTTTACTTTCTATTCCTTCAAAGCAATTCGTTAGTTAGTGAGCTGAGCCCAAGAGAACTGCAAATAGCAAAATTATATCAGTCTGGACAAGCTCACAAATTGATTGCGAAAAGCCTGGGTATATCTCCAGAGACAGTCAAACATCATTTGAAAAGTATTTACCGAAAACTTGGGGTAACTAGTCGCTCGCAGGCAGTGGAGCAGATACGGGACGGCATCGCAAACTGCGTTTATCGGTGAAAACAATCACCGCTTATAATACCATTCGCTTTGTAAGATGCTTCTGATTACGGCTGCACCTAAATGAGCAATCTCATGCCCGTTCACGCGCGTGTACCGCGTCAGGCTCTTGATCGCGGCCCTTTATCAGCTGCGCACAGAATTCACAGATCTAACAGCTGGATCGGCCATAGTGAAGGGCTACTATCGGCACAGAGCGTGTAAAAGCGCGCTTTCAAACCCTTGCTATGATTTCTGAGGATTTTATCGCAAGAATCGCCTATGAAGCGCTTTATCCAAGTTGAACATCGAGGCCAAAGTACCTGCTTCCCGATACCCTCGACGATTACGTCAGCGATACCAATCCGGTGCGCGTAGTCGATGTCTTCGTTGACGAACTTGAGATGATCTCGTTGCGGTTAGCTTTGGTAGCGGCGACGTTGGAGACACCAACGTTGTGGACCAATTTGACTGGGCTTTTGACATACTTTGTCGAACAGTTCTGCGGCGGTGAAGCTCACGAATATATACATGCAATCTGTCACCTTTGCTCATCGCAAATTTAAGGTCACAACACGGGTTGTCGCAGACTTTAAATTCCGCAGAACGCAGGGTGCAACAGGCCTATGAGGGGGGGCGCGGCTCTGTCGCCGGGTGCGCTGGAAAAGACAATATTGACTCGTTTGGCGTGTGCTCGTAAGTTGAGGACAGCACGGCGCTGAGTCGATCGCCCAACAGGTTCCAGGCACACTTCTTCTCTTCGGCATAATCATGATGCAGGTAGTGGCGCCTTACTCGGGAGCCAGCCAGTACATGATTTTGACAGCGATCGATAACGTCCAGGCTGACACCTAAGGCCTGCATCGTAGTCGCGCCTGTGCGGCGCAGGTCATGAGGCGTCCAGTCACCGTTCTGGCCGTCGGCAAGCACCAGCGTATCGTCATGGCGACGTCTTGAGAGGGCTTTGCGGTTTTTGAAACGGGCCTGGCGGTCACCCACCTGCTTGCTCACCACTTTCACGTCAACATGCCCATCATTTTTCTTATTCGGAAAGCACCATTGGCTATGTCCAGTCAGGGTTTTCAGATCCTGAAAGAAGTGCAGAGCAAAGGGGGAGAGGAAAACATGATGGTCTTGTTTTTTGCGCCGGCTGCCTTTGACGTTCCCGCTCGGGATGAACCAGGTATGGTTCTCCAGATCGATATTCTTCCATTCGGTTTGAAGCAGTTCGCCGATCCGGCATAACGTTCCCAAACAGATCCAAAGCGCAAGTTGGGACTCCGGTTTGAGTGGGCGAATCCCATCGTACTTTTCGCCGGCAGGTAGCGCTGCATAGTCGGCAGTCATTTTCTGAAAGCGTTGGTGTAATTCTTGAAGTTCGGTGGAGGAGAGGAGCCGAGTTCTCTCCTCCTGGTAGTCACTAGGTATAAGCTTATCAATTTCGACCAAGTCTGCTGGATTTCCGTGGACCAGCAGTGTTCGCCATGGCTGGCGTTTCTGCGCCCATCCAAACATCTGGACGATATCCGAAAAAAGACTGATGGCCTGACGAGTAGCACCTCGAGCTATTACGGAACGCACCAGACTCCGCAAGTCATGTTCACTGACCGTACTGATGACTTTTGAGCCAACGGCGGGGTAAAGATCTTTCGCGAATTTTCTCCGTAGCTCGGCATTGCCATCCTTTCGTGCGACACCATCGCGAAGCCAATCTCCCGCTAAGTCTAGCAGCGTTAGCTCCATAGATTTTTGCTGATCGGCTTCTGCGAGTTGTGCAGCCAGCTCCGCTTTTAGTCTGACCTTCCCTGCGCGCTTGTTCTCATTAGGATTGATCCCTTTGGCTACAAGGTCTCGTGCCTCGTTGCGCTCCTTGCGGATTTCGGTCAACGGCTTGCTTGGCCAGGTACCGCACGAGAAACGGGTGTAAATTCCTTCCCAGCGAAACTGGAAGTAAAAGGGGATGGCGATACCTTTTTTGCGGAGTGACACCCTGCCCGCGAGGCTGCCTTCGTCGCGTATGATGGTGCCGACATCCTGCTCGGTCAGTGCTTCCAATTCCTTGGCAGTGAGCTTGACCACAATCAACCTCCTGAAAAGTTTACTCCCACATTTACTCCCACTGATTCATCAGCTAAGGGTAGATCAAGATAGAGGTCGTTGGAAGAGTTAATCACTGAAAGGCCTTGTTTTACTGAGCTTTAGGATTCTATAGGGGAGCAGCGCGAACCATGGATGCATAGTGTTTAACTGCATGGGGTGCTAGGGGTCGAGTGTTCGAATCACTCCGTCCCGACCATATAATTCAAAGGGTTGTGAGATTTTATCTTGCGACCCTTTTTATTTTTAGTCGTTTTTACCCCCACAAAACCACCGGCTCTGGGTGGAATCCTCAGGGCTTCCGCGTGGTCTCTTTACCAATGTTGCTTGGCTTGGTCTTTCTCTGTTGGCGCCTATGCTGAATTACCCCCCAGTAGCTGAGATTTCACTGACCCAGTCTGACTACTCCCGAATCATTGTCTGCGCTAGATTTTTGAAGATTTGGAGATGGGCAGTCTTGCCTCGGCACTTGGGTCAATTCAGCGTTGGTGTAAACATCATGCGTCGCTCCAGTGAGCTGACATCCGTGTCACAGGAATGTCTGCTTGCTATAAATATACTGATATATTAGTGTATTGAAATGAGTGGTCGACGAACTCCCGCTGTCCTCAGCGTTTTCGGATCGTGCCCCCCATGACCCTTGGCTATTCCAACAATGAACAGGTGATTGCATGAGCAGCAGTTCTTCCCAGTACGACGCCCAGTCCGGCCTTATTGGGCATTTCATCGATGGCAAGGTTGTTTCGTTCCAGGGGGAGCGTTCGACTGATGTGTTCAATCCTGCGCTGGGCAAAGTCCAGGCTCAGGTAGCGCTGGCCTCCGCAATGACCGTCAACGAGGCGGTCGCCGCGGCCAAGGAGGCATTCCCGGCCTGGTCGCAGCAGTCACCGTTGCGTCGCTCGCGCGTTCTGTTCCGCTTCAAGGAGTTGCTGGATCAGCACCATGACGAATTGGCGCGCCTGATCACCGCTGAACACGGCAAGGTGCTTTCCGATGCGAAGGGCGAGGTCACTCGTGGTATCGAGATCGTCGAGTTCGCCTGTGGCGCACCGCATCTGCTGAAAACTGCATTCACCGATAACATCGGTGGTGGCATCGATAACTGGAATCTACGCCAGGCATTGGGCGTTTGCGCCGGGATTACACCGTTCAACTTTCCCGTGATGGTGCCATTGTGGATGATCCCGATGGCGCTGGCTGCCGGTAATACTTTTATCCTCAAACCTTCCGAGCGCGACCCATCGGCCAGTTTGCTCATGGCCCGTTTGCTCAAGGAAGCCGGTCTGCCGGATGGTGTGTTCAACGTGGTCCAGGGCGACAAGGAAGCGGTGGACACGCTGCTTCAGCACGACGATGTGGAAGCAATCTCCTTTGTCGGTTCGACCCCAATCGCCGAGTACATCCACCGCGAAGCGACCTCCCGGGGCAAGCGTGTCCAGGCCTTGGGCGGCGCAAAAAACCACATGATCGTGATGCCCGATGCCGATCTTGACCAAGCCGCCGACGCACTGATCGGTGCTGCCTATGGCTCCGCTGGTGAACGTTGCATGGCCATTTCCATTGCCGTAGCGGTAGGTGATGTGGCCGATGAACTGATTGAGAAACTGCTGCCGCGTATCGATGCGCTTCGCGTGCGCAACGGTGCAGATCCGCAGGCTGACATGGGCCCGCTGGTAACGGCGGTGCATAAGGCCAAGGTCGAAGGTTATATCGACAGCGGCGTGAGCGAGGGCGCGAAACTGATCGTGGACGGTCGTGGCCTGACGGTGCCGGGCGCCGAGGAAGGTTTTTTCGTAGGTGCGACGTTGTTCGATGAAGTTACTCCGGACATGAAGATATACAAGGAAGAAATCTTTGGCCCAGTCCTGGGCATCCTCCGTGTGCCGGACTTCGCAACCGCGGTGAAGCTGATCAACGCTCACGAGTTCGGCAACGGTGTGTCCTGTTTTACCCGTGACGGTGGCGTGGCTCGGGCCTTCACCCGGAGCATTCAAGTAGGCATGGTCGGCATCAACGTGCCGATCCCGGTGCCCATGGCTTGGCACTCCTTCGGGGGATGGAAACGCTCGCTGTTCGGCGAGCACCACGCCTACGGCGAAGAAGCTCTGCGTTTTTACACCCGTTACAAGAGTGTCATGCAGCGTTGGCCGGACAGCATTGCCAAGGGGCCCGAGTTCAGTATGCCAACTGCCAATTGAGCACCGCGCACGCCGGCCCATGGTCGGTGTGCGTCTACCAACAACAAGACAGCCCACGAGTCTGCGAGAATCCACATGAGCAAACCCAAGCTGCTGATTACCGGCGCCGCGGGCCGGGTAGGGACATTGTTGCGTCCGATCCTGCTCGACGATTACGAGCTGCGTCTGTGTGATCTGGCTCCCATCGACAACCTGCGTGAAGGCGAGGAAGCCCTGATCGGCGACCTGGCTGACCCAGTCATCGCCAATGCCGCAATTCAGGGCACGGTAGGCGTGGTGCATCTGGCTGCCGCCGTAGCACCGGATATCGCCTTCGCGGCCACTATCAACCCCAACTATTTTGCCGTGCTGAATCTGTTGGAAGCCTGTCGCGAATTTGGTGTGCGGCGCTTTATCTTCGCCAGCAGCCATCATGCAGTGGGCTTGCATCCGATCAGTGACGAGCCATACACCGTCAGCGCCGATATCGCGCCGGACGGTTTCTACGGTCTGAGCAAAGCCTTCGGCGAGGCCGCCTGTTCGCTCTATGCCCACCGCTTTGGCATCGACTGTCTGGTGATACGCATCGGCAATGCTGACCCGCAGGTAGTAGATGGCCGTCGCGAGCGGTTGTGGGTCAGCGCATCCGATCTGGTGCAGATGATACGGCTCGGTCTGGAGGAACAGAGCGAATCGTTCAAGGTGGTTTACGGGATTTCCAACTGCCCGCAGCCGTTGCTGAAAAATGACGAGGCTTTCGAGCGGCGCTATCGGCCGATTGATGACTCCTCCCGCAATCACAGCGACTCCTACCGCCCATTCATACAGCTGACTGATGAAGAGGGCGCCGGTTTCGTCGGCGGCTTCTTCGCCAAGAGTCTGCTTCCTGATCCGAGGAAACACTGATGAAGATCGTCAAGGCAGAAGTCTCCATCGTCGAGATTCCCTTTCAACTACGCGGCACTGGTGTCGGCATCATGCCCACCGCCTGGAAAAGCCTGGAGTTCGCTCTGATCCGTCTTGAAGACGAGCTGGGTAATGTCGGCTGGGGTGAGGGATTTGGCTATTTCACTGTGGACGCCACTAAAGCAATTATCGACCGGTTGATTCTGCCGAGCCTGGTTGGCGCAACCATCGAGGACATCCCGGCTTGGAATCGGCAGATGCAACGCTCGATTCATATGTTCGGCCGCTACGGCATCACCATCTTCGCCATTGGCGGAGTCGATATCGCCCTCTGGGATCTCGCCGCCAAGCGCGCTGGCAAACCGCTCTATCAATTGCTCGGTGAAGGCCGCCGCGAGCAGATCCCGTTCTATGCCAGCATGGTCCGCTACGGCACCGAAGAGCTGGCCACTATGACTTGTCGTGAGGTGATCGATGCAGGATTCAATAGCATCAAACTGCATGAGATCGATCTCGACATCATCGAGGCCTGCCGGCAGGTCGCCGGGCCCGACAAGAACATCTGCGTCGATGTGAACTGCGCCTGGTCGGTGGAGTTCGTCGAACGCAATCGCGAGCGTCTTGAGGCACTCAACCTGACCTGGCTGGAAGAACCGGTGTATCCGCCGGAAGACTTCAAGACCCTGTCCAGCTTGCGAGGTTCGTTGCCTATTGCCGCCGGCGAAAACTGGACCACTGCGTTTCAATTCGCCAACGCGTTCCAGGCCGGTGCGGCCGACATCGTTCAGCCCAGTGTGACCAAGGTCGGCGGCATTTCGGAGTTTTTGGCCATCATCGAACTGGCAGGCAAGGCCGGCAGCGCATTGATGCCCCATTCTCCGTATTTTGGTCCGGGCTTCTTTGCCAGTCTTCATCTGGCGGCGGCGAACCCTTCAGTTCAGGCACTGGAATACAACTTTGTGCAGCCGGATGCCTGGCTGGCGGACGTCGAGGGGCTTCGCCAAGGTGACCTGATCACAGTGCCACAGGTGGCCGGTCTGGGCTTTGAACCGGATTACGAAGTAATGAGCAAATACCGTCGCGCGTGAACATGCGGCACAACCTTAACGATCCCTGGTCGAGGTGCGGCTATGCAACCCAACAAAATCAAAGCGCTGTGGAACGAAGGCAAAGCCGTGGTCAACGGTTTCCTGTCGATACCCTGTGCGTTCGTCAGCGAGCTGATGGCCGAGCAGGGCTATGACGCTCTGACCATCGATCTGCAGCACGGCATCGTGGACTATCAGACCTCGGTGAGCATGCTCCAGTCCATGCGTGCCAGCGGCGTGGCGCCCATGGTCCGAGTGCCCTGGCTGGAGGCAGGCAGCATCATGAAGGCACTGGATGCCGGAGCCTACGGAGTGGTCTGCCCAATGATCAACACCGCCGAGCAGGCGGCACGATTGGTGTCCTATATGCGTTATCCCCCTGTGGGTGTGCGCAGTTTTGGCCCGACCCGTGCGAGCATTTCCGCGGGTGCCGACTATGGCCGGCAGGCCAATGAAAATATGCTCTGCTTCGCCATGATCGAAACCCGCGAAGCCATGGACAATCTTGCTGAAATCGCCGCTACGCCTGGACTGGACGGTCTCTATATCGGCCCAGCGGACTTGACCATCGGCTTGACGGGTATGCGTTATCCAACCGGTTTCGACCGGGAGGAGCCCGAAATGCTCGAGGCCATTCAGCACATCCTCGCGACTGCTCACGCCCACGGAATCAAGGCCGCACTGCATTGCGGTTCGCCAGCTTATGCGCTGCGAGCGATCCAGTGGGGTTTCGACATGGTTACCCTGGCCAATGATGTGCGCATGCTCACCAATGCCTCCAGTGCGGCACTCAAGGAGGTCCGAAGTGCCCTCACCGAAGTGGAAAGCACCGCCGACCGCGCTGGATGCCAGTACTGATGAGCGTCATGGATGGGGTGCGGCTCGTGGGGAGCGGTCCGCGCAGGGTAGTCGTGGTGCATGGATGGATGGCCGCAGCCGCCTTGTTCGATCCGATGCACGGTTGGCTCGATGGTGAGCGCTTCACCTATGCGTTCATGGATTGCCGGGGTTATGGCGCGCGACTGGAAGAACCCGGGCCATTTACTGTGGTGCAGATTGCCCTGGACATTCTGACGCTGGCTGATGAATTGCAATGGGAACGTTTTAGCGTAGTCGGACACTCCATGGCCGGCATGTCCGCGCAGTGGCTGCTGGCGTACGCCGCGCAGAGGCTGGACTCAGTGGTGTTGTTGGCCGCTGTACCGGCTAGCGGGGCAGGGGTGTCCAACGAACGCAGGGCATTATTGAACAATGCGCTACGCGATCCAGAGGTGCGTCTCTCGCTGATCTCGACAAATATCGGTCATAGTCGTCCCGAGCAATGGTTACGCAGAATCCTCGCCCTCAGCCTGCGTACGACCTGGCCGGAAGCGATGAATGCGTACATGACCTCGTGGATTGACGACAACTTTGCCAGCACCTTGCATGGGGTCAGGGTTCCTGCGCTGGTACTGGTAGGGGAGCTGGATCCGGGCTGCACTGCCGGGTTGATGGATGAGACGGTGATGCGCTGGCTTCCGGATGCTTACCTGGAGATATTGCCGGGTGTCGGACACTATCCGATGCAGGAGTCGCCGCGGGCCCTGACGCAGACGATCGAGGCATGGCTCTTGCCCGAGAAAGAGGCAGCCGGGAAATAAAGGAGCGTTTTTCCATTCCAAAAAAGAAACCTGATACACCCTTGATAAGCTGCCCAATCCTGTTATTGTCGTTTGCATACTAATATATTGGTATGCGGGAACACCGGAATTCGAGGAAACCAACAATGAATAGCTCGAAATACCTCGCCTGTGCGGCCGTAGCCCTGACCGTTTTGTTCGGTGCGGGTGTACAGGCGGATCAGAAAAACATCCGTATTGCTACCGAAGGCACTTATCCCCCTTTCAGTTACCTGGAGAACGGTCAGTTGACCGGCTTCGACGTCGATATCGCCAATGCGCTCTGCGAGCGGATTCAGGCGACATGCGAGATTGTCTCGCAAGGCTGGGACGGCATGATCCCCGGGCTGATATCGGGCAAGTACGATGCCATCGTGGCGTCGATGGCGATCACCGAAGAACGTAAACAGAAGATCGACTTCACTAACAAGTATTACGCCACCCCGGCACGTTTCATCGCCGAGAAAAACAGCGGCATTACCGATACTTCGGTCGAAGGCATGTCTGGCAAGGTCATCGGTGTACAGGGCTCCACCACCCAGGGCAGCTACCTGGAGGACTTCTACAAAAACTCCGAGGTGAAGATCTACAAGACCGTCGACGACGCGGCAATGGATCTGGCCAACGGCCGTCTCGATGCGGTGTTCTCCGATTCAGCGATTCTCTATCCATGGTTGCAGACCCGCATCGGCTCTTGCTGCGACTTCATCGGTCAGGAAGTGCGTGACGAAAAGTACTTCGGTGTCGGCAAGGGCATCGGCGTGCGCAAGGAGGATCAGGCCCTGCGCGATCAGCTGGATACGGCAGTGAGCGCTCTGGTGGCCGACGGCACCTACCAGCGGATCAATCAGAAGTATTTCCCCTTTGCTATCTATTAAGAACGCGGCCGAGCCGCGCCTCTCAACCTACCGATAGCCCCATGCGGCACGTATGGGGATGGGCCTGATCATGAGCGAATACCTGCAACTGCTTTCTTTCTCACCCGAGGGCTGGGGCGCCGCGCTGCTCTCCGGCGCCTTGTTGACCTTGCAACTGGCACTGTCGACTTTGCCCTTTGGCGTGGTACTGGGGTTGACCCTGGCTCTGTGCATGGACAGTAAGCGTCCGCTGTTGAGCCGTTCGGCCACGGTGTTCGTCACCGTGTTCCGCGGACTGCCGGAGCTGTTGACCATTTTCATCATCTACTACGGCGTACAACTGTTGGTGAAGGAAGCCTCCGAAGCCATGGGGCTCAGGGCTTTTCAGGTCAACGGATTCTTCGCCGGCATGCTGGCGCTGGGGCTGGTGTTCGGTGCCTTTTCCAGCGAGGTTTTTCTCACTGCGATTCGCGCCATCGCCAAGGGGCAGCGTGAGGCGGCTTTCGCCCTGGGTCTGTCACGAGTCGATATGTTCCGCTTCGTCACCGCGCCGCAACTCTGGCGCATTGCGTTACCCGGTTTGGGCAATCTCTGGCTGGTGCTGCTCAAGGAGACATCGCTGCTCTCTGTGATCGCGCTGACTGACCTGATGCGTCAGACCTACCTGGCAGTAAGCAACACCAAAGAACCGTTCTTCTTCTATGCCGTGGCCTGCAGCATCTACCTGCTGTTCTCCATCATTTCGGGGCAAGTCCTGCACCTGATGGAGAAGCGCGCCAACCGATTCTACGTGCGGAGCTGAACCATGGAGCTGGAACTTCTTTCGACCTATGGCCCGCGGATGCTGGCCGGCCTGGGCATGACCTTGAAAATCGTCCTGCTGTCGGTGGCCCTTGGCGCCATCCTATCGCTGCCTCTGGCCGCGGCACGGATGAGCCGGATCGGCTGGCTGCGACGCCTGGCATTCGGCTACACCTATCTGTTCCGGGGTACGCCTCTGCTGGCCCAGACCTTCCTGGTCTACTACGGCGCTGGCCAGCTGCGTCCCGAGCTGCAGGAACTGGGGGTGTGGTGGTTTTTCCGTGATGCCTACTGGTGCACGGTCCTGACATTCACCCTCAACACCGCAGCCTATCAAGCCGAGATCTGGCGCGGCGCCGTGCAGGCAGTGCCCAGGGGGCAGTGGGAAGTCGCGCATGCACTGGGGTTGTCGAAACTGTCCGGGGTCAAGGATGTGATTGTGCCCCAGGCCTTTGTCGTTGCCCTGCGTCCGTTGAGCAACGAGCTGATCCTGATGCTGAAGTCGTCGGCCATCGCCAGTGTTATCGCGGTGCCCGAACTGATGGGCATGACCAGCATGGCCTTCTCGCGCTCGTTCGACTTCCAGGTTTACCTGTGGGCGGCTGTGCTCTACCTGAGCATGGTTGAAGCCATTCGGCGGCTCTGTGGCTGGATCAGTAACCGCATCACCCGACACATCACTCATTGAGGGCAGCGCGATGATGCGAACACTCCCTATCGACAACAACCAGGACATCCAAGTGGAGGCGCGAAGCATGGGCGCAGAACAACAGGTCGAGGCGGGCATCGCTCCCGCTGGCAAGGCCGCGACCGGGCAACCCGTGGTGATCATGCGCGACCTGAAGAAGTGGTACGCCGACTTCGCCGTGCTTGACGGCATTGACTTGGAAGTGCGCAAGGGCGAGCGAATCGTCGTTTGCGGACCGTCCGGGAGCGGCAAATCAACTCTGATTCGTTGCATAAACGGCCTGGAGGAATATCAGGCGGGCAAGCTGATCGTCAACGGTACAGAAATCGGTACCGATGGCAGCGGTGTAGACATCGTGCGCAAGGAAACCGGCATGGTGTTCCAGGGTTTTCACCTGTTTCCGCACCTCACCGCGCTGGAGAACTGCATGCTGGCGCCCATGCGGGTGCTGAAGAAGAACAAGGCTCAGGCTCGGGAACAGGCCCAGGCATTGTTGGAGCGCGTCGGAATGGCGGCAAAAGCCAATCACTACCCGAGCCAGCTGTCCGGCGGTCAGCAGCAGCGTGTTGCGATTGCCCGTGCACTGTGCATGAACCCGCAGATCATGTTGCTGGACGAGCCTACCTCGGCACTCGACCCCGAGATGGTCAAGGAGGTCCTGGACGTGGTGTTGGGCCTGGCAGAAAGCGGTATCACCCTGTTGTGTGTGACACACGAAATGGGCTTCGCCCGCCAGGCTGCGGATCGGGTGATCTTCATGGATCGCGGCCAGATCGTCGAACAGGCGTCGCCGGATGAGTTCTTCAAGGCGCCGAAGAGCGAGCGGGCAAAACAATTCCTCAGCCAGATCTTGCACTGATTGGGCGCAATGGCGTGCAGAGCGGGGCAGGGTATGCGAGGCATTTTCAACATAGACATGATCGATCAGGGCAGGCCCAAGGCGGCTCAGGTTTATCAACTGCTGCGGGCGGCCATCATCGGTCTGGAATACACACCGGGCGATGTGCTCAGCGAAAAGGATATTTGCGATTCACTAGAGGTATCGCGAACGCCGGTTCGAGAGGCGATTCTGCGGTTGGTCAGTGAGCAGATGCTGGTCGTTCGACCCAATGCCGGCACCTATGTGACTCCGATCCGCCTGCGTGATGTGCTTGAGGGCCAGCTGGTCAGGGAAACGTTGGAAACCCGGTGCGTGCGCCTGGCTGCGCGGTTTTTCAAACCACGTTATGAGGACGAGTTCGAAACCCTGTTCTTGCGCATGCAAAAAGCCTACGAGCGTATGGAGTGCAACGAATTTTACGCTCTGGACGAGGCGTTTCACCGGTTGATCTGTGATTGCGCCGGTTACTCGCACCTGTGGCATGTCATGCAGAGCGCCATGGGGCCGCTGGACCGGGTCAGGCGACTGGCGTTTCCAGTACAGCTGCATTTTGACGAAGTGATCGATGAGCATCGGCAGATATACCTGGCGATCCAGGCACAGGATGAGGTAGTCGCCGAAGTACTGATGACGGGGCACGTGAACAGCATTTTCGAGACCCTGGAGCATTTGGTGCGGGATCAGCGCGGACTGCTTATCGAAGGGCTCCGCAGGGACGATCCCCAGGCTTTGAAACAACTCGGTGTTCGCGTTCGTTAACGGGCTTGTTTTTTTTCGGCAAACTAATATATTAGTATTTCAAAAGTGAGGTTTTCCTCTTATGAGTAATGAACACGAGCCGGGCGACACCCACGCAAGTCTGACCACCGAAGCTGGCGACATCAGCGTGGAGCAGGCGCAGCAGATCGCCGCCGATCACTTCGGGATCCATGCGACGACAGTAAAGCGCCTGATTAGCGAGCGAGATCACAACTTCCATCTGCACTGCACCGATGGTGCGTATGTGCTGAAAATCGCTCACCCGGCGGAGGATCGTCTGCTGGCCAATTTCCAGAGTGAAGCCCTGCTGCATATCGAACAGCGTGATCCAGGTCTGCACGTGCAGCGGGTTATCCGTGGCCTCAATGGCAAGAGTGAACTGGAGCTGGAATTCGAAGGCCAGCCACGCATCGTGCGCATGGTCAGCTACATGGAAGGCACTCTGTTGCGTCACGCGCCGGTATCCCTGGAGCAACAGCGCAACCTCGGCATCGAGTTGGCCCGCCTCGGACTGGCCCTGCGGGATTTCGATCATCCCTCGGCCGACCACATGCTGCTGTGGGACATCCAGCACGTAGAGCGCCTGCAACCGATGTTCGAGGTGTTCGACGCGGTACGCCGGCCCTGGGTAGAGGAGGCGCTGCAGCGCTACGTGAGTCACGTAAAGCCGGTGCTGTCGGGTCTGCGGCGGCAGGTCGTGCACAACGATCTCAATTCCGACAACGCGCTGGTTGATCCGCAGGATCCTACGCGCATCGCCGCGATCCTCGACTTCGGTGACATGGTCCGCACCTCGCTGGTCAACGATGTGGTCGTTGCGGTGGGCTACGCCTTTGGCGAAGGCGAGAACCTGCTGGAGGCACCGCGTTCCTTCCTCGAGGGTTACCAGTCGGTGACCCCGCTGACCGAAAACGAACTTGAAGTTTTTCATGACCTGTTGATGGTGCGCATGGCTCTGCGCCTGACATTGACTGAGTGGCGCGCCAGCCGCTTCCCCGACAACCGCGATTACATCCTGCGTAACACCCCGCGCACGTGGCAGCAGTTCGAGCAATTACGTGCCATGCGGCGTGACCAGATCGAGCAGGCACTGTTTGGTGAACCCGCCTCGACGGCGGTCGACATCGAGTGGCGCGCCTGAACCGCCACCGCACCTTTATTCCATGACACACGGATTCCAGGCCAGCCAGGCCATTCAATAATCGATTTTCTGGAGGTTTAAATGTCTGAGAAATATTCCGCCACTGCCGGCATGCAAAATGGCTTCGACCTGGCGC
Source organism: Pseudomonas sp. Marseille-Q5117 (assembly GCF_946901175.1). Taxonomy (NCBI): domain Bacteria; kingdom Pseudomonadati; phylum Pseudomonadota; class Gammaproteobacteria; order Pseudomonadales; family Pseudomonadaceae; genus Pseudomonas; species Pseudomonas sp. Marseille-Q5117. The sequence continues at coordinate 78,952 of NZ_CAMPPP010000007.1, read as the reverse complement.
TGTTGCCGACCCTGAACGCTCACGAGCAAGCGGTGGTCGAGCGCCGTCAGCGCCTGTTGGGGCCGTGCTACAAGTTGATGTACCAGCATCCGGTGGAGTTCGTCCGCGCCGAGGGTGCCTATATGTACGGCCCGAACGGCGAGCAGTACCTGGATTGCTACAACAACGTGCCCTCGGTCGGACACTGCCATCCGCGCGTGGTAGAGGCGGTGTCGCGTCAACTGGCGACCTTGAACACTCACACCCGCTACATGGATGAGAAGATCCTCAACTACACCGAGCAACTGGTGGAGACCTTTGGTGGCGGCATCGGCAGCGTGATGTACACCTGCACGGGTTCCGAGGCGGTGGATTTGTCGTTGCGCATCGCCAAATTCCATACCGGTGGCACCGGGATCATCGTGACTGACTTTGCCTACCACGGCATCACTACCGCGGTGGCGGCCATTTCCACCACCATGGGCAAATACGTACCAGTGGACCAGCACGTGCGCACCGTTCGCGCACCGGACGCCTACCATGCCGAGCCCGGAGTGGATGTCGGCGAGCGGCTGGCAGCGGACATTGAAGCGGCGATCGCCGATATGCAACGGCACGGCATCAAGTTCGCAGGTTTCATTGCCGACAGCATTTTCTCCACTGATGGTCTGCTGCCTGGCACTCCTGGTCTGCTGAAGAAAGCCATTGAAGTCGTGCACAAGCACGGTGGCCTGTATATCGCTGACGAGGTTCAGCCTGGCTTCGCCCGTACGGGCCTGAATTTCTGGGGCTATCAGCGCCATGGCATCCAGCCCGACATCGTGGTCATGGGCAAACCCATGGGCAATGGCCTGCCGATCGCCGGCGTGGCAGTCAAACCCGAATTGCTCGCCGACTTTGGACCGAAGGTGCGCTACTTCAATACCTTCGGTGGCAACGCCGTGTGCATCTCGGCGGCGCAGGCGGTACTGGACGTGATTCGTGATGAAGGCTTGCAGCAGAACTGTCACGACCTGGGTAACTACCTGCTCGATGGTTTCCGCTCCATTGCTCGCAACTATCCGGCCATTGGTGACGTACGGGGAGCCGGCCTGTACTTCGCGGTCGAGTTCGTGACTGACCCCGAGAGCAAGGCCCCGGATGCCGAACTCACGACCAAAGTGGTCAGCGGGCTGCGTGATCGCAAAGTGCTGATCAGCACCACCGGTGTGGGTGAAAACTCGCTGAAGATCCGTCCGTTGCTGTGCTTCAAACAGGCCCAGGCAGATCAGTTGCTGGAGACCTTTGCCGAGACGATGGCCGCCATTCAGCGTTGAGATGTAGGGACCGCAAGGCGGTCCCAACCAACCCCAAACCAGCCATGAGAGCCTCGAGGGGAAATCAAATTGAATATCTGCATGATCGGCCACGGCATGATGGGTACTTGGCATTCGCAGAGCCTGCAGAATACCGATTGTGTACTGCATACCCTGGTCGGACGCGAGGCCGAGGCAACCGAAGCCTTCGCCCGGGAATACGGTTATCGCCACTGGTTCGTGGACTATCAACAAGCACTGCGCTCGCCCGAGATCGATATCGTCATCATTGCCGGCCCGAGCCAGAGCCATGCGCAAATGGCTCTGGCGGCGTTGGAGCAGGGTAAGCATGTGCTGGTGGAAATCCCTCTGGCACTGTCGCTGGAGGACTGCGAACGTATCGTCGACACCGCCAAGCGCCTGAACCTGACTGTTGGTGTGGTCCACCCAATGCGCTTTCGCCGCGAACACCGGCAATTGGTAGAACGCCTGAAGGCCGGGACGGAAAGGGTGCTTCAGGTTCAGTCCCGGCTGTTCCTTCACCGTCGGGAAAACGTTGGTTCTACGGGGCTCAAGCGTTGCTGGACCGATAACCTGCTCTGGCATCACGGTGCGCACCTGGTGGATGTGGCCTTGTGGCTGACCGGCAATGGTGACCCGGCCGCATCTGCAGCGAGCATCAGCAACTTGCAGGCAACAATGCCAGTGGCTGATGAGGTTACCGGCATCCCGATGGAGCTGGCCGTATTGATGGAAACTGAACAACGCCAGTCGATGGTGTGTACCGGCTCCTACAACTCCCCCGACCGAATCTTCGACATTTTTGTCATCACTGATTGCGACTCGTACCGCCTGAATATTCTCGACGCGACCCTGAAACAGGGCACGTATCTGCTCGATGTCGATCCGGAGCAGGACAACAACGCTCAGGTTGCGCGGGATTTTGTCGCAGCTGTGCGTGACGGGCGTGAGCCATTGGTACCCGCTCACTCCGTATTGCCAGCCATGCGACTGCTGCATCGTATCGAGCAGGCGCAAATCTCTTAGCCATCACTTCAGGACTACCGCAATGGCCGAGCAAACTTCCAGCGATAACAGCGTCAGCATTCTCCGGGTCGTTCATCAACGTCCGGCGATCAGCATTCCGAGCGGTGCCTGTGACTGTCATGTCCATGTGTTCGGCCCCTCCGAGCGTTTTCCCTATTCCGCATCACGGGCCTACACCCCGGCACCGGCGTTGGTCGAAGACCTGATGGAGCACCAACGCATTCTTGGCCTGGATCGGGTGGTGGTAGTCCAGCCGAGCGTCTACGGTAGCGACAACCGCTGCACCCTTGATGCCATTGCCCGAATCGGCAGCGGTGCGCGTGGCGTCGCGGTGATCGACGAACAAACTTCACTGGCCGAGTTGGAAACCCTGGCCCGCTCCGGCATCAGCGGTATTCGACTGAACCTCGCTGCTGCGTCCGCGGATGCCACGGCGGCCTTGCGTGCACTCAAACATGCCAATGAAGTGGCCACACAGTTCGGTTGGCATATCCAGGTGTTTGCGCCCATTGAAGTGGTTCAGGTTCTGCGTCATGAGCTCAAGAAGCTCGATGTATCACTGGTGCTCGATCACTTTGCTGGTATGCATGCCAGCGCCGGGGTCAAGAGCGAGGGCTTCAAAGTGTTGTTAGGTCTACTGGCCAGCGGTAACTGCCACGTAAAGGTCTCTGCGCCTTATCTGGTGTCGGAGCAGCCATCGCTGGAAGAGGTCGCGCCGCTGCTATTCGGTCTGGTGTCGGTAGCACCGGAGCGATTGCTGTGGGGGTCGAACTGGCCACATCCACTGGGTGGCATTGGCGACATAACCCGCGGGCCGGTGTCGATGTTCCGCGAGATCGACGATGGCGCGGCCCTGCAACGGCTTGCCCACTGGCTGGAAGACGACGCGTTGTTTGCCAGGATTCTAGTGGACAACCCGGCGGCCCTCTACGGATTCAACAACCCGGCGTGAAGCTCGACGCCTGACGGACGATAACCAATGAACAATAAAAAACCTGAAGACCTGAGAAGTGCGCGCTGGTTTGCACCTGACAACCTGCGCGGCTTCGGCCACCGCTCGCGAATCATGCAGATGGGTTATGCCCCGGCAGACTGGGCGGGGAAACCCGTGATCGCCATCCTTAATACCTGGTCTGATATCAATCCGTGTCACGCTCACTTCAAGACCCGCGTCGATGACGTCAAGCGAGGTATTCTCCAGGCGGGCGGATTCCCGGTAGAGCTGCCGACGCTTTCTTTGTCGGAGAACTTCGTCAAGCCGACCACCATGCTCTACCGCAACATGCTGGCCATGGAAGCCGAAGAACTGATCCGATCCCATCCAGTGGACGGCGTGGTGCTGATGGGTGGTTGCGATAAGACCACCCCAGGGCTGTTGATGGGTGCGACCAGCGCCGGGCTGCCGTCCATCTACGTGCCCGCCGGGCCTATGTTGCGGGGTAACTGGAAGGGCAAGATTCTGGGTTCCGGTTCGGACGCCTGGAAATATTGGGACGAGCGACGCGCCGGCAATATCAGTGACAAGGACTGGCAAGACATTGAAGGCGGTATCGCCCGCAGTCACGGCCACTGCATGACCATGGGCACAGCATCCACCATGACCGCCATTGCCGAGGCTATCGGCATGACACTGCCGGGCGCGTCCTCAATTCCAGCGGCGGACGTCAACCATATCCGCATGTGCGCCGAAGCGGGACGTCGGGCGGTGGAGATGGTTTGGGAAGATCTGACTCCGGCCAAGGTGCAGAGTCGTGGCGCCTTTGATAACGCCATTGCCGTCGCCATGGCCATGGGCTGTTCGACCAACGCGGTGATTCACCTGATTGCGATGGCCCGCAGGGCAGGGCACGCACTGACACTGGACGATCTGGACGCGGTCAGCCGCTACGTTCCGGTTATCGCCAACGTACGCCCCAGCGGCAGCCAGTACCTGATGGAAGACTTTTTCTACGCAGGGGGACTACCGGCGTTGATGCGGATCATCAGTAAATTCCTCTCGTTGGAGGAAATGACGGTCAATGGTTGCACCATCGGACAGAACATTGCCGAAGCCGAGGTGTACAACGATGACGTGATCCGTCCTTTGAACAATCCGATTTATGCCGAGGGCGCGCTGGCCGTACTCAAAGGAAACCTGGCCACCGATGGCTGCGTGATCAAGCCTTGCGCCATGGAGACGCGACTGCTGAAGCACACAGGTCCTGCGATTGTTTTCGATGGCTATCCGGCTCTCAAAGAGGTGATCGACAGCGATGATTTTGACGTCACTGCCGACCATGTGCTGATTCTGCGCAATGCCGGCCCGCAGGGCGGCCCGGGCATGCCCGAGTGGGGCATGTTGCCAATCCCTGCCAAGCTGGTGAAGCAGGGCGTGCGCGATATGGTGCGGATTTCCGATTCGCGGATGAGCGGGACCAGTTACGGTGCCTGCATCCTCCACGTTGCACCAGAAAGTTACGTCGGCGGCACCTTGGCGTTAGTCCGCAACGGTGACCTGATCAGCGTGGATGTGGAGAAGCGCAGCATCGAGTTACTGGTGAGCGCGACTGAACTGGCGACCCGTCGTGAAGCGCTGCTACAACCGGAACCGCGATTTGGTCGTGGTTATGGCTGGATGTTTGCGCAACACATTCTCCAGGCAGACAAAGGATGTGATTTCGATTTCCTCGAAAGCGGTTTCGGCGAGCCGGCTGGCGAGCCGGCGATTTTCTGATTCTTAACGACTCTTCTCAGGAGAAAAACCACACCCAAGCGACGCTAAAAAATGGCCTGTATGTTGCAACAAAACCAATATATTAATGTACGGCAAAGAAGGTGATGTTTATGAAACTTGCTAAATGCGTTCTTTTTGCAGCCCTTGGCCTTGGCTCGACCTTGATGGTCGGTCTGGCTACCGCAGATGAAATCAAGGAAATTCGTATTGCCACAGAGGGCACCTACCCACCATTCAGCTATCTGGACAAAGGCAAGCTGACTGGCTTTGATGTGGATATCGCCAACGCCATGTGCGAGCGGATGAAGGTCAAGTGCGACATCGTTTCGCAGGAATGGGACGGCATGATTCCCGGTCTGATCGCCGGCAAGTACGACGCCATTGTCGCGTCGATGAACATCACCGAGGAGCGCAAGAAGAAGATCGATTTCAGCAACAAGTACTATGCCACGCCGGCTCGCTTCATTACGGCCAAGGATGCCGGCATAACCAATATCACCGCAGCCGATCTCGCGGGCAAGAGCATCGGCGTGCAGGTCTCCACCACCCAATCGAACTATCTCGAGGAAAACTATAAGCAATCGGAGATCAAGCAGTACAAGACCGTGGATGACGCTGCAATGGATCTGGCCAATGGTCGCATCGACGCAGTGTTCTCTGATGCTGCGCTGCTCTATGTCTGGATGAAAACCAAGGACGGCGCCTGCTGTGCTTTCGTCGGGGGGGATGTGATCAACGAGAAGTACTTCGGCGTCGGCAAAGGGGTGGGGGTTCGTCAAGGGGACACGGCGCTGCGCGAGCAGTTCAGCAAGGCGATCGCCGAACTTCGTGCGGACGGAACCTACGAGAAGATCAACCTGAAATACTTCCCGTTCTCCATCTACTGAGTGCGGAACAAGGCCAGCCGGAGCGATCCGGCTGGCCTTGTCGCATCAGGCATAAAGGCGTTTGAAGTCTTCCAGGGAGTCACAGTTGGTAATGGTCGCGGAGTCTTCCGCAAAGAAGTCAGGGTGTTTTACCGAGAGGACTTTCAGGGTCTCGTAGATGCTATCGATGTGCACGCGCATGGCCGCCACTGCGGCGTCCTCGTCCGAGGCCCGGATGGCATCGGCGATGCGCTCGTGTTCGTCAATCACTTCGGCGAACTGGTTCTGCGCCGGAAAGGCCATTCGCCGCACCCGGTCCAGTTGCCCTTTGGCGCCATTGAGCAAACGCCATAGGTTGGGGTAGCCGGAGCACTCGCAGATGACCCGATGAAACTCTTCATCCAATGCGTAGAACTCATCGACGTTACGGTGCTCGGAGGCGAACCTCTGGCGCATCAGGAGCGTGGTGAACGGATCGATCCGGTCCTTCTCGTAGAACCGTGCTGCCAGGCACACGGTGCGATACTCGATGCTTTCGCGGACGATCTGGCCTTCGATAACGTCCTTGAGTTTGATCAGGCTCACGGCGGTGCTCGAGTTGGGCTTGATCGTGATCAGCTTCTGATTGGCCAGCTGCAGCACCGCTTCGCGCAGCGGGGTTCTGGAAATATCCAGTTGTACGCACAGCTCCTTCTCGCTGATCACGTCCCCCGGCTGCAATCGAAGTGAGATGATCGCCGAGCGCAGCAGTTCATAGACCTGGGCGGTCTTGGGCAGACGATGGTCGAGCATCTCGGGATGGAAGACAGGGGCATTCAATGGGAGAAACTCCGCGAGGGGTTGAAAAGATGTACTCGTATATTAGCGAAAGTTCACGGGCTGAGGCGAACCCCATGTAAAGGCGCTCGGATTGCCCGGAAAGGACCTGGAAGCAGTGCCGATCCGGGTCAGTAGCAAGCCTACAAAGCCTGGAACCAAGATGAGTCAACGCTGAACCAACTGTCGTGATATTCGCACACCCAGCCCACCGCTGGCCCCCGGACCAATTGTGAACATATCCTCCAGTACTCGCGTGGTCTCGATGCACAGCATTGCGCGCCAGGCGTCGGGGTGAAACTGATCCAGCGTTGCGGCCCGTTCCGGCCCCGGATTCCACAGCACCGCGGAACGGCTTGATCGGGTATTGATGAAAATTCTCCGCTGCCAGGCAGGATCCTCAATGACAATTCTCTCGCCCAAGCCCTGATAAACCTGTTCGGTCGGCCCGCTGATGCGAGGTTCGCTGACCTGTTGACATAGAGTTCGGTCATTCAAGTTGTCGTAATAGCATGCACCGGCAAATCCCTGCAGCGTCACCTCACGTACATCACTCACAGCGTAGTAACTGTGCAATGCGGCCGTCATGGTGACGGCTCGTGGGCCGTGGTTACTGATATCGAGGTCAAGTTCCAGCGAGTTTTCATCCAGCTTGAGATGTATACGTGCGGTCAACCCATGCAGTGTGACAGGCGACGCGAATGTGAGACGGGCTTCGTGTTCATCGGCCTCCATGTGCTCCACTTGCCACAGCGCCTGCCTGACTAGCCCGTGAAAGGGTGCATCGGCCATTTGCCAGTCCCCTTTTACCGCCTCGGGATTGTTTTGCAAGTCGGCAAACCAAGGCCAGCAAACGGGCACGCCACCACGAATCGGGGTGCCCGCAATGAAGCTGGCGTGGGCGTTGTTCCAAATCACGGGCGGCTCATTACGAAAACCGTACTCCAGCAATTGCGCGCCCTGAGTGCAGATCAGGGCGTAAGCCTCGCCGTACTCAATGCACCATGCACCGAGATCATACAGGGGGTAGGGGTGGATTGTTGCAGCAATCGACATTGAGTGAACGCTCGCTATGGCCATTCGCCTTGACGTGGGCGCAGGGAGTTGTCATTTTGGCTGGGTACTGATTGTAATATATTAGTATAACGACAACAAAACAAAACTCTGGACAGGAAGGGGAGCGAGCGGATGAAGCTTATGCAGTGGGGAGTTTCAGCGATGGAGCGGCTGGCGTTCGTGCGCAAGTTCCAAGTCCTGCTGATCGTGTTCCTGATCCCTCTGGGCTACGGGCTCTGGGCGCTGTGCTCGCGCTACCACAGCGAATTGAACGGCATTGAGAAGGAACGCGGCGGCGTGGCGATACTGCTTGAGCTGGTTGATGATCAGGCCCGTGCCGCCCTCGAACGTAACTTGGCAGCACGCTGGAGAGCCACCGATGTGGCGTCCCGTGGAGTAGGTGATTCCACAGTGGATATGAATGCCTGGCTGCGCAGTCAGGGGGCGCGCTTGCAAAACTTGCAGGTCATGATGATCGAACGACAGACCAGTATTTCGGGGAAGATGCAAGACGCACTGGCGGCCGAAGTCGAACAGCTTTTCAGCGCCCAGAAGCGTCTTGACGCCGCACGCCACGACGCTCAGGCCATGGTGAGTTGGTGGGTCGACGCCTATAACGCGAGTACCCGTGCTTTACAGGCAATGCGCAAACTTAGTGAAGCTGCCGCTGATGAAAGCGGCCTGCGCCGGGACCCCAGAGCGGATACCTCCGAGCAGGTCAACATCGTTACCTTCGACGCACCTGCCCTAAATTACCAATTGACCAGTCTAGTCAGTGTCGGGCAAGGCATCATCGGGTCTGGAGGCTTCAACCTGCTGACCCGCTCGCAACTCCGTGAAAGCATCGCAACAATCAACGCGACGCTGATCGCTCTCGGCCAGAGCGCATCCAGTGCCACCATTACAATGCTTGATGGCGCGAACTGGCAGCGATCTCATCAGACTGCACTCGGGCGAATCGGTGGGCTGGTCAAGCAACTGGAGCAAGACTTTTTCCGTCGCGATCTCAATTCATTGGAGCCCTCCAACGTCAGCCAGCGAGTAAGCGACGCACTGGAACTGTCCATTGGCCTGCAGAAAGAAGCGCTGCTTGACCTCGACCAACGCTTGGCAAGCTATCAACAGGCTGCTTGGCACGGCTCGGTAGTGGCAGTGTCGTTGTTCAGCCTGATGGCGTTGCTGGCGCTCTATGGCGTGCTCTGCGTACAGGTTTCGATTCGCCGCAACACTGTGGGTATCACCCACATTGCTCGCTCGATGAGCGAAGGCGATCTTTGCTCTCGAGTGGAAGTAATCGGTAAAGATGAGCTGGCGCACATCGGCCATGCCCTCAACGCTGCCCAGGATCAACTACGGGATTCGCTCCAGGCCATCAGCGAGCAGACCCGCGGTGTCACTGATACGGTGGCGGTACTGGATGATCAGGCCGGCGCCTCGGTGCAGGCCGCGGACCATCAACGTCAGCAGGTGGCCCTGATTGCCGCTGCTGCACTTGAGCTCGCAAATACCGCACAAGGCGTGGCACTGACCTGTGAGACTGCGGTTAGCTTCTCCAGCGAGGCTCGCAATCTGGCAAACGAAGGCCATCAGCAGAGCAGTCAGACCACCTTGGGCATGCAGCAATTGACAGGCCGTTTGGATGAAGCCACTGCTGCTCTGGACTGCCTGCGAGAGCGTACCCAGCGTATTGACGTGGTGGTGGCAGTGATCAAAGGAATCGCCGATCAGACCAATTTGCTGGCGCTTAACGCGAGTATCGAGGCGGCCCGTGCTGGCGATCAGGGCCGCGGCTTCGCTGTCGTAGCTGATCAGGTACGTGAGCTATCGGCGAAAACCCAGGCTTCCACTGCTGAAATCGGAGCCACCATTGCCGATCTTCAGCAGGGCGTGCGCGCCACTGCCAGCTTTATGCTGACTGCTTGCGAGCAATCCAAGAGCGACGCGGCAGAAGTGGTCCGCCTGGGCGAGCAACTGAAACTGATTGCCGGGGCGTCGCAACAGGTAGGGGAAATGCTCGAGCAAATCGCCACGGCCGCGCGAGAACAGGCGAGTACGGCAGAAGACGTCAGTGCCAATATCCTGCGGGTGGATGAGGCATCGTCGCGGATTCTGGAGAGTGCCCGGGAAGTCAATGGGGTGGCAGTGACGCTCAAGCAGGGGTGCGATGCACTGAAGGAAAATACAGAATGCTTTGGCTTGGAGCATCCCACTGGTGAAGTGCTTGATACTCGGCGCAGTGCAGTGTGTATGCCTTGAAGAACCGCTTGGCGATGTAGTCGCGGGGCGCCCGGTAGATCCCAAGATTTTTTACATTCAAAAAGGGCGCCTCTACAGCCCGCTAACTATTGAGCTAAGAGTCGTACCGGGTTTTTACTTATTTTGTCAGAGACTCAGTATGTGGTGTCCGGACTTCGTTATGTTCGTCGTAGCAGCATGAAGACTCATCATTCTGAGGGTTTTCGTATGACCGCTTTGAAAGCACTTGAAAGCTTACCCCGTCTTGACCTACGTGGATTCACTACGCCTGTACAACTGCTCGAAAGATTCAGTGAGTCGATTGGAGTCGAGGTATGGTGCAAACGAGACGATATAGGCTCCGTTGGTCTTGCGGGAAATAAGGTTCGAAAGCTTGAAGTCGAACTTGCATATGCAGTGGCGAGCGGCGCAACCCATTTAGTTGCGGAAGGTTCGCGGCTCTCCAATGCGACTCGAGCTGTGGCTGCTGCCAGTGCAGCGCTTGGATTAAAATGCACGCTGATCCTTTCTCACGAAGAGCCCCACGAGCCTGTGGGCAATTTAATGTTAGACGGACTATTCGGCGCGAACTTGAATTTTGTTGGAGACGTAAGCTGGCTAGAGCTTAGTCAGCATGCACAAAGTGTTGTTCGCGAACTCGAGGAGGCAGGCGAAAGCGTTTACAGGCTTCCAATTGGATGTGCTTCTGAGCGAAGTTGCTTAGGGTTTGCGCTCGCTTATGCTGAGCTTCGTGAGCAAATGAACGAGCAGGGTCGTAAAGTCGAGACAATTGTACATGCCTCATCTTCGGGTGGAACGCATGCGGGTTTGGTTCTTGGTAATGCACTCTATGGGGATCAGACTAAAATTCGCGGTATTGTTGTCGCGGAAGATGTCTATCCGGATGTGGAGGGTACTTATCTTTCATACGCTCGCGGTGCTGCGAAAATAATTAATTCTGATGTTGATATCTCGCGCTCTCATATCAATATCAGTCAAGAGTATTTGGGTGATGGGTATGGGATGCCATCAGTCGGGATATATGAGGCCATTGACTTTCTAGCTTCAAAAGAGGGCTTGCTGGTTGATCCGGTTTACAGTGGTAAGGCCGTAGCTGCGATTATCGATTTGGCTTCAAAACAAGACCTTAAAGGGCCAGTAGTGTTTTGGCATACAGGAGGGTATCACGCTCTATTTGATCCGAACTACGCTAAGCGCGTTTGGAGTTCAATTGACCGCCTATCAAAAATAAAGTTGTAATTTTTAGAAGAATAACAATAAGGTGCACCAAGATGAATGACAATAATCTTCGACGGGGCCTAAGCACTAGGCACATCCGTTTTATGGCTCTTGGATCGGCCATTGGGACAGGGCTTTTTTATGGCTCGGCATCAGCCATAAAATTAGCAGGCCCTTCAGTTTTGCTTGCCTACTTGATAGGTGGTGCAGCGATTTACATGATGATGCGCGCCCTTGGTGAAATGGCGGTTCACAATCCGGTATCTGGATCCTTCGGACACTACGCTAGTCAGTACCTGGGTCGTTATTTTGGTTTTCTCACAGGCTGGAGTTATGCGTTCTCGATGCTGGTGGTGTGCCTGGCTGACGTAACCGCGTTCGGTGTGTATATGGGATTATGGTTTCCTGATACGCCACCCTGGATCTGGGTGCTCGGAATAGTGCTGTTTATCGGTGCCTTAAACCTATGCAGTGTCAAAGTATTCGGGGAAATGGAGTTCTGGTTATCGTTGTTCAAGGTGACTGCTATTGTTGCCATGATTCTAGCAGGGGGTGCTGTACTGTTGTTTGGCATTCAGTTGGATAACGGAACTGGAGCGGTTATCGGGTTCTCCAACTTATGGATCCATGGTGGTTTTTTTCCTAATGGCGTTAGTGGGATGATTGCCTCTTTCACCGTGGTAATTTTTGCTTTTGGCGGTGTCGAAATGATTGGCATCACAGCCGGCGAGGCAAGAGATCCCAAGCACGTGCTGCCCAAAGCAATCAATTCGGTACCTTTACGTATCCTGCTTTTTTACGTACTTACCTTAGTCGTACTGATGGCCATTTATCCCTGGACGAAAATTGGCAGTCAAGGTAGTCCCTTTGTTCAAATATTCAGCGGCCTAGGCATAAGCTCGGCAGCAACTGTCCTGAATATCGTAGTGATTTCAGCTGCTGTTTCCGCAATAAATAGCGACATATTCAGCGCAGGGCGAATGATGTATGGTATGGCTCAAAACGGCCAAGCCCCCTCAGGTTTCGCCTCCCTGTCGCGTTTCGGCGTGCCTTGGATGACTGTCGCAGTGATGAGTATCGCTCTACTTTTAGGGGTGGTGCTAAACTACTTGGTGCCGGAAAACTTATTTTTGATCCTCGCCTCGGTAGTGACTTTTTCAATTGTATGGGTCTGGCTGATGATCCTTCTGTCTCAAGTCGTGATGCGCCGTGGCATGAACAAAGATGAAGCGGCTGCTCTAGATTATCCAGTACCTCTATGGCCGGTAGCCCCAGCATGCGCCATTGCTTTTATGGTATTTATATTTGGTGTGCTCGGGTGGTTCCCCGACACGCGTACAGCCATGTTCGTCGGGCTCGGATGGTTGACACTACTATCGGTGGGCTACTGGTTATGGGTAGCGCGCACCCCACAGCCTGCGTCGGCCAACGCTTGACTCGATAAACATTATACGTCCGGCAAAGGAATGCCGAGACGTCCCTATCAGTAAAACGGACCGTATCCATACACTTTGAAATTGTTAGTTTCACAAAAGTATAATTCGACTTCATCTGGTGTTTAAAGCGCGTTATAAGTTGCAAGGATTTTTTATTGAAGTCTGATAGATAATTTATCTCGCGACAGCCACTCTCGGGTAGTTAAGGCTTGCCAGTATTCCCTCCTGTCTCTGGAGAGTCTGAGGATACCTTGCTAATGTCAGAGCTAAACTGTGTATTATCCGATGACTTACTACGAAAAGCGTTCGGGGTTGCGCCCATAGCTTTTTGAAACATTGCGATAAATGCAGAAGGTGTGCTGTAACCCAATTTTTTGGCCACCGATTGCACAGTCAATCCATCAGAAAGCATTGCAAGTGCTCTTGACAAGCGAAGCCGTTGCTTCCACTTAATAAAACTCATCCCAAGATCACGGTCGCAGCGGCGTGCAAGGGTGCGTTCGGTGCTGTTAACGTGTCTTGACCAATCTAGAAGTGACCGATTATTTCCAGGATCTTTGAGAAGCACTTCGAGTACCAGCTTTAATGCAGGGTCATTAGACATAGGCAAAAAATTCTCAATGCACGATCCGGCGCTTAGCTGATCAATCAAGACCCGCATCAACCGGCTATCTTCTTCATTTTCAGGCTCCTGAGTTCCTCGTTTTTTTAGGTCTAGGAGAATCGCCTTGGCAATAGGTCCTACTGAGATGATGCTAGCGACAGTTGGCATGGTTTTGCATAGCGTGGCTTCGACGTTTAGAAGAAAATATGCGGCGTCGTTGTCTGCCCAGGCGAGATGATCTGTGTTAGGTGGTAACCATATCCCAAAATCGGGAGGCGCCGCATAACAGTTGTTTTCAACGGTTAGCTCAATAACTCCCTTGATCAAGTATACAAATTGTCCCCAAGCATGTTGCTCTGTCGAAAACGAAGTTACTTTGTTTATTTCTACGATTCCAACTGATACTGAACTCATCTCTGAAGTCTTATGGTGATCTGAGTGGTTGGTCATCGTTCAAACTCCGTATAGTACGTTGACATTGTATCCTGCTAATTATAGCAGTGTATGATTTCTTCTCCCATTTTGCTGATTATGCATGCACGATGAAATTAATAAACTCCATCTCGCAGTCGGTCGCCACTGAGAAAGTCCTGAGCGAGTTGGATTCCATCAATGAGCGATGGGGTATGAAGCCGAAATCAAGCTGAAGAACGTGCTCGGCGATGTCTACGACGCTATGAGGACGCAGCACTAAAGACCCCGACTTATGAAGGCGGCAGTGATCCAGTGGCGACATAGGCTGGAAAAGAAATCATCGACTCGTTTGGCGTGTGCTCGTAGGTCGAGGACAGCACCGCACTGAGTCGGTCGCCCAACAGGTTCCAGGCAATTCTCTTTTCTTCAGCATAGTCGTGATGCAGGTAATGGCGCCTCACCCGCGAGCCGGCCAGTACATGATTTTGGCAGCGATCGATGACGTCCAGGCTAACGCCTAAGGCTTGCATCATGGTCGCCCCCGTACGTCGCAGGTCATGCGGCGTCCAGTCGCCGTTTTGGCCGTCGGCAAGGACCAGGGTATCGTCATGGCACCGTCTGGAGAGGGCCTTGCGGTTTTTGAACCGGGCCTGGCGATCGCCGACCTGTTTGCTCACCACTTTCACGTCCACATGCCCATCATCCAGCTTGTTCGGAAAGCACCATTGGGAGTCTCCCGTGAGGGTGTTGAGTTCCTGAAAGAAATGCAAGGCGAAGGGGGAGAGAAAGACATGGTGGTCCTGTTTCTTGCCCCGGGTGCCTTTGACGTTTTCGCTGGGGAGGAACCAGGTCTGTCGGTCCAGATCGACATTCTTCCATTCGGCCTGGAGCAACTCACCAATCCGGCATAGCGTGCCCAGGCTAATCCAGAGCGCGAGCTGCGTTTCCTTCTTTAGCGGTCGAATTCCCTCGTATTTTTGGCCCGCGGGGAGGGCGTCGTAATCGGCGGTCATTTGCTGAAAGCGGTTGTGCAGTTCCAACAGCTCAGCCGGGGAAAGGATGCGGCTTCTTTCTGCCTCGTAGTCGGCAGGGATCAGGGGGGAGATGTCGACGAGCTCAGTCGGATCACCCTCAACCAGTAACGCCCGCCAAGGTTGGCGCTTTCTAGCCCAGCTGAACATCTGAGTGAGGTCGGCGAAGAAACTGATGGCTTGCCGGTGAGCACCGCGGCTGACCACGGTGCGGATCAGCGCCCGAACATCGTGTTCGGAAACATTGTTCACCGCGGTCCTGCCAAGTGCCGGGAATAGGTCCTTGTTAAAACGGCGCTGCAACTCTGCATTGCCGTCTTTGCGCGCGACGCCATCCAACAGCCAGGCGCTAGCCAGATCCTGGACGGTCAGCGTTTGCACCTTCGTCGTTATTGCATGTTCGGCCTCTACGTTAGCTGCGGCGTATGCCTTTGCCTTGGCGGTTTTCTTCTGCTCGTTGGGATTGATCTGCTCATCGATGAGCGCCCTAGCCTGGTTACGCGCCTTGCGGATGTCCGTCAGTGATTTGCGTGGCCAGGACCCGCAGGCGTATTCTTTGTTCTGGTCGCCCCACCGATAGCGATAGAAAAAGCTGACCGACACGCCGTCCTTACGCAGGGCAATTCGACCCGCGAGATTGCCATCCTCCCGTAGGATCCGGCCGGCATCATTGGCGGTCAGCGACTCAAGTTCTTTGATGGTGATTTTGGCCATGAAATGAACTCCCCCTACTTTTACCCCCACAAAAACGTCGGCTCTTGATGGACGTTGCTGGACTCTCGTAGAGCAGAACACCGCTGGAGCTCAAGTAAATACTAGCTTAGAAAAATCCAGAGTGAAATTTTGGAAGCTTTCAAGAAGTATGAAAAAGGAGATGGGGTGCTAGGGGTCGAGTGTTCGAATCACTCCGTCCCGACCATATTTTTCAATGACTTAGGCCAATGTTCACAGCATTGACCTTTTTCATGTGTGTGAAATTTGCGGGGCTACTCGATCACGCCTGCGACTCGCATCACCAAGTGTTTGGGTTAGTCAGAATGTCCGCTCGTCGAGCAAATAGCACTCTCTGTGCGCCGATCTTCTCTCACTTATTAAGCGCAGCCCCTGCGCCACTGACGGGAGAGAATGATGATCGACGACAACAATGGCCCTGAAGCCCCATACCCGGGTCCAAGCGAGCAAACCCCTGATTCTGGCGAGGGTCATGACTCCGGCCTGGAGCAAGCTGACTCTGAGCCAAAGCAAGGTACCGACGAACGACCAGAGGACTGGAATCCGCCACCCGGCAATCCTGGTTCAGATCAAGATGCCCAGACGGGCCGAAATAACGGCGGCGCAAAATAGGCGCATCGAATTATTTCGTGTACGAGACCCGGCCATCGCGCCGGGTTTTTTATTGCCACCGAATCCTCTCCCAACGTAGCCGAGATTTATGTGGGGACGGTTATCTGGGTTTTAAGGGCGAAGCCGAGCGGCGCCGGCACCTGAATGATCGATCCAGGCGCCGGCAACAAGCGTGTTTACTCGACTATGCAGATCCAGCGGTGGTTGTATCGGTACGGCGCGCGAGTGAAATGAACATCTGAAACCATCTTCATGCCGCGCTCTTGAAGCGCTTCGGTCAGTTGTACGAGTGTCTCTGCCTGGATAGTCATTGCTGTCACCTCGTCAGATTTACTGCGTTCATAATTCTTGACCGAGGGATCAGGCGGCTAATTCATTTTTTCTACAGCAGTCATTGGCGCCGTGAGCGTGAATGTCGTGTCACTTCATGCCCACTACTCCGCCCCACTCAAGCCCGAACCGCCCCAGATACTTCCTCAAGCGATCGGCATCATTGGGTTGCGCCTTGGCCTGCCGGGAAACACTGAACAGCTGTCGACCGGCATCCGAGAGGCTGTCCGCCTGCTGGCACACCTCAATGACAGCCTTCAATTGCAAGCGATCGAACAAGTCCATGCTCTCACCATCTCCTGGCAACTCAGTCGATAGCGCAGAGGGTTGCGCCAAGCTCCATGCATACCGCAATCGATCGATCTCATCATCGACCTGCGCTTCATCGATGCGCCCGCTGTCGGCCAAAGTCGCCATCCGCGTAATCGATGCGGACAGTTCGCGAAAGTTGCCCAGCCAGGCTGCTGCGGGTGAGCTGGCGAAGGCCAGGTAGCGTCGGCGTGCTTCGAGATTGAAGCGCACCCGCTCACCCTGTTCGCGAGCATGGCGTTCCAGTTCGAAATCGAGGTTTGGCTCGATATCCTCGCGACGGCCAGCGAGGCCGGGTAGATCGAATGTCCAGAGGTTGATGCGTGCATACAAATCTTCGCGAAACAGCCCTTCGGCGACACGACTGCGCAAGTCGCGGTGGGTGCCGGCAATGATCAGAAAATCGCTCTCGACTTCCTTGTCCGAGCCCAGCGGGAAGAAGCGTTTCTCTTCGATCGCCTTGAGCAGCATCGCTTGTTCGTCTGCGCCGAGCTCACCGATTTCATCGAGAAACAACATGCCACCATTGGCGGCGCGCAGCAGGCCATCGCGAGAGCTCTGCGCGCCGGTGAATGCGCCTTTGACGTGGCCGAACAAGGCCGACATCGCGCCGTCGCCACGCAAAGTGGCGCAGTTGACTTCGACAAAGCGTCCCTGCATCTGATGGCGATTGCGTTTGAGTTCGTAGATGCGCCGCGCCAGGAAGGATTTGCCGGCGCCGGTCGGGCCGATCAGCAGCATGGGGGCTTTGGAGCGCAGCGCAACGCGCTCGATCTGTTCAATGGAGCGGTTGAAGGCCGGGTTGCGCGTGGCGATGCCGGACTTGAGAAATTCCAGGCCTTCAAGACGTTTGCTGGCGAAGCGTGAGGCAATCCGATCATAGCGCGACAGATCGAGATCGATCAGCGCATGAGTGCCGCAGGCGGGCTCGTTCTCGCTCTTGCGCTTGGCGGGGGAGGTCTGGATCAGTCGGGCCGGCAGATAGCGCGCCTCGGTGAGCAGGAACCAGCAGATCTGTGCGACGTGGGTGCCGGTGGTGATGTGGACGAGGTAATCCTCGTGCTCGGTGTCAAAGTTGTAAGCAGTGGTGAAGTCGTGCAGGGCGCCGTACACCTCTTCGAAATCCCAAGGGTTACGCAGCGACATTGGATGCAGGCGCACTTCGGTGCTTGGAGAAATCTGCTGAATGTCCGCTCGGACACGCTCGGCGAGGCTGACGTCGCGCGCGTCGAGGCCGTGAATCAATTCAAGCCGATGGATAGGGAGGTCTGTTTGTTGGCACAGACCTACGCTTGGCCGCCAATAATTCCAACGACTGGCGCCCTTGCCGACGCGATCGAGGGTGGCTCCGATAAATCCGATGGCGACCGTGCGTTTGCTGGGCATGCTTATCTCATAAGATAAATGACGATACGCAATGATAATTTTGCTGGTCGGATTTGTCTTCCATAGATTATCAAGACTCGTCGCATCATGGATAAAAGCTATTAAAAACAAGAACATAACAGAAACAACCATAGCCGCATCCAAAGCTGGCACAGCGGCTGCAATGCTGATGGAAACGAACATGGACACCAAGATATGAAAGACCAAACCTACCAGCTTCTCGAAGTCGCCAACGGCAAGCCCATCAAACTCTGGACCGAAGGTGTCCCGGTTGAAAACGAAGCCCGCGCACAGTTGATGAACACGGCAAAAATGCCGTTCATCTTCAAGCATCTGGCGGTCATGCCCGATGTGCACTTGGGCAAGGGCTCGACAATTGGCAGCGTGATTCCAACGGTCGGCGCGATCATTCCCGCAGCGGTGGGCGTCGACATCGGTTGCGGCATGATCGCTGCGCGTACGTCGCTGACGGCTGCAGATCTGCCAGACAACCTGCATGGATTGCGTACTGCAATCGAACAAGCGGTGCCGCACGGCCGCAGTTCGAATCGTTCGCGGCGAGACAAAGGCGCCTGGGACGAGGTTCCGCAGCAAGCCGATCAGGCCTGGGCGGGGTTGCAGCCGCGCTTCAAACTGATCACCGACAAGTATCCGAAACTGGCCAATACCAACAACCGGGCGCATTTGGGGACGCTCGGCAGTGGCAACCACTTCGTCGAAGTGTGCCTGGATGAAGCCAACCGTGTCTGGTTCATGTTGCACAGCGGTTCGCGTGGCGTCGGCAACGCTATCGGCAACCTGTTCATCCAGATGGCCCAAGCCGATATGCGTCAGCACATTGCCAACTTGCCGGACCGTGACCTGGCCTATTTCGAAGAGGGCAGTCAGCATTTTGATGATTACGTGGAGGCGGTTGGCTGGGCGCAGGATTTCGCCAGACAGAACCGTGAACTGATGATGCGTGCAGTGATTCAGGCCACGCGGCAGATCATCCGCAAGCCTTTCGAGGTCGCGCTCGAAGCGGTCAATTGCCATCACAACTACGTGCAGAAGGAACGGCATTACGGTGAAGACGTGCTGATTACCCGCAAAGGCGCCGTGTCTGCGAAGAAGGGCGAGCTGGGGATTATTCCGGGCTCGATGGGCGCCAAGAGCTTCATCGTTCGCGGTCTGGGCAATGAAGAGTCATTCAGTTCCTGCAGCCATGGCGCCGGGCGCACCATGAGCCGCACGAAGGCCAAGAATACCTTCACCGTCGCCGATCAGATTCGCGCAACCGCCCACGTGGAATGCCGCAAGGACGAAGCGGTGATTGACGAAATTCCGATGGCCTACAAGGACATCGACAAAGTCATGCACGCCCAGCGTGAGCTGGTGGAAGTGCTGCACACCCTGCGTCAGGTGGTGTGCGTCAAAGGATAAGGAAAGAGGTTATGGAATTCGAAGAGCGTCACCCGCTGTGCGGCACGATGCGCACACGGGTGCTGGCCGAGCTGACGCGTTTGGAGCGCGAGCGCAATGTCACTGTTTTATATGCGTGTGAATCCGGTAGTCGGGCCTGGGGCTTCGCCTCCACCGACAGCGATTACGACGTGCGGTTTGTGTACGTGGAAAAACCTGAGTGGTTCGTCCAGGTCGATACGCCTCGTGATGTAATCGAGCGACCGCTGGACGATGAGCTCGACGTCAGCGGATGGGAATTGCGCAAGACCCTCGGTCTGTTGCGCAAATCCAATCCGACGTTGCTCGAGTGGCTCGATTCGCCGCTGGTCTATCGCAGCGAGAGCGCTCAGGTGGCGCAGTTGCGCGAACTGGCCGAAGCGTTCTATAGCCCGCCAGCGGCACGCAACCACTATCTGTCGATGGCGAAGAAGAACTTTCGTGGTTACCTGCAAGGCGAAACTGTTCGCTTCAAAAAGTATTTCTATGTGCTACGGCCCTTGCTCGCGGTGCGCTGGATCGATCAGGGGCGAGGCCGACCACCGATGGTCTTCGCCGACCTGCTGAGCACAGTCGATGATCGCGCGCTGCTCAGCGAAGTCGACGAACTGCTGGCGCTCAAGCGCAATGCCGACGAGAGCGCTTACGGGCAGCGTCGTCCGGCGCTGCACCGGTTCATCGCGGCTGAGCTTGAGCGCGAAACGCCAACATTACCCAGAACTCAGGCAGACTCGCGGCGGCTGGATCGCTACCTCAGGGACGCCGTCGGGCTGTACGCGTAAGGAATTGCAATGAAAAAGGATGTAATTGAACTGGACGGCGCCATTGGTGGTGGCCAGGTGTTGCGCAGTGCGCTGAGCCTGTCGATGGTGACAGGCCGGGCGTTTCGTATTAAACAGATCCGCGCCAGACGCAGCCGTCCGGGATTGCTGCGTCAGCATCTGACAGCCGTGATGGCGGCGGCCGAGGTTTGTGGTGCAGAGATATCTGGTGCGCATCTGGGGTCGCAAGCCCTGAGCTTCGAACCGGGCGAGATTCGCGGAGGCAACTTCCAGTTCGCTATTGGCACGGCGGGCAGTTGCACGCTGGTGCTACAGACGCTGTTGCCAGCCTTGTTGCAGGCGCCGCAGGCCAGCCGAGTGACGATCTCCGGTGGCACCCACAATCCGCTGGCACCGCCGACGGATTTCCTCTCGCGCAGTTGGCTACCGCTGCTGCGGCGCATGGGCGGCAATGTCGAGCTGGAGTTGCTGCGTCATGGTTTCGTACCGGCTGGCGGTGGCGAGCTTGCCGTGACGGTGCAGCCGTCGCGCCTGACGCGACTGGATGTGTGTGAGCGCGGCGAGGCGATTTCACGGCAGGCTCTGGCGCTGACTGCCGGACTTGCGCCTACCGTCGCTCAGCGAGAACTGAGCCAAGTGGCCAAGCGGTTGAACTGGCTTGCGGAGGCGCTGCAAGCGGTGACGCTTGATCCGGCACGCGGCCCGGGCAATGTGTTATTGCTGGAGTACGTTTTCGAGCACGTCACTGAAGTGTTCAGCGCATTTGGCCAAGTGTCGTTACGCGCTGAGAAAGTAGCGGATGCCGCGATCAATCAGGCTGCTGACTGGCTGCGTAGTGGTGCTGCGGTGGCTGAGCATCTGGCCGATCAGTTGCTGTTGCCGATGGCGCTGGCCGGCAGTGGATCGTTCACCACGCCGCGCATGACTGATCATTTGCGCAGCAACATTGAAGTCATCCAGCTGTTTTTGCCGGTCCGTATCGATTGCCAGGAGGAGGGCAGTGATCGCTTGCGGATAGCAGTTTCACAAACTCATTAGTAGCGACCTGCGGTTCCGAAGGCAGTCGCAAAACTTCTCTGAGAGCGCCACTAGCCCTCAGCCATTAGCACATCCGACCTAATTGCCCCTGTTCCGGCTCGACCTTAAAGTCCTGTCGCTTGGCAGCTGACTGTCAAATATTTCCGGTACAAAATCAAAAAGGTCGATCTGCAATGAACTCATCAAGGACTATTCCGGTTCTCGCTTTATTCGCAACACTGGTCCTCGCGGTCACTGGATGCCAGACCGTAAAGCCGGGGGAGAGTGATCTCAAGAATCGCGCACAGACCACCATTGGCAAACCCGTGATCAAGGTTTCAAACATCCGCAGCGACTTCAATACAACGTTCTATACCGCTCAAACCGAAAGCGGTGAATATACGTGCGAGCTGCCGAGCGGCCCGATGGTAGCTCTGGGTTCCATGGGCATGGGACTGGGCGCTCAGTGCACCAAGCAATGAAGAACCAGTCTCTTCGCCGCTAAAAAAAGAAAGGCCAATGTCGATGACATTGGCCTTTTTCTTTAACGAATACTCGGCGCAGATCAGCTGGTTTTCGAGTTCAGCTTGCGCAGTTCTTCATAGGTCGCCGACTGCACGAACCAAAAGCCGGAGACGATGCACCAGCCCAGGGTGCCGCCTACGAACATACCGAGACCCGAGAGAAAGCTCTGGCTCATCATGAAGAGGGAAACGATCAGGATGACCGCCAATGCGATGTAGAGAACGATGTTGTTGACGCCGATGACGAAATCTTTCATTTGCATTCCTTGGATGTATTTTCCTCTGGCCGCCCTCTATGGCGGCCAGTGCGCGCATCATATTGATATCACCCGGTGTTGCGCTAGTTTCGGTGCCGGATTTTCGTTACTAAAAGCGAAACCACTCTTACTGAGCGGGTTTTTTATCCAGGTCTCTGGAGTCGCTCGACGTCGCCGCATCCTTCTCTGTCTCATGCGGCTCTGATCCCGCGTTGGCGCCTGAGGACTCTTCGCCTTTCTTGTTTGCCTTCTCGTCATGGTCGCGAGAGCTTTCTGCATGATTGACGCCGGGCAAGGCCGTGGCAGGGGTTGCTGCGCCCGCCGTGGATTCGGCTGCCGAAGCGTGAATCGGGCCGATCAGGCACAGGCTGAAAAACGACAAGGCGAAAATTTTCTTGTTCATCACGTGGGCCTTCTGCGCGGTTGGATGTACAGCGTTGGATAGGCCTGTCTGGCAAAGGTGCGCGGTACTGGACGAGCGGCGAATTTCACCCTGATGAAAAAAATCCTGAGAGCAGGCAAATTGCTGGCCCCCAGAGACATTTTGCCCCGGCAAAATCGCCTTTTTTCAAAAGGTTAGGTTGGCTATATGCGGACGATTGTCATCACCGTTGCGATGCTTTCCCTGGCTTTGATCGCCTCGGGAGTGCAGGCAAAAGAGTTAAGCAAGGGCCATCGCTTTGCCTGCACCTGGGGCTCGGATATCGCTGCCGGTGCGCAGCAATCCAAGCTGTCCGGAGTCTCGCTGTATGGCGCGCGCAAGCAATTGCAGGTTCGCCGGTTCCAGCAGCCCTGGATGCGCATGACCGCGATGGGGATTACCGAGCAGACCTACAACAGCAGCTCGAAGCTTAAACCGGCAGCGGTCAAGCAGACTTATTACGAACAATGCGTACGGCACGAATTGGCCCGGCGTTGAGGCAGGTTGACCAAGGCTGACCGGACAACTCAGGAGTCTCGAGAGCCCTTGGCGACTGCCGGCCCGGCCACCCGCGGCAACGGTTTGCTCTGCATCAACGCATCCAGTGCCTTGCGATACCCCTGACCGCCAAGCGCCATGCTGTTGTTGTGCGTTGCTCCGGGCACCAGCAACAGGCGCTTGGGCTGCTCAGCGGCATTGAACAGCTGCTCGCTGAAGCGCGGCGGCACGAAGGCATCAGCCAGGCCATGCACCACCAAAAGCGGCATATGAATATCGGCAATCTTGTCGATGGAGTCGAATTTTTGCGAGAGCAACCAGCGCACCGGGAGCGAGGTGTTGGCCACGGCGGCGGCTACGTCGGCGAGGGAAGTGAAGGTTGACTCGATGACCAGACCACGTACCGGCAGAGGTGTGTGGTTGCGCGCCGCGTTCTGTCCCAGTTCGGCCGCCAGATCAATTGCCACCGCGCCACCGAGAGAGTGGCCGTAGATCAGGCGCTTGTTCGGGTCCGGTTGCAGCAGTTGGAAGCGCTCCCAGGCCACGCGGGCATCTTCATAAACGCTGCTTTCGGATGGTAGATCACCCTTGCTTAGGCCGAACCCTCGATAATCGATGGCCAGCACTGAATAACCCGCCGCTCGCAGTTGTTCGATGCGAAACAGTTGCCCGGTGAGGTTCCAGCGCACACCATGCAAGTAAAGGATTGCCGGGGCATTGGCACGTTCCGCCGGCCACCACCAGGCATGGATGTTCTGCCCCGCCTTGAAACTCTTCGGTTGCAGATCGAGTTCCTGAACGCTGCCGGGCAGTCCGCGATACCAGCCGGCAGTGCCCGGCTCAATGCGAAAAAGCAGTTTGCGCTCGGTGTGTTCCAGCACCGCACAACTCGTCGGCACGCCAATGATCAGCGCGGCCATCATGGCGAATGCCAAGCGGCGGCGTCGCAGACGAGTCAGCAAGGACAGGAACATTAATCGTTTCACCACGGCGCAGACAAAGAACGCTTTTTACCAGATGCCTCGGTCTGCGCGTGATTATTTTCGACCACCGTGCATGTGCAACGATTACAAGATGCTGCAATCACTCACGCCACTTGCAGGACGATCTTGCCGATATGATCGCCGCCCTCCATGCGGGCATGGGCCTGAGCCGCGTCAGCCAGCGGGTAAACCTTGTCGATGATTGGCAGGCAGCGCCCGGCACTAAGCGCAGGCCAAACGTGTTCTCGCAGTTGATCGGCGATGACGGCTTTCTCCGCAGCGGTACGCGCGCGCAGCAACGAACCGGTGACCACCGCGCGTTTGCCGAGGATCGCCAGCAGATCGATGTCGTTGGCGCGGGCGCCGCCGAGGAAACCGAGCATCACCAGTCGGCCGTCCATCGCCAGTGCGCTGATATTGCCGTTCAGATACGAGCCACCCATGATGTCGAGAATCACGTTCACGCCTTGATCTGCGGTCTTCTCGGCAATGACCTTGGCGAAGTCCTCTTCTCGATAGTTGATCGGTTGCCCGCCAAGTTTGCTGATTGCGGCGCATTTTTCAGGACTGCCGGCGGTGGCGAACGCCTCAATACCGAATTCACGGCAGAGCATCAGCGCGGTGGTGCCGATGCCGCTTGTGCCACCGTGAATCAGTACGCGCTGGCCTGCCTTGGCGGCGCCGAGGCCGAACAGGTTGGCCCAGACGGTGAAAAAGGTTTCCGGAATCGCGGCGGCCTGGACCCAATCGACTCCATCCGGCACAGGCAAAGTCTGGCCGGCTGGTACCGCGCAATACTCGGCGTATCCGCCGCCATTGGTCAGTGCGCACACACGATCGCCCACAGCGAACCGCGTAACTCCGGGACCCAGTGCAACCACTTCGCCAGCCACTTCCAGGCCGGGAATCGGGTCCATCCCGGGTTTCATCGGATATTTTCCGGCGCGCTGCAAGGCATCCGGACGATTGATGCCGGCAGCGTGAACGCGGATAAGCACTTGGCCTTCGGCAACGGTTGGCAGCGGCACGCGCCTGGCTTGCAATACTTCAGGGCCGCCGGGTTCGGTGATTTCAATACGGGTCATTTCGTTGGACAGTGACATTGTCGATTCCTGTGAGAAAGGTCGTGTAGATGGGAACGCTGGCAGCGCGCAATGATTCCCTTCAGTTCGCCGCGCAACGGGGTTCAGTTGTAGAGGGCAGCCAGCGCATGGCTTGCTCCAGCAGTAGAGCGACGACGATCGCGCCAGCAGCGATCACAAACAGCAGCGTGTGCTGGCCGCCCGAGGCATTGAACAATGCCGAATAGGCAAACCCGGCCAGCGCCTGAAAGGTTGCGAATGACACAGTGGCACGGCTCCAGGCGATCTGCTGACGGTGATGCGACGGCACCAGTTCATGCACCCGGGCCAGGGCCAGCGGCACGATGCCCGGCGGGAACGAGCCGAGAATCACCGCCAGTAAAGCCAGCGCCAGAAATGAATGGGAGACGGCCAGCAAACCGAGGGCGATGGCTTGCACTACCAACACCAGTCGAATACCAGTGCGGGCGCCGAGCTGGTCGACCAGGAAGCCGTAAGTCACCGGCCCGACAATCGCCCCCAGGCCATAAATGACCCAGACCATTGCGCCGATATGCGCCCCGGCACCCAATCCGCGCGCTACGTAATCCACCAGAAACACCATGGCAGGCACCAGCCCGGCGGCCATGAACGCGTATTGAGCGAATAACAGGTAAACGCCCGACGGTGTTGGCTCATCAGCCGACGTTGCGTGCGCAGCCACGGCATGCGTGGTATCCGCAGGCCAGCCGAACCAGCTCACCGCGGTCAGCAACAACGCCAGCGCGCCCAGTCCCAGCCATGTTGCCTGCAAGCCAAGAGCCAGCAGTGGCGGCACGATGGTGCCGGAGCCGGCAATCCCCAGGCCGATGCCAAGGAAGATTGCGCCACTGGCCAAGCCTCTGCGAGCAGCCGGAACGTGAGGCAGCACGGTTGCCGCCACCAGCACCATGATCGCGCCACCAGCAATCCCGGAGAGCAAACGCCAGCCGAAGAACCAGCTCACCGACAGCGGATAAGCACAGGCAAAAAATGCCGCCGTGACTGCCAGCATCATCAGGCGCAAGGCGTTGCGGTTGCCTGTTCGGTGAGCCATGGGCCGACCGAGCAGGGCGCCGATCAAGTAGCCGACCAGATTGGCCGCGCCGAGGTAGACGACATCATTGGCCGAAAACCACTGCGCCTGAATCAGCGAAGGTATCAATGGCGTGTAAGCGAAACGCGCCAGACCAATGCTGACCAGACTGGCGCAAAGTCCGGCGAAGATCGGCAGCCAGATGCCGGTAGAGTTTGCAGTACGCATGATCGCGATCTCACAAGAGGTGTATGGCGCTCAGCTTATCGGCTATCGTTGCTGCGCATATGCAGCGATTAAGCGGCACAATGATGCAAAAATGCTTCAAAGAGGATCCGTATGAATTGGGATGATGCGCGAGTGTTTCTGGCGGTCTGTCGCGAGTCGACATTGCGCGGGGCTGCGCGTGTTCTGGGCGTCGATCAGGCCACGGTCGGACGGCGCATTACTGCGCTGGAGAAGGCATTGAGCGCGACGCTGTTCCTGCGTACCTCCGACGGTTATGCGCTGACCGCCGTTGGTGAAGCGGCGCGTAAAAGTGTGGAAAAAATGGAGCATTCGGCGCTGGAACTGGAGCGACACATCCACGGGCTGGATGACCGTCTGACCGGTAACGTACGGGTCAGCACCACCGACTCGATGGCCATTGACTTCATCATTCCAGCGATGGCGCGCCTGCATGATCAACATCCAGATGTGCAGATCCAGCTGGATGCGTCGACGCAAATCCTCAGTCTGGCCAAGCGCGAGGCCGATATCGCGGTGCGCAATACCCGGCCGGATAACCCTGATCTGATCGCTCGTCGGATCGCCCGTTGGCCTGTAGGACTTTTCGCAGCACAGGCCTACGTCGATCGCCATGGAGAACCGCAGCCCGGCAGCGCGTTCGAGGGCCATGATCTGGTGGTCTATCAGCCGTACTTACAGAGCAAAAAAGACCTTACGCTGGTCTCTGAACCGTTGACCCGCGGACGCATCGTCACCACGCTCAGCTCCAGCCTTCTGGTGCGCCGCTCTATTGCCGCCGGCCTCGGGGTAGGCGAGATTCCTGTGTACATGGGCGAACGCGACGGCCTGGTCAGACTCTGGCCGGAGCGGACCCGGCCGCTGCCGTATGAAGTGTGGCTGGTCACCCATGCCGACCTGCGTCACACCGCGCGGGTACGGGCGGTCATCGAGCAGATCGTTGAGGCCTTTGCGCTGGAAAACGAATAAGTGGTTCAGGGTTTTGCCCGAGGCTACAACTGCTGACGAAACAGCCTACGTCCGAGACAGAATGGGCCGGCTTGTTGTAGTCCGTGATGAGTTCTATTGTCACTACAGCTCGATGCAGACCTCAGTGACGCATCGAAACGGAGAGCCAGGGAAGGCCGCGTAGCCGCAGGAAGGTGTCGAATTGAAAATCAGGGAAGTGAATCAATATGCAGTCACGGACAGATCGGACGCGGGGCGGGACAGGCAAATCATGAGCAGCATAAGTCGCGAAGAATTCGAGGCCAGGATTGAAACCATCGAGACCAGAATGGACGGCCGCGTGGCAGAAGTGCGCGCCGACATTCGTGGGTTCCTCGCTGCTCAGGCAGAGCAGAACAAGGCCCTACAGGAACGAGACAAACGTTATGACATGATGTGGATGGGCGTGCAGAAAATTGCCGACGAATCGCGGGAAGCGATCAGGCAGGCATCGACGGTAAAGGCCAATTACTGGGCGGCCACCACTGTGCATTTTCTCGGCGTGGCTTCCTTGCTGTTTGGCGCACATTTCGCCAATCAGGCGGCGGTGTTGACCACGATACAAACCACGTTGGCGGCGATTCAGATTGGCAAAGAGGTCTCGTCACCCAAACCGGTCGTACAACCCTCAACAGTGCCGCCGCAATAAAAAACGGCCTTCAGTGGAAGGCCGTTCTGCATCGAGCCAGATCATGGCATTTGCGGCAACTCCTGAGGGCGCAAGTCGAACACCAGCACTTCGGCATCGATACCGTTGCTCAAAGTGAGCAGCTGTTCTTCACGAACCCGCACGCCGTCGCCTTCCTGCAAGGCTTGGCCATTGAGTTCGACGCTGCCACGCGCAACGTGGACGTAGGCGTAACGATTGGCCGGCAATTTCAGCGTGGCACTCTCGTCGCCGTCGAATAATCCGGCATAGACCCGCGCATCCTGACGGACTTTCAGGGAACCGTTGCTACCGTCCGGCGAGATGATCAGTTGCAGGCGACCACGTTTTTTCTGCGCGCTGAAGTGTTCCTGTTGATAGCGCGGCTTGGCGCCACTGACATCCGGCACGATCCAGATTTGCAGAAAGTGCACGGGCTTGGTGGCCGAGTGGTTGAACTCACTGTGCGCCACGCCGCTGCCGGCACTCATCAATTGCACGTCGCCGGGACGGATCACCGAGCCAGTGCCAAGGGTGTCCTTGTGTTCCAGCGCGCCTTCGAGCACATAGGAAAAGATCTCCATGTCGCGGTGCGGGTGCTGGCCAAAACCTTTGCCGGCGGCGACCCGGTCATCGTTGATCACCAGCAGATCGGAGAAACCCTGTTCACGCGGGTTGCGGTAGCTGGCGAAAGAAAAGGTGTGAAACGACTTCAACCAGCCGTGATTGGCGAGGCCGCGATCGGAGGCTTTGCGAAGAGTCAGCATGATGAAATCTCCTGGTTGGACGTGAATTCGTCCGAGTGAGGAGAAGGTTACTGGTTACCTTGGGAGGCAATAAGTAGATGGAAATTGAAAGACTGTCCGGCTCAGGTTGACAGTTTTGCGTTATGGTTCACGCATTCGAACACGCTCATGACGACACAGTCGGCCATAATGCCCCGGCTGTAGCGTGCGTATTGACCCTTGAATATGTGTGATGCCTCCCATGAAAACCGTGGCAATGGTGCTGTTTCCCGACTTTCTGATGCTCGACATGGCCGGGCCACTGGAAGTGTTTTCAGTCGCCAACCGTTATCTGAAACCTGATGTGCACTATCAACTGACGACACTAGGGACGGAGCGCGGCTTGCTCAAGGCTTCCAATGGTGTACAGGTTCAGGCTGATCTGCACATCGACGAGGCGGCCGAGTGCTATGACCTGTTATTGGTGCCCGGCGGCCCCGGCGCTTATAACCAGAGATTTCCCGAGCTGTTTGGCTGGCTGAAGAAAGCCGTGCCGCGTGCGGAGCGTTACGGTTCGATTTGTACCGGCGCATTCATCCTCGGCCATGCCTGCCTCCTTGATGGTTATCGCGTCACCACGCACTGGAATTACACCGAGCGCCTGATCAAGGCTTTCCCGAAAACCACGGTGACCACCGACCAGATCTACGTTGAGGATCGCAATCTCATCACTTCGGGGGGCGTAACCGCTGGCATCGATCTGGCGCTGGCGGTGGTGGCCAGGGATCACGGCAAGAAAATCGCCCAGGACGTCGCCAAGGTGTTGTTGGTGGTCATGAAGCGTCAGGGTGGGCAAGCGCAGTTCAGCCCGTTGATGGCGGCCGTCTCACCGCAAGAAACGCCTATCACCCGCGCGCAGAATTACGTCCTTGAACATCTGGATGAACCCTTTACAGTCGAGCGAATGGCCGGATTGGCCAATATGAGCGCACGGCACTTTGCTCGCCTGTTCGCCCGTGACGTCAACATGACTCCCATGGAGTTTCTGCAGAATGCCCGCATTGACTGCGCGCGAAACCTGTTGGAAACCAGCGATCTGCCGCTGAAAACCATCGCCTACAAAAGTGGTTTCGGCAGTGTCCGGCACATGCGCTCGCTATTCGCCGAAAAGCTCGGTCTTACGCCGTTACAATACCGCGAACAGTTCAGCTAGAGCGGTTCTGTCCGTCAGACGCAGCCGGATGTCCGTGCTGCGTCGGCTCCGGCGGTTGTATCGTCACGCAACAGTGCCAAGATGTTTGGCATGAATAATCACAACGACACAAGCCAAGGTTCGGTGCTGCGTTTTGGCCCCTACGCCTTTCATGTGCGCCAACGTCTGGTCCTTGAAGGCGAGCAGCCGCTACGCATGGGCGGGCGCGCCATGGATATTCTGCAGGTGCTGCTTGAATACGCGGGGAAGGTGGTCAGCAAAGAGCAGTTGATTGCTCGTGTGTGGCCGACATCGATCGTCGAAGAGATCAACCTGCGGGTGCACATCGCGGCGTTGCGCCGCGCACTGGGCGACGGCACCAACGGGCAGCGTTACATCATTCACGTGGCGCACTGCGGCTACAGTTTTGTCGCCCCGGTTGAGCAGGGTCCAAGTGAGGCGCTGAGCATGCTCGCTGCCGCGCTCATGCCACTGCACAATCTTCCGGCACGACTGACGCCAGTCAGTGGGCGCGACGCCCTGATCGGTAGTCTGGTTCGACAAATGCCGGTGTGCCGCTTGATGACCATTACCGGTGCGCCGGGTGTTGGCAAAACCACTGTGGCACTGCGCGTGGCGGAGTTGCTGCTGCAATACTTTCGTGATGGCGCCTGGTGGGTCGACCTTGCCGGCCTCAAAGATGACAAGCCCTTGCTCGAACACCTGTTGCACGCCTTGAATACAGACTTTTTCACACTGACCGGGCGGCACGCCTTGTTGGTGCTGGATAACTGCGATCACCAGCGCGACAACTGCGCGGCTCTGGTAGACACCCTGTTGCATGCCGCGCCTCGCCTGTCGATTCTGGTCACCGGCCGCGAAGCCTTGCACATTCCACAGGAAGCCGTTCATTACGTGCCGCTGCTGGCGATTCCCAAGCGCTCTACATTGAACTCCGTCGAGGAAGCCATGGGCTATCCGGCGGTGCAGTTGTTCGTCAATCGCGCGCGAGCGCGGCAACAGGGCTTCAGTTTGCGTCAACAGGATTTGCCAGGTATGCGCGAAATCTGCCGCCAACTGGACGGTCTGCCGCTGGCGATCGAGCTCGCCGCTGCGCAGATCGACGCGCTGGGCTTGATCGGCTTACAGGCCCAGGTTGAAAACGGTCTGCAATTGCTTGGCCAAGGCCGGCGCACCGCGGAACCACGCCATCAGTCAATGGCCGCTGCGATCGATTGGAGCTTCCAGTACCTGACGGAAATGGAACAGCGTGTGCTGCTGCGGCTGTCGGTGTTCAGCACGGGCTTTACCCTGGAGGCTGCACTGAGCGTGATCAGCTGCGTGGATCTGGCGGGATCCAGGTTGAGCGCAATTATCGAAGGGTTGGCGCGCAAGTCATTGCTCATTCAAGAACCCAACCGGGCAATGGCGCGCTATTGGATGCTCAACACCGTGCGCCGCTATGCTCGTGATCGTTTTGATCGCAGCGACGACAGGCTCGAACTGCAACAGCGGCATGCGCGCTATCTCAGCCGCACGCGCAATGCGTCAGGCCGGGCACTCCTCGCGCAGGCTGTCTAGTAGCACGCGGACCTTGCGCAAGTCCGGTGTGGCGTAGCCTTCGGTGAAGCGCTGGTAGAGGGGGCTGAGCAAATCCCAAGCTTCGCGATGGCGGGACTGGCGTTGCCATAACTGCGCAAGGTCCGTGGCGCTGCGCAGCTCCCAGGCCAACGCGCCTTGGCTTCGGGCGATGGTCAGCGCTTGTTGCAGGGTTTGTTCGGCTTCTCGAGTTTCAGCGGTGTCTGAGCGGAGCGATTCGCGAGCAGGCTCGCTCCCACAGGAAACAGCGCACAACTCGGAATTTGCGCCCGACACCGAGCCCTTGTGGGAGCGAGCCTGCTCGCGAAGGGGCCACTCTGAACCCTTCACTAATGCCGCCGCCCGCGCCCGCAGTATTTCCGCTGCACTCCAACCCGCATCCCCGGTGCGTGCTCGTTCCACCAGTGCCTCATCGACAAAGCGCTCATCCAGCGTAACCATCACTTCCCGGATCAAACCGCTGCTCTGCGTCGATACCGGCGCGGCATTATCCGGATCGATCACCTGCGCGTAGTGCCGCGCCCAATTATTGAACAGCAGCACCGAATGCTTCTGCGACTGCTCCAGCAACAATTGGAGGAGCGCGCGGGCGTTGGCGGCGTCACCGTTGTAATGGGCGATCAGACAACTGGCCAGCGCCAGGGTGTAACAGATCGATGTGCCATGGTCGATCTGCACGGCAATATCCAGCGCCTGCCGTGCCGCGCGCCATGCCTGTTCTGGCAGACCCTGCAGCCATAGCACGCGGGCCAGTACCGTCAGCGAAGCGACGCTCTGGTCGTACTGCACGCCAAAGCCATGGGTGAAACGATTGAGATGGCCGCTGTGGGCCATGCGTTGCAGCACCTGCTCGGCATGTACACGGGCCTGCGGTTGGTCGCCGGCATAATGCAGGGCCAGCACGCGCAAGCGATGCGTGCTCAGCGACAGCAATGGCTCGCCGTGCACGCCGATGCGATCAAATTGCTCACTCTGCGCCAGCGCCATGCGGTAATGCCCGCAACTCAGATTGACCGCCATATGCCCCGATATCGCACGCAGTTGCCCGGCCAAGTCACCGTGTTCTTCGGCTAAGCGGCAGGCGTCGATGAAGGCCTGGATGGTTTGTGGCGTGCCGCCCCAGGTGTGATAGCTGGCGCTGCCGAGCGCCAGTTTCAAGGCGATTTGCAGGCGAGGGCAGGGCGGCAGGAGCGAGTCTGCTGGCGAAGCCTCCAGCAGACTCAGTGCCCGGCGCACATAGCGGCTGTAATCGCGCAGCAACGACAGCTCCTGCCACAAAGGCGCCGACGCGGCTGCCAGTTGCACGCCCAGCTCATCTGGTCCCGGCCCGTTGAGGCTCCAGTCCAGCGCCGCGCGCAAATCCTCCAGCCCCCTGGCATAGCGCTCCATCCACAATACAGTCGGCGTGTTGTCCCAATCCGCCTGCGCCTGCTGCATCAGTGTCAGGCAGCGCTCAGCGTGGCGTTGACGGGTTGCGCTGAGCTCTTCAGCCTGTTCGAGTTTTTCCAGTGCGTAGTGGCGCGTGGTGTCGAGCAACCGGTAGAAAACATCTTCGTCGCCCACTTCGACGCTCAGCAGGGATTTCGCCACCAGTTGCGTGACAGCGGTGAACACCTCGCCGGGGTCGATCTGTTGGCCGATGACCACCGCTGCCGCCGAGGCGAGGGTGAAGCTGCCGCGAAAAATTCCCAGTCGCCGCAGACAGGTTTGTTCGCAGGCGTTGAGCAGGTTGAAGCTCCAGTCCATCGTTGCGCGCAGGGTCAGGTGGCGCTCGGCGCTGCTGTGGTGTCCGGCCGACAATGGCGGCAAACCCTCGCGTAATTGCCTGAGCAATCCGTCCATGCCCAATTCGCTGACCTGCGCGGCGGCCAGTTCCAGAGCCAGCGGAATGCCGTCCAGGCGCTGGCAGATTTCAATCGCTTGCGGCAGCTGTGCAGGGCTCAGTTCAAAGTTTTCCCGCGCCGCGGTCGCGCGCTCGACAAACAGTTGCAGCGCAGCAAAGCCCAGCGCCTGAGCCGGCTCCATCGGCGTCGACATGGACGGGCATTCGAGCGATTCCAGACGCTGCACGAATTCGCCCTCAGCGCGCAGGCTCTCGCGGCTGGTGGCGAGGATATGCACCTTTGGCGCCCCCCGCAGAATCTGCTCACTGAGCGCGGCGACCGCATCGATCAAGTGCTCGCAGTTGTCGATTACCAGCAGCGTTTGCCGGTTACGCAGGCCATCGACCAGACCAGCCTGCGCATCGCCTTCTGGCGCGGACAGATCAAGCAGCGTCGCCAGATGCGAGCCGATCAGCGCGGGATCGGCGATGGGCGCCAAGTCCACCAGGCGGATGCCGTCGCGATACTGGTCGAGCAATTGTTCGGCGACGCGCAGGGCAACGGTGGTCTTGCCGATGCCGCCGGGACCGACCAGAGTGATGCAGCGTCGGCGCGGCAGTTGCGTAATCAAGTGATCGATCAGGGGTTGGCGACCGATCATCCGCGTACTACGCAGTGGCAGGTTGTGCCGGGGCACGGCGATCGCAGGCTTTGCTTCGATGCTATCGAGCAGGATGGGTGCGACAAAGCTGTAGCCGCGCTGCGCCACGGTGACGATGTAGCGCTGACCGTTCTGTCCGTCGCCCAGCGCCTTGCGCAGCGCCGCCATGTGCACGCGCAGGTTGATGTCTTCGACGACGCTGTCTGGCCAGACCCCGGCCATTAATTGCTGTTTGCTCACCACTTCACCGGCGTGGGCCAGCAAAATCAGGAGGATATCCATCGCCCGCCGTCCCAGGCGCATAGGTTGTTGGCCTTCAAGTAGCAATCGTTGCCCGGGATGAATCCGATAGGGGCCAAAGGCAATGGCCTGATTCGGGGAGAAACTCAACAGCGCGCTCCTGCGGTGATGCGGCGGACAGGGCGAATCAGTCCCTGGCGCATGCGCAGGCCGTCTGATCCGGGGTGTCCGGGCATAATCCTCAGGTTTGAGCATCAGTGCAACGGGTGGCGTAACGGCAGCAGTCAAAACACCGCAGGCTGCGCTGCGTTGTTTTTCGGTCTGCCCATGACTCGACAGCGCCAGGCGAAGGGATTGATGCCCTCGCTGCGGGTGAACATGTGGCAGAAGTGCGCCTGATCGCAGAAGCCGCATTCGAGGCTGATTTGCGTCAGGCTGAGGTCGGTGTGCTGGATCAGCAACTTGGCCCGGGCCAGGCGCTGGGCGCGGATCCAGTCCTGTGGCGACACGCCGGTGCTGCACTTGAATGCGCGGGAGAAATGACTGCGTGACAGTGAGCAGGCACGGGCCAGTTCAGCCACTTCCAGACTTTCGCCCAAGCGATCGAGGATCAACTGTTTGATCTGGCGTTCGCGCTGCGGACTGAGTCCGCCAGTCGTGTTTTTCCGCGGTTCGCAGGCAGGGGCGAGGGCGACGGTTTGCTGTAGATAAGCCATGGCCAAGGTCCGTGTCGGTGGGGAATACACGGTCGGCGCATTCCCTCAGGTCAAAAAAGCAACGCTGCGCAGAGGGCTTCATTGTTGGGCGAGGGCGTGAGGCTGACGAGTTAATCGTTGTTAATTTCCTCGCTCAGGCTGGAACTCAGCACATCCTTGCAAGTCACCGCCCCGCGCTTTGCGCGACGATGTCGACAAAGCGCGGCCGCCGTTGGCCAGGATCAAAGGGGAATGCAATGAAAGGCTTGATGAAAGGAGCAACGACCCTGGCGGTCATGCTGGCAATGTCCGGCGCGATGGCGCAGGCACCGCAGGTGGGCACTCAGGCGCCGGGTTATTTCCGCTTGGCGGTGGGCGATTACGAAGTCACCGCGTTGTTCGACGGTTACAACGATTTGTCGCCGAAGTTGTTGCAGGGCATGAGCCAGAGTCAGATTCGCGCGCTGCTCGCACGGCGTTCGATTGAAACCCCGGGCGTGCAGACAGCGTTCAATGCCTTTCTGGTCAACACCGGCACACAACTGATTCTGGTCGACACCGGCGCAGGGCAGTGCATCGGCGCCACCGCCGGGCAGCTTTCGGCCAACATGCAGGTCGCCGGTTACAAGCCCGAGCAGGTCGACACAATTTTGCTGACGCACCTGCACCTCGATCACGTCTGCGGTCTGGTCGATGCACAGAACAAGCCGCTGTTCGCCAATGCCACCGTCTATGCGGCCAAGGCCGAAGCCGATTACTGGCTTGATCCGGCAGCACTGGCCAATGCCCCGGCGGGCGCAAAAGAGTTTTTCAAAATTGCCCAGGATTCGACGGCGCCCTACGTTGCCGCCGGTCGCTTCAAGACTTTTGCCGCCGGGCAGTCACCACTGCCGGGACTGGTCGAAGCAACCCTCGAAGCCGGGCACACCCCGGGCAGCACCACTTACCGCTTCACGTCGCAGCAGCAGAGCATCGTGTTCATGGGCGATCTGGTGCACAACCTCGCGGTGCAGTTTTTGCACCCGCAGGTGTCGATCAGTTTCGACGTCAACAGTCAGCAAGCGATTGTCAGTCGGCAGGCAGTGTTCAGTGCAGCGGCAGCGAGCAAGACCTGGGTGACGGCAGCGCATCTGCCGTTCCCGGGCATCGGCCACATCGCCGCCGAGGGCAAACATTTCCAGTGGGTGCCGGTGGAGTACGGCCCTTACAAACGCGCGGCGAAAGTGCCGTTGATCGAGTAAAGTGCCCAGCGCCAGTGGCATAAAGCGTCTGACACCGATAAGGAAACCACGCCCATGAACCGTAACGATCTGCGCCGCGTCGACATGAACCTGCTGGTGATTTTCGAAGCGTTGATGTTCGAAAAGAACCTGACCCGCGTTGCCGAAAAACTGTTCATGGGCCAACCGGCGGTCAGTGCTGCGCTGGGGCGCTTGCGTGATCTGTTCGACGATCCGTTGCTGCTGCGCAACGGTCGCGGTATGGAACCGACGGCGCGGGCGCTGGCGATCCTCAAGGAGCTGCAACCGGCGATGGACGTGATTTCCGGCGCAGTCAGCCGCGCCAAGGAATTCGAACCGGCGAGCAGTTGCGATGTGTTTCGCATCGGACTGTCGGACGACGCCGAGTTCGGTCTGTTTCCGCCGCTGTTGCGCCAGCTTCAGCAGGAGGCGCCGGGGATTGTCGTGGTGGTACGCCGCGCCAACTACCTGTTGATGCCGGCGCTGTTGGCCTCTGGCGAAATCTCCGTGGGCGTCAGCTACACCACGGATCTGCCGGCCAATGCCAAGCGCAAGAAGCTGCGTGATATTCCCTGCAAAGTGCTGCGCGGCGACGACCGTCCGGGGCCGCTGACGCTGGACGAATATTGCGCGCGTCCGCATGCGATGGTGTCGTTCTCCGGTGATCTGAGCGGCAACATCGACCTGGATCTGGCCAAGATCGGCCGCTGCCGCCGGGTGGTTCTTGGTGTGCCGCAGTTCAGCGGCTTGCGCGCCCTGCTCGCCGGTACCGAGATGATCGCCACGGTGCCGGATTACGCCGCCTGTGCCCTTGTTGAAGGCTGCGCACTGCGTGCCGAAGACCCGCCATTCCCGATCGATGCCGCGCAATTGTCGATGGCCTGGAGCGGGGTGCACGACAACGACCCGGCAGAGAAATGGCTGCGCTCGCGGATCAGCCAGTTCATGGCGGCGCCGCTGGATATTCCTGCGCTTTAACCGCTCTCTATTACACGAGCAGTTTTCATGTGGGAGCGAGCCTGCTCGCGAATGCGGTGTGTCAGTTAGTGTGGATGTGACTGACCTGACGCCTTCGCGAGCAAGCTCGCTCCCACATTGTTTTTGTGGCGGTCTGCAAATGGAGCGCACGCCGCCAAACCCTGTGGGAGCGAGCCTGCTCGCGAAAGCGGTGTGCCAGTCAACGTGGATGTGACTGACCCGCCGCCTTCGCGAGCAGGCTCGCTCCCACAATGTTTTGTGGCTGGCAGCAGAACGTCAGTGACCTGAAAAGCAACTAAGCACACCCATCCAATTTCTTCCGCCCCGGCCTTGGCATGATTCCCGTCAATGACATTCAAAGGGTCGGGTCATGATTGCTACGAGGGATGAACAGGCGCGCGACATCGGGTTGCTGTTCCTGCGGGTCAGCGGCGGGTTGTTTCTGTTGTGGGTGCACGGCTTGCCCAAGTTGCTGGATTTCACCGCGCAACTGCAACTGATCGAAGACCCGTTCCACCTTGGCGCCCACCTGACGCTGATCCTGGCGATTTTTGCCGAAGTCCTCTGCCCATTACTGATCGTCGCCGGTGTGCTGGCGCGTTTGGCCTGCTTGCCTATTCTCTTTGTACTGCTCGTGGCGTTGCTGGTCGTGCATCCGCAATGGAGTGTGGCCGAAGGGCAGTTCGGCTGGTTGCTGTTGATTCTTTTCACCACTGTCTTGATTGCCGGGCCCGGACGGCTGGCGATTCCTGTTCGTTTGCCCGGAGTGCTGCGTTATGCCTGAAGTCCTTAATCAACAAGCACCGGGGGCCGATGAGACCGTCACGTTGATCATCAAACACTCGGTCAAGGCCGGTTTCGAATCGGCGTATGAAGCGTGGCTGCGCAACATCGTGCGCGTCGCCGGCCAGCGCGCAGGGCATTTGGGTGTGGATGTGGTACGCGGCAAGCGCGGACGTCTGGATTTCTACACGTGCGTATTGCGCTTCAGCTCCACCGAAGCGATGCAGGGCTGGCTGGAATCCTCCGAGCGTCAGGCGCTGGTGGCTGAAGCCGCGCCGATGCTGGCTGACGGCGATCAGACCGAAGTCGCGCCGGTTAATGAGTTCTGGTTCACACCGCTGGCCGAAGCCGGCTCGCCACCGCCGCGCTGGAAGCAGGCTGTCGTCACCCTGTTGGTGATTCTGCCGCACACCCTGCTGGTGCCGCTGATCTGGGGGCCGTTGCTGGCGCTGCATCCGTTTCTGTCCAACTACGTGGTCGCCACGTTTTTGATCACCCTGACCATCGTCCTCTCGGTGGTCTACGTGGTGATGCCGCCGGTCACCCGTTTGTTCACCCCGTGGCTGGAAGCCAGTCAGGCCCATGAACACCTCGATTCCCAAGAAACCTCGCCGCGTTGAGCGGGGTTTGCTTCTTTTCACTTTCGCTTGAGGAACTGCGATGAGCGCCGATCTGATTTTATTCAATGGCCAGTTTCATACCGTAGACCGGGAAAAACCACTGGCCAGTGCGGTGGCGATCAAGGACGGCCGCTTCGTTGCCGTCGGTAACGATGCCGAGGCCATGGCCCTCAAGGGCAGCGCCACACAAGTGGTCGACATGAAGGGCCGCTGCGTCATCCCTGGCCTCAACGACTCGCACTTGCACCTGATTCGCGGCGGTCTGAACTACAACCTCGAACTGCGCTGGGAAGGTGTGCCATCGCTCGCCGATGCGCTGCGCATGCTCAAGGACCAGGCCGACCGCACGCCGACCCCGCAATGGGTGCGCGTGGTCGGTGGCTGGAACGAATTCCAGTTCGCCGAAAAACGCATGCCGACCCTGGAAGAAATCAACCAGGCCGCGCCGGACACCCCGGTGTTCATCCTGCACCTGTATGACCGCGCCTTGCTCAACCGCGCCGCTCTGCGTGTGGCCGGCTACACCCGCGACACGCCGAACCCACCAGGTGGCGAGATCGTGCGCGACAGCAATGGCAACCCGACCGGCATGCTGGTCGCTCGGCCGAACGCGATGATTCTCTACTCGACGCTGGCCAAAGGGCCGAAGCTGCCGCTGGAATATCAGGTCAACTCTACTCGTCAGTTCATGCGCGAACTCAATCGCCTCGGCCTGACCAGTGCGATCGACGCCGGCGGTGGTTTCCAGAATTATCCGGACGATTACCAAGTGATCGAACAACTGGCCAAAGACGACCAGTTGACCGTGCGCATCGCCTACAACCTGTTCACCCAGAAGCCGAAAGAAGAGCTGACCGATTTCCAGAACTGGACCGGCAGCGTCAAGCTGCATCAGGGCGACGATTACCTGCGCCACAACGGCGCCGGCGAAATGCTGGTGTTCTCCGCCGCCGACTTCGAAGACTTCCTCGAACCGCGTCCGGACCTGCCGCAGACCATGGAACAGGAACTGGAGCCGGTGGTGCGCCACCTGGTCGAGCAGCGCTGGCCGTTCCGTCTGCACGCCACGTACAACGAATCAATCAGCCGCATGCTCGACGTGTTCGAGAAGGTCAACCGCGACATTCCGTTCAATGGTCTGCCGTGGTTCTTCGACCACGCTGAAACCATCACCCCGCAAAACATCGAACGTGTGAAAGCGCTGGGCGGCGGCATTGCGATTCAGGATCGCATGGCGTTCCAAGGCGAATACTTCGTCGATCGC
The DNA here is from genome assembly GCF_946901175.1 of Pseudomonas sp. Marseille-Q5117. Lineage (NCBI taxonomy): Bacteria > Pseudomonadati > Pseudomonadota > Gammaproteobacteria > Pseudomonadales > Pseudomonadaceae > Pseudomonas > Pseudomonas sp. Marseille-Q5117. Next base: position 39,094 of record NZ_CAMPPP010000007.1, on the reverse strand, counting down.
TACGGCAAACAAGCCGCCGAAGCCACGCCACCGATCAAGCGCATGCTCGCTGAAGGTGTGCCGGTTGGTGCAGGCACCGACGCCACGCGCGTGTCCAGTTACAACCCGTGGACCTCGCTGTACTGGATGGTCAGCGGCCGCACCGTTGGCGGTCTGGCCCTCTACGAAGAAGGTTTGCCACGCAGCACCGCGCTGGAACTGTTCACCCACGGCAGCGCCTGGTTCTCCTCGGAGCAGGGCAAAAAAGGCCAGATCCGTGTCGGTCAACTGGCAGACCTCGCTGCACTGAGCGCGGACTTCTTCAGCGTTGAAGAAGAAGCGATCAAGTGGATCGAGTCAGTGATGACCGTGGTCGGCGGCAAGATTGTCTACGCCGCCGGCGACTTCGAAGACCTCGGCCCGCGCTCGATTCCGGTGCTGCCGGACTGGTCGCCGGTAGTCAAAGTCCCTGGCCACTGGCGCCCGAACTCGCCGTTGCAAGCGCAGGTTCACCAGTGCAGCGGGCCATGCGCCGTGCACACCCACAGCCATGAAAAAGCGCGGATGTCGAATGCGCCGGTCAGCGATTTCGCCGGTTTCTGGGGCGCGTTCGGCTGTTCCTGCTTCGCGTTCTGAGTTTGAAAAAAGCGCCGGTCATCAGGGCCGGCGCTTACCGCAACAACCATCCATCCAGGAGTTTTGCCATGAGCGTTCCTTACAAGCGTCTGAACAAAGATGATGCCGTCGTCCTGCTGGTCGATCACCAGACCGGTCTGATCTCGCTGGTGCAGGATTTCTCGCCGAACGAGTTCAAGAACAACGTGCTGGCACTGGGCGACATCGCCAAGTTCTTCAAGCTGCCGACCATTCTGACCACCAGCTTCGACGCAGGTCCAAACGGCCCGATCGTGCCTGAGCTGCTCGAGCAATTCCCCGACGCGCCGTTCATTCAGCGTCCAGGCCAGATCAACGCCTGGGACAACGAAGACTTCGTCAAAGCGATCAAGGCCACCGGCCGTAAACAACTGATCATCGCCGGTGTAGTGACCGACGTTTGCGTAGCTTTCCCGACCCTGTCGGCGATCGCTGAAGGCTTCGAAGTGTTCGTCGTCACCGACTCGTCGGGTACCTTCAACACCACCGTGCAACAAGCGGCGTGGGCGCGGATGTCGGCTGCCGGTGCACACCTGATGAACTGGTTCGCTGTGGCCTGCGAGCTGCAAGGCGACTGGCGCAACGACATGGAAGGCCTGGCGCATCTGCTGTCCGAGCGTCTGCCTAACTATCGCAACCTGATCAACAGCTACACCAAGTTCACTGCCAAGTAATCTGGTCGAAAGTCAAAAGCCCCTCACCCTAGCCCTCTCCCGGAGGGAGAGGGGACTGACCGCGTTGTTTGCTAGAGTTGCATCGACCTGCAATACCGAGCCGAGCTCCGCTCTTGAAACGCATGGAGATCGGCTCCCTTTCACCCTCGCCCCCTTAGGGGGAGAGGGCTGGGCGGGCGGCGTTCCGATGAGGGGGTGAGCTTTTGATCTTCAAAGTTTCAGATCAGCGTTTTTGCAACCAACCCAAGAAACCACCTTTTTTCACCGCCACCGGTTTGGCCATCAACGCGAGGCGACTGTTCTGCTGACGCACCGCCTGCAACTTGTTCAAGGCCCGGCCGACTTCGCTGCGCTTGTCCATGCACTCACGGGTCAACTGTTTGTCGAGACGATAGATGATGCTCGACGTCAACGCCGTGAACGTCGCCTGCGACGGCGTATCGGCAAGAATGCTCTGCTCACCCATGACTTCGCTCGGCCCCATGCGTCCGGCCTCGGTCTGGCCATTGCCGTCCGGCACCGTCGCGCTGACCACGCCCATGGCAATCACGAACAGACTGTCCGGCACCTCGTCCAAATCCAGCACCACCTGACCCGCCGTGTACTGCTGCGCGACCATCGACTCAGCGAGGCGATCGCGTTCTTCACTGCTCAGCGAGCGGAAAATCTTCACCTCATCCAGCAATGCGCGAGCACGGCTCGACGGTTCGATCACGCCGTCGGGATGCCGGGAAATACCCGCCGCTTCGAGATGGCGGTGGGCGAGGTCGAACAGTTGATTGCGCACTTCGCTCTTCTTGCCCAGCTCGGCGATGAAACCGCTGGCAACGTATTCCGACATGGTTTCGCCGGCCTCTTTGAGCACGGCTTTCGGCGCCGGGCTGAGCAACAGCGAGCTGCTGCCCTGCAAAGTGCGATCAAGGGCATCGAGTACCCGCCGCGGGCGAATGTGGTTCGGCACTTTGATACTTATCGAGACGCCGTGCATGTTGTTCGGTCGGCTGAGGTTGACGATCTTTGCCTTGGCCGCCACCGAGTTCGGTACCACCGCCATGGTGCCGGCGCTGGTCAGCAGGTGCGTGGCGCGCCAGTCGATATCGAAGACCTTGCCTTCGACGCCGTCGATCATCACCAGATCGTCCACCTGATACGGCTTGGTGGTGTTGAGGACGATGCCGGAAAACACATCGGCGAGGGTGCTTTGCAGCGCCAGACCGACCACGATGGCGACCACCCCGGAAGTGGCCAGCAGGCCTTTGACCGGCAGCTCCAGCACGTAACCGGCCGCCGCAACAATGGCGACCAGAAACACCAGCGCACCGATGACGTCCTGCAACAGACGACCGCTGTGACCGATGCGGCGCATCAGTGCCAGGCCGATCACTTCGGTCAGCACTCGTGCCGCGTACAACCACCAGAGAATCCCCAGCGCCGTCGCCCCCAGCTGCGCCACGCGATCATCGGCGAACAGCGGAGCCTGCAACGGGCTGACGCCGGCGTTGATCACCAGCGCGCTGAATGCCAGAAACAGTGCCAGACGCACGCCGACTCGCGGCGCGCGATGGCTGAAGGGCGAGAAGTGCCAGAGTGCGGCGTCGAGCAGCAGCAGGACGGCGCTCCAGGACAGCAGGTGGGCGTAGAAAAGAGTCATGACCGGTACTCCGCGACGCTGGTGAGAAAAAAGATCGCAGCCAGCGGCGGCTCCTACAGGGAATCGTATTCCAGGGTAGGCGCTGCCGCAGGTTGCGATCTTTTGCTTTTATGGATTCAGATGGGTCTTCAGTTCAGCCGCCGCCTGACGCACCGCCGCTTTCACCTCCGGAATCTGGCTCAGCGGATTGAGCAGACCAAAGTCATGAATCATCCCGTTGTAACGCACCGAGGTCACCGGCACGCCGGCCGCATCCAGATGCCGCGCATAACCTTCACCTTCATCACGCAGCACGTCGAACTCGGCGGTCTGCACCAGCGCGGCGGGCAGGCCCTTGAGCTGTTCGGCGCTGGCATTGAGCGGCGAGGCATGGATCTGCGCACGCTCGGCCGGGTTGGTGGTGTAGTTGTCCCAGAACCACTGCATCATGCCCTTGGTGAGGAAGTGGCCCTCGGCAAATTGCTGGTACGAACCGTCTTCGAACTGCGCATTGGTCACCGGCCACATCAACAGCTGGAAGCGCAGGGCAGGGGTTTTCTGCTCCTTGGCCATCAACGCCACGACCGCCGCCATGTTGCCGCCGACGCTGTTGCCGGCCACCGCCAGACGCTTGCCGTCGACACCGATGTCCTTGCCGTGCTCGGCCACCCATTTCGTCGCGGCGTAAGCCTGATTGATCGCGGTCGGGTACTGCGCTTCCGGCGATGGCGTGTAATCGACGTACACCGCAACAGCGCCCGAGCCGACCACCAGATCACGGATCAGGCGCTGGTGCGTCGGGAAATCGCCCAGCACCCAGCCGCCACCGTGGAAGAACATGAACACCGGCAACTCGCCTTTGACCTTGGCCGGTCGCACCACTTTCAGGTTGAGGGTCTGGCCATCGACCTTGATCGCCTTGTCGCTGACTTCCACACCGGACAGATCAACCTTCACCGAGGCCTGCGCACCGGTCAGCACCGCACGGGCGTCTTTCGGGCTCAGTTGCTCCAGCGGACGACCACCGCCAGCGGCGAGGGCATCGAGGAATGCTTGGGTTTTGTGTTCGACGCCAGGGCTGCCAGCGGCGAAAGCGCTGCTGACGGACAGGGCGAGGAGGGAAGCGGCGAGGGTTTTCTTGATGCTCATGTTCAATTCCATTTTTGATGTGTGATGTAGGAGCTGCCGAAGGCTGCGATCTGATCGTTCCCACGCTCTGCGTGGGAATGCAGCCGGGGACGCTCCGCGTCCCAACGATCAGATGGCAGCCTTCGGCAGCTCTTTGTGTTCAGGGTTGTTTTCAAACCGTGAGCACAGATTAATGGGCTGCTGAAAAGCGAAAAAGCGGCTATAAAGCGTTTAACTGTCCACCAGAGAGTGACAATGAACCCGTTCGAAGACATGCGTATTTTTTGCCAGGTCATGGACTCCGGCAGCTTCACCGCCGCGGCCGATCAGTTGGGCCTGTCCAAGCAGTTCGTCAGCCGCCGTTTGATGCAACTCGAAGAGCGCCTCGGTGTGCGCTTGTTGAATCGCTCGACCCGCCGCCTCGACGTGACGCCGCTGGGGCAGAGCTATTACGAATCGGCGTTGCGTTTGCTCGGAGAAGTCGAGCAGGTCGAGCAGGGCATCGCCGGCGAAACCGCCGAGCCGCGCGGCACGATTCGCCTGAGCGCGCCGCTGTCGTTCGCGGTGGCGCATCTGGGGTGTCTGCTGCCGTTGTTCCTGCAGCGTTATCGCGAAGTCACCGTCGAGGTCGATTTAAGCGATCGCCCGGTCGACCTGCTCGGCGAAGGCTACGACCTGGCCCTGCGCATCGGCGTGCTGGAGGACTCGACACTGATTGCCCGGCGCATCGCCAGTATCGAACGGGTCTACTGCGCCAGCCCGGCCTACCTCGCCGAACGCGGCACACCGCTAAAGCCTGAAGACCTGCACAGCCACGATTGCCTGCCTTACGGCCACGGTCGCTCGGTGCAATGGCGCTTCAACGAAGCGCCGGGCAAACCGCTGCTGATCAACGTCACCGGGCGCATGCGCGTCAACAACGGCGAACTGCTGCGAGATGCAGCGGTGCAGGGGATGGGAATTACTTATCTGCCAACCTTCATCGTCGGCGCGGCGCTGAAGGACGGGCGGCTGGTGCCAGTGCTGGATGACCTGCGCCCGGAGCCACTGACCCTGTCGGCGGTTTATCCGCAGCATCGCCAGGCTTCGCGGCCGGTGCAGGCGCTGGTGGAGTTTTTGCGTGAGCGGCTTAACCAGAGTCATGTGAATCTTTGATTTTATTTACCGTCGAGTATCGCGTTCTGTCGGGCCAAATAGCGGTGCATGGGCAGTTATGATTAACTTTGATTCAATTTGTATCAAAGCTGAGCGAACACGATGGGTCAGGACTACTCTGATCGACGGTGACCCCCCGCTGCCCGCAATCTCAAGGAGTCAACTGACATGGCCGCGCCAATGAAAACCCGATCCGTGACTGCCCATGTACCCGTGCAATTGGCCGAAAAGGTCGATCTGATGGCTGAGCGTCTGGAACGCTCGCGTAACTGGATTGTGAAACAGGCGCTGAGCGCCTGGATTGATCAAGAGGAAGAGCGCAGCCGTTTGACGCGCGAAGCCTTGGCTGATGTGGACGCCGGGCGCGTTATCGATCATCAATCAGTGCAGGCATGGGCGGACAGCTTGAGTTCCGATACGCCTCTCAAGGCTCCACTTTGATATGGAGTTGAAGTGGACCAGCAAAGGGCTTTCCGACCTGACCAGGCTTTACGAGTTTTTGGCAGCAGTTAATCAACCTGCCGCTGCGCGCACTGTGCAACAGCTGACCGCCGCTCCGATAATGCTGCTAGCCAATCCGCGCTTGGGTGAACGTCTGGAAGAATTTGAACCGCGAGATGTTCGAAGGATTCTGGTCGGGCACTACGAAATGCGCTATGAAATTGTCGATTCGACTATCTACCTGCTGCGCCTTTGGCACACTCGCGAAGAACGATAATTCATCGCCAGACTCGCGCTTACAACATCGCAACAACCCCAATTCCGGGTCTGTTCTAGACTCACGCCGCTCAATCACGAGCCTCACCCGGAGTAGCGCCATGGAAGTGCCCAACCCCAAAACCGCCATCGAAAGCAATCGACAGGCATGGAACGATTCCGCCCGTCATCATCAGGATTCACCGGACTGGCAGGCATTGCTCAACGATGTCGCGCAGGCGGAGTTTTGCTGCCTTGATGACACTTTGCGCGGCTTGCTGGAAGTCGATGGCAAGGACGTGATTCAACTGGGCTGCAATAACGGTCGGGAAAGCCTGTCGCTGTTTGCGCTGGGTGCGCGCAGTGTCGTCGGCGTCGATCAATCCGCAGCGTTTCTTGAGCAGGCCCGCGAGCTCAACAGCCGCTCGCCGCACACAGCTGAGTTCATCGAAAGTGATATCCACCGTCTCCCCGCGTCACTGCATAACCGCTTCGACGTCGCCCTGATCACCATCGGCGTACTCAACTGGATGCCTGACATCGGCGAATTCTTCCGCCATGTCGCGCAGGTGCTGAAGCCGGGCGGCAAACTGGTGATCTACGAAACCCATCCGTTTCTGGAAATGGTTGATCCGCAGGCTGAAGATCCCTACCGCCTCGCCAGCTCGTATTTCCGTGCCGAGCCGTTTGTGCAGCAAGAGCCGATCGTTTACGTAGGTAGAGTCGAGCAGCCGTCGGCAAAGTCGTACTGGTTCGTGCATACGCTGGGCGCGATCTTCAGCGGCGCCATCGGAGCGGGGCTGCGCATTGTGGATTTTCAGGAATATGCGCATTCGAACCGGGAAGAGGTGTATGACTGCTACCTGAACCAGCAGGCGCAGCTGCCGATGTGCTTTAGCCTGGTGGCGAGCAAGACCTGAGAACCTTTTTTGCGACGGCTTGCCTCTTCGCGAGCAGGCTCGCTCCCACAGGGAAACGCATTCCAGTGTGGGAGCGAGCCTGCTCGCGATGGCGGCCTTGTGACCGCCAGAAAATTCAGGGAACGGCGTGATTGACTACGTGCCCCGGCTGCGCATAAAGATCAATGCCCAACGCATGAATCACCTTCAACACTGTGTCAAAGCGCGGCTTCGCTCCGGGAGCAAAAGCCTTGTACAAACTTTCACGACCCATGCCTGAATCCTTGGCGATCTGCGTCATTCCTCGCGTCTTTAACACGTAGCCGATTGCGCGAAGGAATTCTTCGCTGTCTCCGTCTGCAAGCACCTGTGACAGGTACTCACTGATGGCTTCATCACTGTCGAGCAGCGCGACCATGTCGAAATTCGTCAAAGTCTGGCTCATGGTTAAACCTCCTTTGCCATTTTTTGTGCGCGTCGGATGTCTGCGCTTTGTGAGGATTTGTCGCCTCCGGCCAGCAGAATGATTACTGCGCCATTGCGGATTGTGAAATACACCCGGTAGCCCGCGCCAACATCCAGACGCATCTCAGAGACTCCATCGCCCACCGATTTGGCGTCGCCTAGATTGCCTGTTGACGCCCGATCAATACGCCGGGCGATAGCCACTTTGGCGCGCAAGTCTCTAATCGAACGGTGCCAAGCCTGGAATATTGCGGTTTGCTGGATAAGATAAGTCATTGCTCGACTGTATCCAAGTGGATACGGAAAAACAGTCGGCCAAGTCTTTACTGGATGTTGGAAGTGTCGTCACAGTTTGTAGGCAACCAGCCAATCGCTTGTGAGAGCTGCGGGTGCAGCTACTGGCCTCTTCGCGAGCAGGCTCGCTCCCACAGGGAAACGCATTCCAGTGTGGGAGCGAGCCTGCTCGCGATGGCGGTATCAAAACCGCCGCAAATATTCAGCCTGAATCAAGCCTGCGCCGGCGCACTGACTACCGGTCTTTCCGGCTTGCGCAGCGCCTCCAGCCTTGACTCGCTGTAGCGCGTTTCGCGGAAGAAGCGCCAGTGGCCGAACAGGTCGTAAACATGGGTGATACGCCCTTGTTCCTTGTAGCCCAGACGCACATGCATCTTCAGGGCCTGGATATTGGCGTTGTCGCAGATATCCACCACTTTTTTGTACCCACCGGCGTCCATGACTTGCCAAAGTGCGGTCTGTGCGTCGACGGTCAAGGTGCTGCCGAAATAGGGGCGGGCAATTTCGGCACCGAACTGGAAGTACTCACCGGGCTCGATCGTGAACGTGTAGCGGTAGAAGTGGCGATCGTAATAGTCGCGGGTGCTGGCCCAGACGAACCCGACGGTGTGGCCTTCCTGGTCCAGGTACATGTGCCCCGTGTGCCCTTCAGCGGCCAGTTCGGCCATGGTCTGCACACGGTCACCAAAGTACTTGCCGAAAGCCTTGGCGTTGTCCTCGGTGATGTCGACTCTATGTAAACCTTCACAGGGGCGCAGTTTGTTCGGCGCGATCGGCGTGACCAGATCGCGCTCCATCCACAGCAATTCACGGTGAGCGAAGACATAACGTTTGCCGAAAGCGCCAAGGGTGCGGCGCAGGCCTTTTTGTTTGATGCGCTGAAGCAGTCTGTCGATGACGTTCATGATGCTCTCCGAGGCGCTAGCCCAGGTGTGGTGGATGAAGTTGCAGGTTGTGTTGCGGATGTATTTGCCGCTTTCGGTTTGCCGGCACGCTGTGCGCGCCATTTTTGCAGGGCCGGTTTGACGCAGTACCAAAGACGCAGCCCCAGGCCCAGCAGCAAGCCACTGGGGCGCCATGAGTAGAAGCTCCAGCGCCAGTGTTCCAGTTGCCCGGTCATGCGCTCGTGCAGTTGATGACTGGAGTTTTCCAGGCTGACCCGCGAGGCATCGATCCAGTGCCATTGCTCGGCCAGGCCCCAGCGAATCCATTCCTCCAGCAGCACCCGACCGCTGCCCAGATCGGCATGTTGCGGCAGGAACGCCAGGTTGTAGTCGTAGAGTCGGCCCTGCTCGAGCAGGCCCAGCCGATAACTGATGCAGCGGCCGTCCAGCTCCAGCGTCACCACTCGCACCAGCCCTTGAGCGGCGAGGGCGGTGAAGGCGTTCTGTATCCATTGACGACTGTGGTCAGTTGCGAAAATGCCGACGCCCTCGTCACCTTTCCAACTGACCGACTCGACTTCTTGCAACGCCTGTAAAACCGTAGGCATCGACAGCGCATCGGGAGTGATTCGCCGTACTTGAGCGCCGCACGCGGCAATCCGTTTGCGCGCCCGACGCAGTTTGTAGCGCGGGTCGCCGGAGACTTCCTGATGGTCGGCGTCGCTGATCAGATGCACCGGCACCCGGCAACTCAGGCGCCGTTCAGCAGTAGAGCTAAGCGCCATCCAATCGGTGAGGGCGCTTTCTTCCCCAGCAGGTTCCGACAGTTCGTTGAGTTGCAGCAGCGCATGGGGCAGGCGCTGACGGATCAGCATCAGCGCATCGCGCATATCCTCTGCGCCGAGCAACGACAGCAGGGCCAACCGATCGGCCAGCGGATAACCCAAGTGGCGCAAGACGCGAAATGGCACGCCCGCGAAGCGTTCGCGGCTGGACACCAGGGGCAGGCACAGGCGCAAAGCCTCTGCTTCCCAGCCGAGCAGAACGTGCAGGCACTGATTCTCTTCCAACGCCTGCTCTGCTGCGCACAACCAGCCGAGGTGGTTGAACGGCGTGTGATCGGCTACGTGAAGGCGCAGCGTTTCATACGCGGTTGCCGGGAAGTCGGCAGCGCACAGCGAGGTGCGCCATTCAAATCGCATCACCATAGGTTCAGGCCGCCGTTGCTGGGACAGGTGGACGAGAATTTTTCCGCAGTGCCTCCAGGCGCGAGCCGCTGTAGCGGGTTTCGCGGTAAAAGCGCCAGCGACCGAACAGCGTGTAGATATTCATGATCCGCTGTTGTTCGGTATAGCCCATGCGCAGGTGCAGCTTGAGCGCCGGGATGTTGCTCGAGTCACAGACATCGACCACTTTGCGGCAGCCTTTCTCAGCCATGGCTTGCCACAGGCGCACTTGCACATCGACTGACAATTCGCTGCCCCAGTAGGCACGGGTCATTTCGCCACCGAACTCGAAGAACTCGCCAGGTTTCACCGGGAACCGGCAACCGTAGTAATGCCGATCAAAATAGTCGCGCGGCGTACCCCAGATGAACGCCACGGCATCGCCATGCTCGTCGACATGCATATGCCCGGTGTGACCTTCACTGGCGAGTTCGGCCATGACGCCGACACGGTCGCCGAAGTAGCGGGTGAAGGCGCTGGCGTTGTCTGCGGTGATCTTCATTACGCGCAGTGGCGGGTACGGTTTGAGGTTGTGCGGCGGCACGGGGCTGACCAGATCCCGTTCCATCCACAGCAGTTGCCGATGGGAAAAAATGTACATTCTGCGGATCTTCGCCAAGGTCGCTCGCAGACCTTTACGACGGATATGTCCGCTGAGTTTTTGCAAGATTTCCATGGTCTCTTCTCCTGATGAAGGTGCCGCGCGCAGCATCACGCTCGCAGGGCCGAAGGGCGGTTCATGACGCGTTCCAGTTCAGGGCAAACAGGGTTTGCCCGGGTAATTCGAAACGCACGCGCCCGTTTTCGCAGGCGAACGGTGCGTCGCGGGCGCGATTGTCAGCGCCGAAGAAATGCAGGGCGCCGAGGTTGAGCGGGCACTTGGCGCCGCTCAGAGCAACGCGTTGCAGGCGTGTGCCTTTGTTCACCCCGAGCAAAGTGCGCTGCTCGTCGCCGGCCATCGCCAGCACATCCACTTCGAAAGCGTCGTTGTCCAGTTGCAGCACGTGCGGCAGCCAATGCCGAGCGATGAATTGCTGGGCCAGGCCCACCGGTTTCAGCTCGAAGCGATCGCCGGCCAACACGCGCACCATGCCCTTGGCGTAGGGCGGTTCGTCGGCCGCCTGAAACCAGTTGAGCATGCTCAGCAAGCCGTCCTGAGAAGCATTGATGACGACCGATGTCCACCACAGCGCGGCGTAGTGAGTTTCCTGCTCGTACGGGCTCAGGCTCGAGCCGCTGGACAGATTGGTCTGGTCGAGCAGCAAGGCCTTGCGCGGCTGACCGTGGCTATCGAGTCCCACAAGATCGGCGGCGCGGCGCACGCTGTCGCGGTAGACGCGAGTGGCGAGCAGGTCGCGGATCATCCATTCGTGCCAGGCCAACGCGTCAATCTGATCGGGCGCTTCACTGAGCAGACGCCGTGCCCAATCGATCCCGCGTTTGTCTGCGGCGTTATTGGCGAACGGGCCGTTGACCAGACGCGAAGTGGCCGGCATGGCGATGCGCACACCGGCACTGGCATTGGCCGGATTGCTGCGCACCTGTCGGGCCATGCTGACGAAAATCGAGCGGTATTCGTCGTAGCTCGAATAGTTGAGGTTCGGCTCGTCGGCGAAGCCGATGTAATGCGTGCCTTGACCACCCAAGGCACGAGTGCCGGCGAGCCACGTCTCAAGGCCGTTGCTGCTTTGCACATCGGCGCGCAGATTGGCCTGACGCCCGGTGCCGGCGAGCAGGGTGATGTCCTGGCGGATGCCGAAGCGCGTCTGATAAAGCTGACGAACCGGGTCTTCGAAGCGGGCACTTTTCGACGTTATGTCAACGTAGCTGTAGTAGCTCGCCGCGCTCGGTTTCAACGCATCCAGTACGGCATGACTACTTGCGGGCGGCATCAGATTGGGCAGCGCGATGCCCAGGTCCGGAGTGCGCCCGAGTACCTTGGCGTGCAGGGTCAGGCTGACCTCACCCGATTCTTCATGCACTGGCTGCAGCTGCTGCGGATTCTGCGCAAACAGGTTGGCCGTGCCATCGAGCCAGAACGCCGCTTTGCCGCTGCCCTGCAGGCGCAAGCGCCAGGTCTGAGGCCGGTCACTGACCGGCAAGGCCACTTGATCGAATTGCCAATAGGCGCGGTGGGGCTTAAGGGCCAGCGACAGCTGTTGTCCATCGTCTACACGCTGTGCTTGCAGCGCGTTGACGCCGCCATGGTATTTGCCGTTCAGCACCGCATGCTCTCCCGGTGCGACCTGGAAAAACAGCTCAGTACCATTGCGGGTTTCGACGCTGAAATGCACTTTGGCCGGACTGAACAGCGCCACGGTGGTGGCGTCATGCTCGACGCGGTAACTACGGAAGCTGTAGCCGGGAATCTCCAGGCGATAACCGGCAGCTCCCGGCACCAGCGGCCAGCTTTGCGAACCGCGAACCTCACTGGCCTTGATGAAGCGATCACCTTGCAAGCGGCCATAGCCGTCAAGCAGATAGATATGCTCTTCATTGGCCTCGGCCTGCCACGCCGGAACCCAGCGCACGGTGACTGTATCCGGGCGGTCGGCTTGCAGATACAGGCTGCCGTCGCGAATGTCGCCCCACTGCATCGGCGCAGCGAAGGCGTTCAGCGTCATGCCGAGTCCGAGCAGCAGGGCCAGGCGCTTCATGCGGCTTTCCTGCGGTGCAGCATCAGCCACATCGGGCTGAGGTCACCGGGCAGAATGAACAGCGTGTGCCAGAACGGCACGCCGCTCAGCCTGCAATAAAGCACCAGCATCGCCAGGGTCACTGCCAAATAGGCGATCGAGGACGCCGCCGCTGCTCCGACGATGCCGTAGCTGGGGATCAGCAGCAGGTTCAGGCCCAGGTTAAGCAACGCCCCAACCCCCATCATCAGCGAGACCGTGGCAGGGCGGTTCTTGCCGATCAGGTCCAGGCGCAGAATGCTTGCGTAGCACAGGCCCAACAGCCCCGGCAGCAAAGCCAGCAGCGCCGGATATGCCGGTTGGTAGGCGACGCCGAACAGGGTGATGATCAGCCATTCGCCGATCAGCGCCATGGCGATGCAGGCGCAGAGCATTACCGTGGCGGTCAGACGCAGCGCCAGCGGCGTAACCTTGTCCATGCCCTTGTCCTGTTGCAGCAGACGCTTCATCAGCGGTGTGGTGACCGCTTCCGGAACGATCAGCAACAGTTCAGCGGCGGCGCTGGCCATGGCGTAATGGCCGAGCGCGCTGCTACCGAGCAGGGCGCCGATGAACAAGTAATCGGAGCGCAGAATGACCTGTTGGAACAGCAAGTCCGGATGGCTGCGTGCACTGAATTTCAGCAGCTCCTTCTGGCTTGCACGATCCCATTGCAGTTGCAGCGGCTGTGCGCGTTTGAGCCACATCCAGCCCACCAGTACCACCAGGCTGATACCGGCCAGCCAACTGATGAGCGCCGCTTCGAGTGCCGCCTCTTTCCACATCCAGAACAGCGCAACAAAAAGCAGTAATGGTGCCAGCGATTCGATCAGACGCAGGACATTGAAGGCGACCACTCCACCCGACGCGTTGTGCAAGGTCAGCAGGCCGCTTTTGAGCACGGTCAGCGGTACCGCCAGCAGCAACAGCCAGGCCAGCAGACCGAGCTGCATCGTGACATCGAGTTCGCTGCCAAATTCTCGCGCCAGCGCCACCACCAGCAACGTCAGCAGCCCGGCCAACAGACAACCGAACACCAGCACTTGAGCGAGCAACAGACCCATCGGCCGCTGGTTGGCCGCTTGATAACCGACCGCCGAATTCAAGCCGCCGCTGGTGGCCGCACTGATTAGATCCGGCAGGGTGCTGAGCAGGGCGAACAGGCCGCGTTCGCTCGGCCCGAGAATCCGCGCCAGCAACACATTGCGCAGCAGGCGCAGGGCGATCATCGCCAGTTTGGTGCCCATGCTCAGGGCGAGGTGCTTGATGTAGCTGCCGCGACTCATGGCCGTGCCCCGCGAAAGATCCGTAGCGACAGCAGCTCCGGATTGCGCGCGGTACGTTGGCTGACGCCGAAGCGCGGCAGGTTCAGCGGGTCGCCGGCGCCGCGATAGAGTCCGGTGGACGTGCCAAGGGCAAAGGGATAATCGTGATTGGCGACCTGCTCGCGCACGCGCTCATCGTTGTCGCCGTTGGGGTAGCAATACACCGGCAGTGGCCGATTGCAGCCGTTGTGCAGGGCGTCGCGGCTGCGGCTGATTTCTTCGTGCAGACGCCTGTCATCCAGGCCAGTGAGGATCGCATGACTGGCGCCGTGGGGGCCGAATCGCACCAGTCCGGAGGCTTCCATGGCGCGCACCTGATGCCAGTCCAGCGCTTGCGGCAGAGAATCCGGCGGACACTCATTGGTCAGATGTTCAAGTTCCTGCGGATCGAGGCTCTTCAGCCCTTGCAGGTAATGCAGCAGCGCCAGGCTGCGTCGGTCGACATCGATGTCGTCGAGCAGCACCGGCAGCGGATGACCGGTGATGCGCAGGTGCTCGATCAGGTGCATGCGCGCCTTTTCGCCATGGCTGCCCCACAGCGTTTCACCGACGCTTTCCCACCAGAACCGTTGCCGGCTGCCAATGAAATCGGTGGAAAGAAAAATGCTCGCCGGCACCTGATATTTCTGCAACAGCGGATAGGCATTGACCGCGTTGTCACGCCAGCCGTCATCGAAGGTCAGCGCCACGCGCGGGCGCTCGGTGCGAAGGGCGTTGGGCTGCAACAGCTCCATCAGCGGCACGCAATCGAAATGCTTGCGCAGCCATATCAGCAAGTGTTCGAACGCCTGCGGGCCGACACACAGTTCATTGCGGTGCGGCAGGTTGGCGGCACGGTCGTTGGCCAGCACCCGATGGAGCATCAGGATGACTCCGGCCCCGTGCAACTGGCTGCGCCCCACGGACGAGTTGAGATAGAGCCAGCCGCTGGTGCGTTTTATCAGTTGTTTGATAGCCATGGCATGCGCCCTCTCAACGATTCTGGTCAGGATTCCACTGTACGTACCGTTGCCCGCGCAGGAACTGCCACAGGCCGACGCTCATGCCTGCCAGTGTCACCAGCAGGAATGCCGCGAGGCGGAACGGTTTCGGTAAACGGTGTTGCGAATCCAGCAGGCCGGCGATGGCAATCGAGTAACCGAGCAATTGCGCGATCAGGCTCAGGCGATAGAAACCGTGCTGGTTCCACAGCCAGAAATTGCTCAGCAGCAGCGGCAGCAACAGCACCGGCGCCAGTCGACGAATCAGTTTGTGGCTGATCAACGCGATCGAATACAGGCCGTGCTTGAAGGGATTGAGCAGTTCACGGCGTTGCGCCAGGCTCTGCAGGCCACCGACGGTGACCCGCTGGCGGCGACGCCATTGCTTGTCCGCTTCGTCGACGCCCTGATCGATCACCTGCGCCTCGGGCACGTAGACGATGCGTTTATGCGCCACCGGTGCGCAGGTACTGATGAAGAAATCATCGTTGACCTCGGCCGGCACGGTCTGGAACAACTCGCGACGCAGGGCGAGCAGGGCGCCGTCGGCGGAGACCATGCAGCCGGTGCGATTCTCGACCCGGCGCAACCAGCCTTCGTAATGCCGATACAGACTGTCGCCGATGCTCAGGCCGCCACCGGCAACCGGGATCACCATGTGCCCCGCGCAGGCGCCGACCTGCGGATCGCTCAACGGCGCGAGCAAGTGGCCGAGAGTGTCGCGCGACCATTGGTTGTCGGCATCGGTGAACACCAGAATGTCGCCGCTGCTCAGGGCGGCGCCGGCATTCAGGGTGGCGGCTTTGCCCTGGCGCGGCAGGTCGAGCACGGTGATGCGCGGATCAATCACTTTGTGCGCGCAAGCCACGGTGTCATCGGTCGAACCGTCGCTGGCCAGAATGATCTGCAACGCGGCCGGCTGATAGTCCTGAGCCAGCAGCGTGCGCAGCTTGTGCTCGATATGGCGTGCCTCGTTGTGCGCGGCAATCACGATGCTGACGTTCAGCGGCGGTGCGGGGGCATGTCGCCAGGCCGGGAACAGCGGCGCGAGCAAGGTGAGCAGCAGCGGATAGCCGATGTAGGCGTACGCTGGCAACAACAGGCACAGGCAAAAAATGAGTTCAGCCACGGGCAGGCCTCCTTGCATTCCAATGACACAGACCGAGAATCAATGCTGCGCTGGCCAAGTGCAGGCGCACCCAGTGCAGGCCCCAGAGCTGCAAGGTCAGGCTGAGGTTATGCTGGCGAATGCTCTGCCGCACACTGAGCAGCAGACTGGGCAACAAGCCCGCCATCAGCAGCAGCAACGCCTGCTGCGCGTGGCCGCCCAGCAATGCGACGATCGCCAGAGCATCGAGCAACCACACCAGCAATGACAGCAGCGGAAACCGCAGCAGACGCAGGCTCATGCCGTGGGCGCGGAGCAATTGCAGATGACTGCCCTGACGCCACAGTTCCTTGCCGACCCATTCGCGCCAGGTCATTTCGTAGCCCCAATGCAGAGCGATGCTGGTATTGACCGACAGCAGGCGAGCACCGTGCCTGTGCAGACGCAGGGTGTATTCCTTGTCCTCGCCGGTGCGCAGGGTTTCGTTGAATCCGCCGACCTTGTCGAACCACTGCTTGCGCATCAGCAGGTTGGCGCTGGGCAGCCATTGCACAGTGCGCGTGGCGCGGCTCGACGGCCGCAACGAGCGGCGTTGCCACGCGGCGGCGAACCATGGCGCGGCGGCAGGGGTGTGCAGGTCAAGGCCGAAGACGTCGCCCTGGTCGCACGCAGCCAAAGCCAACATCTGCTTCAGCCAGTCTTCCGGCATCTCGATATCGGCATCAATGAACGCCAGCCATTCACCACGGGCAACCGTGGCGCCACGATTGCGCAAGGCGCCGATCAGCAGGCCGGGCAGCAGCAGAACCTGCGCGCCGAATGCGCGGGCAATCTGCGGCCCTTCGTCGGTGGAGCCGTTGTCGACGACGATCAGTTCACAGTCGATGTCGGCTGCGTGCGCGGCCTTGCTGGCGGCCAGTAGCGTTCGGCCGATGTGCCGGGCTTCGTTGAACATCGGAATGACAATGCTGATCCGGCTCATGCTTTGGCCTCCGTCAGCGCTGCCTGCTCGGCTTTCAGGCGCAGCACCCAGGTCAGCGCCAGCATGATCCACAGGTATTTCAGGTTCGGCGCACTGAGGAACATCAGGAACAGCGTCAATGACAGAAAGCTCATGCCCAGATGGGTAACCATGCCTGCGTGCTGCCACTCGCGCCGTTGCAGCCACGTGCGTCGTGCGCGGATCAGGTTGTAGAAACCCTGTACCAGCATGCCGACAAACAGCAGGCCGGCGGGAATCCCCAGTTCGCTGAAGATCTCCAGATAAGTGTTATGCGCCCGGCGGTACAGGTCGCCGATCTTGCGGTTGGCCGAGAACGCCTTGGCATAACCGGTGGTCGCGTAGTGCAGCGGGAAGGTGCCAGGGCCGGAGCCGAGCAGCGGATGCTCGCGAATGATCTGGCTGCCAACGACTATGTAGGAGGCGCGACGGCCGAGGGATTCGTCCTGGGCCTTGGCCCCGGCGCTGAGGATGCTCAGCGACTGAATGCGTGCCAGATAACCGGCCGGCATCGCATAGATCGCCAAGGGCAGGATGATCGCAGCACCGAGCATGGCGAAGCCGAAATGCCGTGGACGAATGCGGGTCAACTGCTGGCGGTAGTGCCAGACCCCGATTGCCAGACTCAACGCCAGTACCACCAGCCCTGAGCGCGACTCGGTTTTGGTCATGCCGCCGAGCAGCAACAGACAGCAACCAGCCCAGAACAAACGGTGCAGCAGGTTCGGGCTGCGAATCACCAGCAGCAGGCCCAGCGGCACGGCGAAAGCGATCAGCAGGGCAAAGGCATTCGGGTCTTCGAGCAGGCCGGCGGCGCGGCCCTTGTCCTGGAATCGGCTGGAAAACATCGCCATCGCGCAGGTCGTGCTGACGCTGAGGGTGACCAGTCGGGCGAACAGATCCAGATTCAACTCACGGCCGATCAACAGGGTGATCACGAACAGGACCAGGCCCACGCTCAGTTCACGCAGATGAGTCTGCGACATGCCCAGATTGTCGCTGGCGAACAGGCTCAGCAGGTACAGCGCCATGAAACCGATCAGGTAACGCCACAGATTGCTGCGCAGGCGCTGCGAGGGGATCTGGTACAGCGCCAGTTGCAGCATCACGATTACTGCCAGCGAGGCACCGATCAATTTGCTGCCCGATACCGAGCTGTCCTTGAAGAAACCTTCGAACGGCACCAGCGCGGCAATGCCGAGCAGGCCCCAGGTCGGCTTGCGGTACAGAACGGTGAAACCGACCAGACCAATAACCGCCCCCGGCGCCAGATACGGCCAGGGACTGGCCAGCAAACCGAGGCTGACCAGGGCGAACAGACTGACGATCGAGAGCGGGAAAATCATGCGCGTGTCTCCCGTGCCGTTTGGATGTACAGCTGCGACCAGCGTTCGGCCAGAGCCTTGAGGTCGTAGCGTTCCTGTTGGGTGCGTCTGGCGTTGTCGCGCAACTGCGCGGCCAGCTTCGGTTCGGCCAGCAGTGTGTCGAGCTGGCGGGCGAGGGCGGCGGTATCCGTCGGCGCCGCGAGCAGGCCGTTGTGACGATCCTGCAAGACATCCGGAATACCGCCGACCGCGAACGCCACCACCGGCACGCCGGCCTGCATCGCTTCGAGCAGAATCATCGGAGTGCCCTCGGTGCGCGAGCTGATCACCAGCGCATCGAGTTGCCGCCACCAGCCTTGCATCGCCGTCTGGTAGCCCGGTAGGCGAACCCGCTGCTGCAACCCGGCAGCGTCGATGCGCGCCTGCAAGGCCTCGCGTTCCGGTCCGTCACCGAGCATCACCGCGTCCAGTTGCGGATGCTGGTGACACAACGCAATCAGCGCATCGAGAAACAGGTCCGGGCCTTTTTCACTGCTCAACCGCCCGACGTAACCGGCCAGCCAGCGTTGCCGCTCTGCCAGCGGCGGCATCGCTGGCGCCGCTGGCAGACCGTTGGGAATCACCTGCAACTTCTCCGCGCGCACGCTGGCCTCAAGGTGCAGCGTGGCGATGCTTTGCGCCACGCAGACCACCCGTTTCACCGACGCCGTGCGGCACAGTTGCAGGCTCAGCCAGGTGTAGAACTTCTGCTTGCGACTGCGTGGAGTGAAGCCGTGCTGGGTGATCACCAGCGGCAGGCGCAACAGCGTGGCGCTGACCCAGCCGAACAACAGCCCTTTGAAGTTGTGGGTGTTGAGCAACGGTTTGTCGCCACGGCGCTGACGCAAGTGCCGCAGCAATTCGCCGAGCCCGGCACAAGCGCGAGCGTCCACCCCGGCCTCACGAAAGCGCGCGATCAGTTCTGGCGGCGCGTCGAGGAACAGCACCTGGTGCTGCCCCGGCGTGGCCAGGCAATGATCCAGCAACATCCGCTCGGCCCCGTAGAAGCCGCCGCTGCTGAGCAAATGAATGATCGGCAGGGCGACGATTGGGGTGGACACCGCGTTCAATTGCGCACCCAGTGAACCAGGCTCGGCATGGTCCAGTTCTTGTGCGGATTGCCCGGCTGCGACGTTTCTTCGTTGAGCACCAACAACACTGGCACGCCCAGTTCATGGCTGATTTGCGCCGGATGCTTGAAGCGATGGTCGAAGAACTCACGCACATAGACGAACGCGATTGCCAGCAGCAGCCCGGTGAACAGCCCGAATGGAATGATCAGCATCGGCTTGGGAAAAGCCGCTTCGGTCGGCTCGAACGGTGGACTCAATACCCGGGCGTTGGACAGGTCGTTGTCCAGCGCGCGTGTCGTGCTGCTTTCGGCAAAGCGTTGCGCATAGGTGGAAAACGCTGCGTGCAACGCGCCGATCTCGGTGTCCATCTGGCGCAGCTTGCTTTGGGTCTGCTGCAATTGATGGATGCGATTCTTGAACTCGGCAATGCGCGCGGTTTTCTGCTCGATGACCTGGCTCACCACCGACAGGTCGATCGTGCGTTCCTGGATGCGGTTGTTGACCACTTTGAGGAACTGTTGGCGCGTGCGGGCAATTTGCTCGCGGGCCAGCAACATCGGCTCGCTGCCAGGCTGGAATACCGCCAAGTCATTCATATAGCGGCTGACCTGAGTGGTCAGCGCCTCGCCCATCTGCCTGATCTCGCGATCCTCGAACGCAATGTTGTCCACCGTCGTGGTGAAGGTGAACGGGAAGGTGTAGTCGTTGAGCTTGTTGGTGTTGGCGGCGGCCAGGCTGGTTTTCAGGTAATCGAGCCAGCGTTGGCTCTGCAGCAAGCGATCGCGATACAGGTTGAGTGCCTGCTCTTCGGTGTTGATCGCGTTGAGGCGAAAGGTGATTTCCTCTTTCGGGTCGGAAGAACCGACGCTTTCCAGCAGGCTCAGCCGCGCGCCTTCAAGACCATCGAGCCGCACCTGATACTGATGCTTCTTGGTTTCGTAGAACGAATGCGGCAGCTCGATCGATTGCAACGCCTGACGATCGACCAGATAGTTCTGCAGCAACGCGGCAACAAACGTTGTGCCCTGGGCCGGATCGGGGAAGCTGTAGACGATCGAGATCACATTGGAACCCGGCAGGGTTTCGATCTTCAGGTTGTCGATGGCGTCCTGGGTCAAACCGTCCAGTGCCGTGTCGCGCACCGGATCGGTTTGCATGCCCAGCGCATCACGCAGCGGATTGATCACGTATTCGCGCAGCGGCGTGCTGACGTAACGCTTGAATGGCTCGCCCGCCAGCTTGCTGAGCATCCCCGGCGGCGGGTTGTACTGACCCATGTCGCGCAGTTCGCTGATGGTCTGACGGATCAGCGCCGGCGAACGGAGGATGTTGCTTTCGGTTTCCATGTCCGCCAGCGACGGCGGAATGAAGGTGGCGCTGTCCTGGGTCAGCGAGGTGGTCGCATCGCCCTGAGACAGCTTTTTCGACTGCACGATGACCTGCGCGGTGATATCGAAGCTCTGTTTGAGCAGCAACGGCAGGAGCAGGGCGATCACTGCAAAGGTCAGGAAGATGCGCTTCACCGTTTGCTTGTTGGCGAAGAAAATCCTGAAGAACTCATGCAGGTAATTTTCTTTTGGGTTCATGTCGGTCACCTGAGAGTCAGTTGTCACTGCCTTTGTTGTCGACGCGGTAGCCGAAGCTGAAACCGACGCCCTGGAACAGCACCACATCAGCCAGTTGGCGGGCGAGTTCGCCGGCGCTGGCCAGTTTGGTTTTTGGCACGTAGAGCATGTCATCCGGCTGCAGATAGGCGATTTGTGGCGCGTCCCCGGACAGTGCTTTCTCGACGTCGTAGTTCATCGCCTGCACCTGATTGCCGTTGCGCCGCATGATCACTACCGAATCCAGCCGCGCCTTGACGTTGGTACCACGCGCCAGGGTCAGTGCCTCGAGTACCGACACCGGCCGCCGGATCGGGTAGGAGCCCGGTTGTGCGACTTCACCCAGCACATAGATCTCGTTGCCCGCGGTGGACTTGAGCAGCACGTCCACGGTCATGCGGCCCGGCAGTTGCGCGTACTTTTTGTTGAGGAAGGATTCCAGTTGATTGACGGTCATGCCTTGCAGCGGCACGGCGCCGATTTCCGGAAAACTCGCGTAGCCGTCAGTGCCGACGGTGATCTCGCGACTCATGCCGGTCGCCGGGTGGTTCAGCGCGCTTTTCAGGTTCTGCTCATTGCTCAGCGGGCTGATGATCTGCACGGTGAGCTGGTTGCGGTTGGGCTGGAACAGCTGTTTGCGCTGATAGACGCGCTGGATTTCCTGGCGCGCTTCTTCGCTGGTCAACCCGGCGATTTTCACCGAGGTGTTGGCGCCCGGCAGCTCGATGGTGCCGTCGGGCAGCACCAGCTGGTTGCCGTTGAGCTGGCTGGCGGCGGTGAAATTCAGGCCGATCTGGTCACCTGATTGCACGCGGTAAGCGTCCGAACCGCTGGTGCTGATGTGAAAGATCACATCCAGCACGTCTTTCGGGCGCAGGGTCTGTTCGACCCGCGGCATGTCGGTGGCCTGCGCATTGGCCGGTGTGGCGGTGAGAATATTCACCGGCATGTTGCGGGTCTCGGAAGTGCTGGTGCAGCCCGCAAGCGGCAGCAACAGCAGGACAAGCATTCTGGCGTTCATGGCGTCATCCTTTGCGTTCGCTTACAGGTTTTTGTAAAGCCATTTGGGCATGTAGTACTTGCGCCGGTTGAACACGCTGCCGACCACTTTCGCCCCGGCCTGAGTCAGGCGTTGCACAGCGGCTTGGGCGACTTCCCAGCGGGTGTCTTCGGCGCGCACGACAAACACCACGCCGTCGACCTGAGTACTGATGACCAGGGTGTCGGCGGCGGAATACACCGCGTCGCCGTCGATCACCACAAAGCGGTACTGGCTGCCCAACTGGTCGAGCAACGGGCTCAGGCGCTCGGCGGTCAGGTGTTCCAGCGTGCGGATCGGCCGGCCGTTGGGCAGCACATGGAAGGGCAGGCTCGAGACCTGCACCACGCAGTCCTGCAACAGCGGCGGGTTGCCCGGGTTGAACAGCAGGTCGCGCAGGCCGCGCTCCTTGCCGAGGTTCATCTGCTGGGTGAGGTTGTTCGCCGACTGGCTGGCATCGACCAGCAGCACCTGGCCGCTGCTCATCTGCGCCAGTTGACTGGCCAGTGCCAGCGCGCTGGTGGTGGTGCCGGCGCCGGGGTTGGCGGCGGTCAGGAACAGAATGCGCAGATCGAGATCCAGCACGGTCGAAGTCAGATTCGATTCGCTGGGGCTGGCGATGCTCAGGCTTTTATTGGTTGAACCGTCCATTAGCTTGCTCCGTGGCCGCTGAATACTTTGAAGGGGGTTTTCAACAGAATCTTCAGATCAAGCAGAAGGCTCTGCTCGGCGATGTAGCTGAGGTCCAACTCAACGCGCTGGTCGAAGTCGATGTTGCTGCGTCCGGAGATCTGCCACAGACCGGTCATGCCGGGGTAGATCGCCAGACGCGCGAGGTGATTGTCCTTGTAGCGGTAGGCGTTGAACGAGGTCGGGCGAGGGCCGACGAGGCGCATGTCGCCGGTCACTACGTTGATCAGGTTGGGCAGCTCATCGAGGCTGGTGCGCCGCAGAAAACTGCCGATGCCGGTGACGCGCGGGTCCTTGTCGATCTTGAAGTCGATGGCGTCTGCCCCGTGTTTGTTGAGGTGGCGCAGCGACTCTTTGAGGTCTTCGGCGTTGCTGACCATGGTGCGGAACTTGAACATGCCGAACTTGCGCCCGCGATAACCGGTGCGTTTCTGCACGAACAGCACCGGCCCCGGGCTGGTGAGCTTGATGGCCAGGGCCAGACCCAGCAGCACCGGCGAGATCAGCACGAGAATCGTCAGCGCGCCGAGGCAGGCGACCACCCGATTGGTCCGCGACAGCTGCCATGGGCGGCCGCCATCGCGGCCGCTGAGCCAGCCGCGACCCTGACGGTGAATCGCCGCATCGAGGCGCATGCGATGTTCCGGGTCGACGCGCTTGTCAGGGCGCATCTGTGCAATCGACACACTTCTTTCATGTCCAGTCATGGCGTCCTCCGCATTCAATCAGCCGCAAGCGGCGCACGGGCAGTGGGGTAGTAGTCGCGGAACCAGGCGATGAAGCGGCCCAGTCCTTCATCCAGTTCTATCCGGGGCTGGAATCCGGTGGCCTGGGCCAGATCACTGGCCTCGGCGCAGGTGTTGAGCACGTCGCCCGGTTGCAGCGGCAGCAGCTCGACAATGGCTTGCCGATCAAGATGTTTTTCCATCAGCGCGAGGTAGGTTTTCAGCGCGACCGGCTGCTGCCCGCCGATGTTGAACAGGCGCCACGGCGCCATGCTGCTGGCGGGGTCGGGCTGCTCGCGATCCCACTGCGGATTGGCTTGCGGTGGCTGATCGATGAGGCGGGCGATGCTTTCGATGATGTCGTCGATGTAGGTGAAATCGCGCTGGTGCTCGCCGTAATTGAACAGCTTCAGCGGCTCGCCTTCGCTGATCGCCCGGGCGAACTGGATCGGCGACATGTCCGGCCGGCCCCAAGGCCCGTACACGGTGAAAAAGCGCAGGCCGGTGCAGGGAATGCCGAACAGATGGCTGTAGCTGTGCGCCATCAGTTCATTGGCTTTTTTGGTCGCGGCGTACAGCGACAGCGGATGGTTGACGCCATCCTTGACCGAGTAAGGCGTGTGTTGATTGGCGCCGTACACCGAACTCGACGAGGCATAGATCAGGTGCTCGACCGGGTGATGCCGGCAGCTCTCGAGAATGTTCAGGAAACCGTTGAGGTTGCTGTCCAGATACGCCCGTGGATTGTCCAGCGAATAACGCACCCCGGCCTGCGCGGCCAGATGGATCACCACTTGTGGCTGCTCGCGGGCAAACAACGCGTCGATCGCTGAAGCGTGGGCCAGATCCACTGTGGCCAGCGGAAAATCGCCGACCTGCTCGCGCACCCACTGCACGCGATCATGCTTGAGCTGCGGGTCGTAGTAGTGATTGAAATTGTCCAGGCCGACCACCGAATGCCCGTCGCGCAGCAAGCGCAGGACGCAATGGGCACCAATGAAACCGGCGGCACCGGTCACCAGAATCTTCATGGCCGCAGCCCTTCAGGGGCGATGTGGCGCAGGCCGATGCCGCTGTAATGCAGGCCGGCGGCGGCTACTTGTTCCGGGTTGTAGAGATTGCGCCCATCGATGATTACCTTCGAACGCAGCTTCTCGGCGAGCAGCTCGAAATCGACCACGCGGAAGTTTTTCCACTCGGTGCAGATCACCAGCGCGTCGGCGTCTTCAAGGGTATCGTCGCGGGTCGCGCACAGGTGCAGGTCGTTGCGGTAGCCGTAGATGCGCCGGCACTCGGACATGGCTTCCGGATCGTAGGCCTGCACGCTGGCGCCTTCGGCCCACAACGCGTCCATCAGATAACGGCTGGGGGCTTCGCGCATGTCGTCGGTGTTCGGTTTGAACGCCAGGCCCCAGACCGCAATGGATTTGCCGGCCAGACCTTGGGGAAACTGCGCGCGCAATTTGCTGAACAGGATGTGCCGCTGGCTGTCGTTGACGTCGGTGACGCTGCGCAGCAGTTTCAACGGCATGCCGTTGTGTTCGGCGGTGTGCAGCAGGGCACGCAGATCCTTGGGAAAGCACGAGCCACCGAAGCCGCAGCCCGGATAAATGAAGTGGTAGCCGATGCGCGGGTCGGAGCCGATGCCTTTGCGCACCGCTTCGATGTCGGCGCCGAGCAGCTCGGTGAGATTGGCCAGTTCGTTCATGAAACTGATGCGGGTGGCGAGCATCGCGTTGGCCGCGTACTTGGTCAGCTCGGCGCTGCGGTTGTCCATGAACATCAGTTTTTCGTGATTGCGGCAGAACGGCGCGTACAGCTCGCTCATCAGCTCGCGGGCAGCGTCGTCGCGGGTGCCGATGATGATCCGGTCCGGGCGCATGCAGTCGGCGAGGGCGCTGCCTTCCTTGAGAAATTCCGGGTTGGATACCACCCGCACCTGCAGCTCGGTTTTGCCGCGCAACAGCAATTCGCTGGTGGCCGTGGCCAGGACTTGATCGGCAGTCCCGACCGGCACCGTGGATTTGATGATCAGCGTGCGATCGGCCTCCATCAGGCCGGCAATTTGCCGGGCGACGTGGAGCACATGGCTGAGGTCGGCAGAGCCGTCTTCGTCCGCCGGGGTGCCGACGGCGATGAAAATCAGCTCGGCGTGAGTCACCGCATCACTGGCCTGAGTGCTGAACAACAAGCGCCCGGCCTTGATGTTTTCTTCAAGTGTTGCGGACAGGCCTGGTTCACTGATGGGCGGCACCGCTTGTTGCAGTTGTTTGATCTTGTTCGGATCAATATCAATGCATAAAACCCGATGGCCGACATCGGCAAGTGCAGCGGCTTGTATAAGTCCGACATAGCCAGTGCCAAATACGCTCACGTCCATCTGCGCACCTCAATAAAACCAGAAAAGTTAATTACGGATGAGATTGTTAAAGTGGTATAGCGCAGGGTTTGGAAAGCGTGTCAGCAAAATGACATGTTGCACGGGTATAACACTTGAGGCGTTTTTGGCGATTGGCCATCAAGTCATTGCTGCGATTGGATTTGTTGTTTTCTTGCAGATTTGTTCAGATTTTATTTAACCGACAGACGGTCTAAGTCCTCGAAATTAAAGGCTTTAATCGCTACAGGTGTGTCAGATTTGAGTCACCGTTTTTTTGACGCTTTCCCCGCCTATCAGTCATTTCTTGCGCTTTGATGGCCGGGTGCTAGTGTCAGGTTCTGACCGACAAAGCTTTGACAACCTCCCATTTCGGACGGCCGGTATCGCCATGTTCAAATACGTCAAGGAACTGCTCTTAGTTGCCTATCTATTGCTCTTTTCCGACTATTACCTGGATCGGTTAAATGCTATCGGGTGGGGTTTGAATGTACTTGTTTTTGGCGCGATGTTTTTGGCGCTTACTTTCGCGTTATATCTAACTGCCTATATACGTCAGGCTCTCGTTCGACATGCATTCGCATTAACGATGTATGTCGCAGCGGTTTTTTTTGATGTTTACACACGGGTTACCGCGGATTACCTGAGGTACAGCGATTTCGTTTCGCTGGTGTACTCCGGCGGCTTCATTCAGGAAGCGGCCTATCAGTATCGCGATGCGATCCTGCGCGCGGTGCTCAGTGGCTTGCTGCTGTTGTTCGGCATCGGACTCAAACCGCGTCATGCGCTGTTCTTACCCAACACGTTGCGGGTCGCGGCGCCCCTCGTCGGCGTATTGATGCTCAGCGGATTGTTGTTTCTACGAGCGGGTGAGGGCGCACGTGGGTTGCCGATCATGTACACGCCGCTGGCCTACCTGAACCTGTTTGCCTACGAAGCGCTGCATGACACCGTCGGCCCCCGTGAAGCGGTGACGCTTGCGCGCGCCACGCCCGCCGTCGGCCATGACATCGTGCTGATCATTGACGAAAGCATTTCCGGCAATTACCTCGACATCAACGCGCCGTTCGGTGTGCACAGCAACCTCAAGCAAGCGCCGGCCGGGGTCGATGTCTTCAACTTCGGTTATGCCGCGTCCATTGCCAACTGCAGCGCCGACACCAATGTCACCTTGCGCTACGGTGGCACCCGCGCCGACTACAGACGCATCAACAGCACGTTGCCGTCGATCTGGCAGTACGCGAAAAAGGCCGGGCTCGGCACGGTCTACATCGACGCCCAGCGCACCGGCGGCAACCTGCAGAACCTGATGACCGCCGCCGAGAAAAACGACATCGACAGCTTTGTGCAATTCGACCAGACCAGCGTGCGCGACCGCGACATGGCGGCAGCGGCGAAGCTGATCGAACTGCTCAACGACGATCGGCCCGAGCTGATCGTGATCAACAAGGTCGGCGCGCATTTTCCGGTGCATGACAAATACCCGGACGCGTTCATGGCCTACCGGCCAACGCTGCCCCGCGGACAGTTCACTGAAGTCGCCGACACTGGCGAACGCACCGGTTTCAACGGCCAGCCGGATGACTGGCTGCGGTATCGCAACGCCTACAAGAACACGCTGTTGTGGAACGTCGGCGAGTTCTTCGCCCGGGTGTTTGCCCAGGCCAATCTGGACAATGCGCTGCTGATCTACACCTCCGATCATGGCCAGGATCTGCATGAGCGCGGCAACCCGGGCTTGAATACCCATTGCGGCGGCGACCCGGTGGAGGAGGAAGGGCTGGTGCCGCTGGTGGTGATCCAGGGCCGTGGTTTGCAGGCGCCGGACTGGGCGGCGAATCTGCCAGCAAACAAGGACCGCTCCAGCCACTACAACATCTTCCCGACGCTGTTGCAGGTGATGGGTTATGACCTTGCGGGGATTGAAGCGGTGTATGGCAAACCGCTGAGCGTGCCGACGGCGGATGAGTTCACTTTCAACTACCGCTTCAATGCGCGCTTGGGGGCCAAGCCTGAGTGGAAGCATATCGATCTGGGCAGCATCGTGACGCCTGAGCGGGCGCCGGCGAGTGTGGCTTCGGGGCAGTGAGTTCTGGATTGCTCGGGCGGGCCTCTTCGCGAGCAGGCTCGCTCCCACAGGGGATTGCATTCCAGGGTGGGAGCGAGCCTGCTCGCGAACAAGTCGGGACAGGCTGCGACAGTTTCAACCGTTGTTGAACCGCGCCCGATACTCCCCAGGCGCGCACCCCAGCCAGCGCGCGAAAGCCCGGTTGAATCCCTGCACATCGCTGTAACCCAACCGATCCGCCACGTCGACCAGCCCCAGCGCCCCGGATTGCAACAGGTCCTCGGCCCGATAGCGCCGATGCTCATCGAGCAGTTCGCTGAAAGTCCAGCCCAACGCCTTCAAGCGCCTTGCCGCCGTGCGCTCAAGCACATGCTGTGTAGCACAGAACTGCTGCCAATCCGCTGAAGCCAGATCTTCGATCAGAAAATCGCTGAGCTGTCCGAGCAAGGTCGATTCACTGTGGCGGCGGGTCTGCTCCAGCAGATCGACAAGCGTTGTTTCCAATCCCGGATTACCCGGTGTCAACGGCATCACGAACAGCTGAGGATCCAGATGAATCGCCGCGCATGACTGCTCTGCGCTCACCGGGGTGCGCAACGCCGATACATGTTCCTCGCGGCTGGCCGACACCAGCGCCACACCCAGCACCGGATCACGATTCACACCGCTGGCGAGCAACTTGCGCCGCACCAGGCTGCACAGGCTGACAAGGATGTAATCGGTCAGCGCCGCCGGAGCACCAAGACTGCCGGCTTCGACCAAGCGCAGTGTTACGCCGCCATCTTCACGCAGGATTTGCACACGGAAATGTCCGTTGAAAAACGCAAAGTACTCGGCGAAAAACTCACAGGCACGTTCCAGCGACACGGCGACATCGAACAGATAGGTCAGTCCATTGGTGGCCGTCGAAACGAAGCGTTCACCCGCCGCCAGACCGATCAGTGGATCGCCGCTCTGTTCCACGGCAAACGCCCAGAAGCGCCGCGACATCAGCAGCGGCATGCGCGAGAACGGCGTGCGCAGATCGAACAGGCTGCGGAGAAGGGGTGAGGAGAGTGAGAATGGGAGAAGGAAGAGAGAGAGAAAGGAGGAAAGGGAAGGAAGAAGGGGGTGAGCGTAAAAAGCGTTAACGGATTGCGGATGGGTTTTGCTCATGTTCTGCGCGCGTCTCCCGTCGCTCCGTTAGCCGCCAGCAACCGCTGATCGACGCTGAGGATCGCCTCGATCATCGCCCGCGCTGCTGGCGTCAGGGTAAAACCGGCGCGGCTGACGATGCCATAACCCAGTTGCAGCGCCGGCTCGTCATGGGGGACGTCGACAAAGTCGAGCAGCTCGATCAGGCCGCGATCAAGTTGTTCACGCAAGGCCTCCAGCGTGGCCAGCCCCACCGCGTCGGAGCGCAGCACTACGCGCTGGATCGCGTCAAATTGTGCGCACTCGACGCTCGGGTTGAAGTCCTGCTCACCAAGGATATCGGCGAGCACCTTGCGGATCATCGGTGGAATGCGCGTGCCGACGATCGGGTAATCGAGCAGGGCGCGCAATCGCAGGTCTCGTTGCGCGAGGAGCGGATGGCCGGCGCGACAGAAAAACCGTCCCGGCCGCGTGCGCAGCAGGTGCACCTGATACTGCGGATCGCTGACAAAGTGCCGCGCGTCCGCGACGAAAAACTCGATCTGCTGCTCGCGCAACCACAGCGTCAATTGCTGCCAGTCGCCCTGATGAAACCGCGTGCGAATCGCCGGATGCGCATCAATGAAGTCGGCCAGCGCTTCCGGCACCAGCACCTGCGCCGGATACGGACCGCAACCAAATTGCAGTTCACCGCCGGTGAGGCCGTTGTATTGCGTCAATTCGTTGTGCAGCGCCTGGCTGCCAGCGAGCAGGCGCCGCGCATGTTGCAGCACCAGTTCGCCTTGCCCGGTCAGGCGAAATTCACGGCTGCTGCGCTCGACCAGCTCACAATCAAGGTCACGCTCCAGAGTCTGGATGCTGCGGCTGAACGCCGGTTGGCTGAGGTTGATCGCCTCGGCGGCGCGACCGAAGTTGCGGTAATCAGCGAGAGCGACCAAGTGGCGAAGCTGGCGAAGATCCATCATGCGTCTCCTGCATTTTGCGGATACTTTTAATGCATTGGATCGATAGCACGTCCACTGGCATAAGTACACGCCTGTTCTTCGATGGCCGCCTTCATGTCTCAGCCTCTGTTCGCCTCAAGCGCGTTTACCCGCACGATTCTCGCGCATGCTCGCCAGTCCGGACTGTGCCCGCAACGTTTGATGGCGCGCGTGGGGATCTGCCCGTCAGTGCTCGCCGGGCAGCATCAATTGATCGCCGCACAAGCGGTCGAACAGTTGTGGCGTGAGTGTGAATGGTCAGGGGTAGCGCCGACGTTTGGCTGTGAACTGGCCGACGGGATGGCGACCGATTGCCTGCAAGGACTGAATATTCTGCTCGACTCGTCCGCGACTTTGCGGGCCAGTCTGAAGTGCTTCATCGACTGCTTGCCAAGGGTGATCAATTACGTTGCGGTGGAACTGGTCGAGGCGGGCGATTTCGCTCATTTGCGCCTGCGTTCGCAGCAGGGGCAGTTGCATCATTTCGCTCTGGATGCGGCAGTGATAACGCTGGTGCGCAACATTGCCCGCCGATTGGGCGGGGCGCCTGGAGATTCGTTTGTGAGTGTCAGCCTGCGCCCGGCGCAAATTGCCGGTGGCTGGCTGCGTGGAGTGGGCATCGCAGTGGAGCAGGGCGAACATCTGTGCCTGACCTTACCGAGATATAGCCTCGATCAGGTCTTGCTTGGCGCCAACCCGTTTCTGCACCAGAGCATGCTGCGCCACTGGCACGCTGAAACTCGCGCACCTGCGCGGGAGGACAATCTATCGATGGCGCGGCACTGGCTGACGGCGGGTGATCAACCGATCGAACGGATAGCTGAGCGGCTGGGTTATCGCCAGCCGAGTAACTTTATCCGCGCGTTTCGCAAACAGTTCGGGATTACGCCGAAGCAGTTTCGGTTGAATCCGGGGCAGGTTTGTTGAAAGCAGGATTGAGGTGATTGATCGTTATCGAGGGTGCCAGCAAGATTTACCCCCTCACCCCAGCCCTCTCCCCCAAGGGGGCGAGGGGGAAAGGGAGCCGATCTTCATGGCGTTCGGAATCTGAGTTCAACTCGGTATCCCACCTCGGCGTATCTCGTACATCCAACGCGGTCAGCCCCTCCCCCAAGGGGTGTGTATGTACCGGAGACATGGTGGACACATTTTCGGAGACATGGTGGACGGTTTTAGATCTTCTTACCTGCCGTCACGATCTGCAAGTTCAAGTCGATTCGAGCGACACGATGTCTACTCCAGTAGACATCGTGGATGCCGTCTTCCGTCGTCTCCCTGTTCGCTATGCCCCTGCCGTAAAAAGCCTTTCCGATCTTGTATTCCCGGTTTTTCCAGAAGATTTCACCTCCCACCTGTACCTTCCTGACCACATCTGCGTCGTTGTAATCCGGCTCCGCCGGTTGCTCCTGATATTCCCGTGGGCTGCCACTGTAACGAGTCGCCGGCACCGCCATGCCCAGCGCCTGATGAGGGCGCTTCTGGTTGTAGATGTCGCGCCAGGTATCAAACGCCCGTTGTGCGTCGTCGAGATCGGTGAAATACCGGCCTTGCAGGACTTCACTTTTCAGGCTGCGATGGAAGCGTTCCAGTTTTCCCTGAGTTTGCGGGTGATAAGGCCGGGAGTGGCCAACCTTGATGCCCTGGCTCATCAGCCAGACTTCCAGCGCGGTGTAAACGCCAGTCTGATCGCCCCATGGCGAGCCGTTGTCCATCGTCATGCGTAACGGCAAGCCGTAACGTCGAAACGCCCGCATTAGATGGTCCTGAACGGTTTGGCGCTGCTCATTGGCACATGCGGCAATACACAACGAAAAGCGTGAGTGATCGTCCAGTATCGTGAATGGATGGCAGCGTCCTTGGCTCAGGCCGAAGTGTCCCTTGAAGTCGATCTGCCATAGATCGTTAGGCGCTTCGTGCTCAAATCGGATAAATGGTTTGATCTCGGCAGCCTTTGGATCAACACGCGAATGACGCTGTAAAACCGCATGCACCGTGCTGACAGAGGGCATCACAGCGCCTTCGTCTTCCAGCACGCGCTTGAGCTTGCGGGCACCCCAAGCCTCGTATTGCTGACTCATGGTCAAAATTTGCTGCTCAACCTCTTCAGCACAACGTTTGGGTGATGTTTTCGGTCGCCGGGACTGATCGTGCAAGCTCTCTGCACCCGAGGTTTCAAACCTGTTGAGCCATTTGTAGGCAGTACTTGGGCTGATATTGAATCGACGGCAAAGCTGCCGAACATTCGACCCTTCTTGCCGAGCTAAACGCACAAACTCTGTACGAAGTTGCATGGTGGATGCCTCTTGCCAGGACACAGGTCATCTCCTTGATGATGAGCAATGTGCCTATTAAAAAGTGTCCACCATGTCTCCGAACACCTGTCCACCATGTGTCCGGTACATACAGGGTGAGGGGGAAAGGGAGCCGATCTTTGTGGCGTTCGGAATCTGAGTTCAACTCGGTATCCCACGTCGGCGTATCTCGTACATGCAACTCGGTCGGTCCCCTCTCCCTCCGGGAGAGGGCTAGGGTGAGGGGCTTTTGACTTACGGCGTGACGATATTGAACTGCGGCCCGAACGTATCCAGGCTGCCCATCAATAATCCGAATTTCTGACCATTGCCCTGCAACTTCACCAGTCCTTTTTGCATCGCTGTCGGGAAGTCCAATTGCTTCAGGCTGATCTTCTCCAGCGTATCGCGGCTCAGGCTGACGCTCGCATCCGCCGCCGGATTCAGACCGGCGCGGTGAGTCAGCACGCCGTTGCGCAAGGTCAGGGTGAAATCCTTTTGCACATCGTCGAACGTCCAGTTCAGCGTCAGGTCATGGGCCACGGCTTTGTCGCTGTCCAGGCGTACCGCGAGGTAATCGAAGAACATTTCCGGACTCATCGCCCGGACCATATCCACCGACACGGTATTGGCTGACTGCGGCGGCACGCCGTTGCGCAGTTCCATCGCACCGGTCAGGTACATGTTGCGCCAGGTGGCGTTCTCGCTTTGATAACCCAACTGCTCCAGCGTCTCGGCTTGAGCCTTGCGTGCATCCGCGTTGTCCGGATCGGCGAACAGCAACTGGTTGCCCAACTGCGCGGCCCAGCGGTAGTCAGCGCTGGCCATCGCACTGCGCATTTTCTCCAGCACCGACGCGGTACCGCCCATGGCCTCGACCGAACGTTTGGCCGCATCGACCGGGGGCAGCGGATTGAGGTTGGCCGGGTTGCCGTCGTAGAAACCCATGTAGCGCTGATACACCGCGCGCGTATTGAAACTCAGCGAGCCGTAATAGCCACGGGTGTACCACTTCTGATCGAGCGAGCCGGGCAGTTTCTTGATTGCTTCGGCAATTTCCAGCGGCGTCAGGCCCTGGTTGAGCAAGTGCAGGGTGCGGTCGTTGATGAACGCGTACATGTCGCGCTGATCGGCGAGCAAAGTACGAATCCGCTCGCCACCCCAGGTCGGCCAGTTGTGCTGAGCGAACAGCACGTCGGCCTTGTCGCCGTAGCGCGCCAGGCTGTCATCGAGATATTGCGACCAGGCCTTGGCATCGCGTACTTGCGCGCCGCGCGGGGTGAGGATGTTGTGCATCATCTGCGTGGCGTTTTCGGCCATGCACAAGGCTTTCAACTCCGGTAGATAAAGGTTCATTTCTGCTGGCGCTTCGGTGCCCGGCGTCAGCTGGAATTCGACTTGCAGACCAGCGATGGTGCGAGTTTCCAACGGCTCGGCAATCAGATCGGTAGGCGCGATCAGTGTGACCGTGCCACCGCTGGGCGCACTCTTGCCGAGGCCGGCATCGACCTGACCTTTTTCACTGCGCGGCAACAGGCTGCCGAACTGGTACTGCGCGCGGCGACTCATGGCGTTGCCGGCCATGACGTTCTCGCTCATCACGTGTTCCATGAAGCCGACCGGCGCGTAGACCTTGACCTTGCCGGACTTGACATCGGCCTCGTCGATCACCCCGCGCACGCCGCCGAAATGATCGACATGGGTGTGGCTGTAGATCACCGCGACGACCGGTTTGCGCGGGCGATTGGCGTAGTACAGGTCCAGCGCCGTCCTGGCGGTTTCGGCCATGGTCAGCGGATCGATGATGATCAGCCCGTCGTCACCTTCGATGATGGTCATGTTGGCCAGGTCGAGACCGCGTACCTGATACAGCCTGGGGCTGACCTCGAACAGACCGGCGTGGGCATTGAGCTGGGCCAGCCGCCACAGGCTCGGATTGACCGATTCCGGCGCCTTGTCTTTGGCGAGGAAGTCATAGGCGTTGACGTTCCAGATGACTTTGCCGGCGGCATCCTTGATCTGGCCCTTGAACGGTGCGATCAAGCCTTTGCTGACGGATTCGAAATCGGTGCGGTCGCTGAAAGGCAGGGTTTGCAGCACGGCAGCGTTGCTTGCAGCGGTTTGCACGCTCGGCGCCACCGGACCGTCAGCAGCGAGCAACGGCTGGCTCAGGCAAGTGGTGATCAGGCAGGTCAGCAGGCCACGCGGGCTCAGGATGAAACGGGGCATGGGTGTCTCCGGTTTTTTTATCGTTATGGCCGAACAGCCAGCAGCTTAGGGCGCGTCCCGGAGTAGGCGATGATCATCAGCGGACAAAAACCATTCAGGGCCGCTATCCTAGGCCCAGGTTCACTGATCGGGTTTGCCCATGCTTGAGGTTCGCGACGTTTTCAAAAGCTATGCCACGCCACAGGGATTGTTGCCGGTGCTGCAAGGCGTCGACCTGACGCTGGAGGCCGGTGGCAGCCTCGCGCTGATGGGCGAATCGGGCAGTGGCAAAAGCACGCTGCTGCATCTGGTGGCGGGGCTGGACAAGGTCGACCGCGGCAGCATTCGCAGCGGCGAACATCGTCTGGAAGCCATGAGCGAAGCGCAACTGGCGAACTGGCGGCGTACGGAAATCGGTCTGGTGTTTCAGCAGTTCAACCTGATCGGCAGTCTGCGCGTGGAAGACAACCTGGCCTTTCAGGCGCGCCTCGCCGGGCGCCATGAGCCGCGCTGGCAAGCGCATCTGGTGCAGCGTCTGGGTCTGGGCGATCTGCTCTCGCGGTATCCCGAGCAACTCTCTGGCGGCCAGCAGCAACGAGTCGCATTGGGCCGCGCATTGGCTTCGCAGCCGAAATTGCTCTTGGCCGATGAACCCACCGGCAGCCTCGATGAAGCGACCAGCGATGAAGTGCTGCGGCTGTTGCTGGAATTGCTCGATGACACGCCGACGACTTTGTTGATGGTCACTCACAGTCAGCGCGTGGCGGCGCGATTGGCCCAGCGCGTGGTGTTGTCGAACGGACGGGTCGCCTGATGATCTGGCGGCAAACCCTGCGCGCGCTGCTCAGCCACTGGCGGCGCCATCCCGTGCAGTTTTTCAGTGTGCTGACCGGGCTGTGGCTGGCCACTAGTCTGCTCACTGGCGTCGAGGCGCTGAACAGTCAGGCGCGCGACAGCTACGCGCGGGCCAGCCAGATGATCGGCGGTGAACCACAGGCCAGCCTGAGCACGCTAAATGGGGCACTGTTTCCCCAGCTCTGGTTTATCGAATTGCGCCGTCAGGGCTGGCCGGTGTCGCCGGTGTTGCAGGGCCGGCTGACGCTCAAGGGCCACGAAGACCAGCGGATTCAGGTGATGGGCATCGAGCCGGTGTCGCTGCCGTCGGATTCCGCGGTAGCCGGGCAGGCGATGCCGATCGAGCGCATCGTTGAATTTTTCAGCCCGCCGGGCAGCACCTGGATTTCCCCGGACACGATGCAAATGCTCGGCTTGCGCGAAGGCGATACACCGCAAACCGTGAACGGCCAGACCCTGCCGCCGCTGCTCGCGCAGAAGGACATGGCGCCGGGCCTGTTACTGGTCGACATCGGCGCAGCGCAAAGACTGCTCGACCAACCCGAGCAATTGTCGCGATTGCTGCTGCCCAAGGATTTTCATCAGGAATTACCAGCGAGTTTCAACGATCGCTTGCAGCTCAAAAGCAGCGGCGAAGAAAACAATCTCGCGCGGCTGACCGAAAGCTTTCATCTCAATCTCGATGCTTTGGGATTTCTCTCGTTTCTGGTCGGCCTGTTCATCGTCCACGCTGCCATCGGCCTCGCTCTGGAACAGCGCCGAGGCTTGCTGCGCACGTTGCGTGCCTGTGGCGTCAGTGCACGAATGCTGATCGCGTGTCTGGTGGTTGAACTGGGTGTGCTGGCGCTGATCGGTGGATTGTTCGGTGTGATCAGCGGCTATTGGCTGGCCAGCGTGCTGCTGCCGGACGTCGCCGCCAGCCTGCGCGGTCTGTATGGCGCGGAAGTGGCGGGGCAGTTGCGTTTGAGTCCCTGGTGGTGGTTCAGCGGCATCGGTCTGAGCCTGCTTGGCGCGTTGCTGGCCGGGGCCAATAGTCTGCTGCGGGCGGCGCGCTTGCCGTTGCTGGCGGTGGCCGATCCGCAGGCGTGGCATCAACAGTATTCGCGCTGGTTGCGCCGGCAGGGTTGGTTGGCGACAGCGCTGCTGGCGATTGCGCTGGCGGCGCTGATCTGGGGCGACAGCCTGAGCAGCGGCTTCGTGCTGATGGCCGGGCTGTTGCTCGGTGCCGCGCTGGCCTTGCCGGTGTTGCTCAGCGCGTTGTTGAACCCGTTGCTTGGGCGTAGTCGGTCGGTGCTCGGCCAATGGTTTCTCGCCGACTGCCGCCAGCAACTGCCAGCCCTGAGTCTGGCGCTGATGGCGCTGCTGCTGGCGCTCGCCGCCAATATCGGCGCCGGCAGCATGACCGCCGGTTTTCGGCAGACCTTCAACGACTGGCTCGAACAACGCCTGAGCGCCGAGTTGTACATCAACCCGGCCAATCCGGCGCAGGCCCGCGAGATGCACAGTTGGCTCAAGCAGCAGCCCAATGTGACCGCTGTGCTGCCCAACTGGCAGGTTTCGGTGACGCTGCAAGGCTGGCCGGCCGATGTCTACGGCATCATCGACCACTCTTACTATCGCCAGCATTGGCCGTTGCTCGACAGCAGTGGCAGCGATCCGTGGGGCAAACTGGCCACGGATGATGCGGTGATGCTCAGTGAACAACTGGCACGACGCCTGAAGTTGCGGCCGGGCGAGCATCTGAACATTCCCACGCCAAACGGCACGTGGTCGCCGCGTATCGTCGGCATCTACGCCGACTACGGCAATCCGAAAGGGCACGTGCTGATCAGCAGTGAGCACCTGTTGCGCGGCTGGCCGCAACTCATGCCGAACCGCTTCAATTTGCGTATCGATCCAGCACAGATTCCGGCGCTGCTCAACGCCTTGCAGGCGCGTTTTGCGCTGGATGACAACCGCATCGTCGATCAGGCGCGGCTCAAGGGCTGGTCGGTGCAGGTCTTCGAACGCACCTTTGCCGCGACGGCGGCGTTGAACAGCCTGACCTTGGCCGTGGCTGGCGTGGCGCTGTTCATCAGTCTGCTGACCCAGAGCCAGAGTCGCCTCAGTCAACTCGCACCGCTGTGGGCGCTGGGCGTGACGCGCAAACAATTGATGCTGCTCAACCTCGGCCAGACCTGGCTGCTCGCCGTATTAACGTTGCTGTTGGCGCTGCCGCTGGGCATTGCTTTGGCATGGTGCCTGGATGCGGTGATCAATGTGCAGGCATTCGGCTGGCGCTTGCCGTTGCGGGTGTTTCCGTTGCAGTTGTTGCAACTGATGGGCCTGGCCTTGCTGGCGACTCTGTTGGCCTCGGCATGGCCGCTGTATTCGCTGTACCGCACACAACCGGCGGACTTGCTGAGGACGTTTGCCCATGAGGACTAAATGGCTCGTGCTGATGATTGCGCTGCTGCTCGGTGGCTGCGATCAGCCTGCACCCGAGGAGAAGGGCTTTGCCGGCATGGGCGATCAGGCGCAGTCCTTCACTCCGGTGGTGCCCGGTCGGGTGTTCAGCTTCCCGGCCGATCACGGCGCGCATGATGGTTTTCGCATCGAGTGGTGGTACGTCACCGCCAATCTCAAGGATCAGCAGGGCAATGATTTCGGCGTGCAATGGACGCTGTTTCGCAGCGCCCTGAAACCCGTCGCCGAGCAGGCCGGTTGGGGCAACCAAACGATCTGGCTGGGCCATGCGGCAGTCACCTCGCCCTCGGTGCACCACGCCGCCGAGCGCTACGCCCGGGGCGGTGTAGGCCAGGCCGGCGTGCGCCTGGCGCCGTTCGAAGCGTGGATCGATGACTGGATGTTTGCCAGTCAGGCGCAGGATCCGTTGCGCGATATGCAACTCAGTGCTCGTGACAAGAATTTCGCCTATCAACTGCGCCTCACCTCCAGCCGCCCGCTGGTGCTGCAAGGCGACAACGGTTTCAGCCAGAAATCCGAAGAAGGTCAGGCCTCGTATTACTACAGCCAGCCATTTTTCCAGGCCAGCGGCACGCTGCAGATCGATGGCCAGACCTACAGCGTCAGCGGCCCGGCGTGGCTCGATCGCGAGTGGAGCAGTCAGCCACTCACCGCCAATCAAACTGGCTGGGACTGGTTCTCGCTGCATCTGGATAGCGGCGAACATGTGATGCTTTACCGCATGCGGCAGAAGGACGGCGCACCTTATCTGACCGGCACCTGGATCGCCGCCGATGGGCAGATTCAGACGTTGCACAGCGAGCAGATCAGCCTCGTTCCGCAGGATACGGCCAAGGTTGCTGATCGACCGATGCCGGTGAAATGGTCGATCCGCATTCCCGAAAAGCAACTCGATATCAGCGTTGACGCGATCAACCGCAATGCGTGGATGGATTTGCGTATTCCGTATTGGGAGGGGCCGGTGAAGATTGAGGGCAGCCATCCTGGCCAGGGCTATCTGGAAATGACCGGATATTAACGGTAGGTGCAGTTTCCCTGTGGGAGCGAGCTTGCTCGCGAAGGCTTTTTGTCGAGCGATGATTTGTTCTGCTTGACCGGGTACATATCCGTTGCTGCGGTAACGGCCGCTTAGGGTTTCGCCCTTACGGCGACTTACTTTTTTACAAGCGCCAAAAAAAGTAAGCAAAAAACGCTAGCTCCTACGTTCGGCCCTCGCAGGCTCGGGTTCCTTCGCTGCGGGATCGATCCGGGCGCAGCGGCTACGGTTTGCTTCGCTGCACCTCCTTCCGCTGTGTCTGGCTGCGCCAGACGGTCGCTGCGCTCCCACGCCCGGATCAATCCCTCCACTCAGCCTTCCGATGTCGCCGGTGGATCAAGATCAAGAGCACTCGAGCTTGCGCTCATTGTTGAGTGGTGCGGCTTCGCCGCGGGCAGCTGCGCTGCTT